>JBEDCE010000089.1:0-7526 GCA_041176905.1 Pseudomonadota bacterium
GCCGGCAAACAAACCGTCACCACCATCGCGGGCTCGGCCATCTTCGGCAGCGACCAATCGTTTGCCATGATCCGTGGCGGCAAGATCAACCTGTCGATCTTGGGCGCCATGCAGGTCAGCGAAAAAGGCGACCTAGCCAACTGGATGATCCCCGGCAAGATGGTCAAAGGCATGGGCGGCGCGATGGACTTGGTCGCGGGCGTCAAGCGCGTCATCATCTTGATGGAACACGTGGCCAAGAAAAAAGACGGCACCGAAGACCTCAAGATCTTGCCCCAGTGCACCTTGCCGCTGACCGGCTTGGGCGTGGTCGACCGCATCATCACCGACTTGGGCGTCATGGATGTGACACCACAAGGCCTGAAGCTGGTGGAAACCGCCCCCGGCGTGACGCGCGAACACATCCAATCCAAGACCGGCGTGACCTTGCTCTGAGGCCGTAAAATCAGTACGTCAACGCCCGCTTTGTGCGGGCGTTTTTTTTGGAATTTGAGGTGTTTGTGGACGCGTTCTGGATTTCTACCGGTGTGGTGGCCTTGGCTGAAATGGGCGACAAGACGCAACTCTTGTCACTGGTCTTGGCTGCACGTTTCAAACGGCCGTGGCCCATCGTGGCGGGCATTTTGGTGGCCACGCTGCTCAACCACGCGCTGGCTGGCGCGGTGGGCGCGGCGGTGATGGCCTGGGTCGGGCCCGATGTGATGCGCTGGATCTTGGGCGTGAGCTTCTTGGCCATGGCCGTTTGGGTCCTGATTCCCGACAAGCTCGGCGACGACGAGGCCGACACGGGCAAACACCCTTGGGGTGTGTTCGCCATCACGGCGTGGGTGTTCTTCTTGGCCGAGATGGGCGACAAAACCCAAATCGCCACCGTGGCCTTGGGTGCGCAATACGCCAACTTGGTCGCCGTGGTGGCTGGCACCACGCTGGGCATGATGCTGGCCAACGCGCCGGTGGTGTTTTGGGGCGAGGCGCTGACCCGGCGCATCCCCATCCGTGCTTTGCACATCGTGGCGGCGGTGATCTTCTTCGCGCTGGGCTTGGCGGTGTTGTGGGGCGCTGTGTGACCGCTGGCCTGGGCTGGATGCTGCCGCTGAGCGGGGTGCAACGCATCTTTGCCGCGTTCTTTTTGTATTCCTTTTGCTTGGGTGGCTTGTACCCGCGCATCGGCGAGATCCAACTCGCCATGGGCGTGGGCGAGGGCGCTTTGGGCCTGGCCCTGATCGGCACGGCCGCGGGCACCATGATCTCGCTGACTTGGGGCCACCCCTTCATCGCCCGCTGGGGCCACCGCCGCTCGCTGCTCACGCTCATGCCGATCACGGCCATCAGCTACGCCGCAGCCTCGTGGGCACAAAGCTCGTGGCAGCTTTTCGCCATGTTGGTGCCCGCCGGCATAGCGGTGGGCGCGATGGAGGTGATCGTCAACGTCGAAGCCGACCGGGCCGAACACCACGAACAGCGCCGCATCATGAACCGCGCCCACGGTTTTTGGAGCGTGGGCTTTTTCAGCGCGGCGTTGCTGGGTTCGCTGTGCGCCAAGCTGGGTTTCAGCCCGCAGTGGCAACTGGGTATGACGGTGCTCCTCGTGGGCCTGGCCAACTGGGCTTTGTTGAGCCCGCTCGTGCCTTACCCCGATCGGCCCCAAACGGGAGAGCCCGTGGACATGCCGCGCTTTGCCCGACCCACGTTTCCCATCCTGTGGTTGGTGGCGATCAGCTTTTCGGCCATGACCTTGGAGGGCGCGGGCATCGACTGGTCGAGCATTTACATGCGCGATGTCTTTGGCCTGTCACCGGCGTGGGCCGGTTTGGCCGTGGCCACCTGCGCCATCGCACAGGCCTTGGTGCGCTTCAACGCCGACCGCTTTGTCGAGCGTTACTCGCCCGTGGCCGTGGCGCGCACGGCTTTGTGCACCTTGGCGCTGGCCGTGGTGATGGTTGTGTTGGCCCCGCACCCCGTGGTGGCTTATGTGGGCTTTGCCCTCATGGGCGCGGGCACCAGCGTGGTGTTCCCCTTGGCCATGTCGGCCGCGGCCCAGCGCCACGACCGGCCAGCGGCCGTCAACGTGGCCGCCTTGTCACAACTGGCTTTCACAGCCTTCTTGCTTGCGCCCCCGCTGCTGGGCATGGTGGCCGAGGCGATGGGCATCCGGTGGGCGTTTGGGGTGTGCTTGCCGCTGGTCTTGCTCAGCCTGTGGGCGACGCGAGAGTTGCGCGTGCGGGCTTGAAATGGCGGCTCAAAGCGCGCGTGGAGCGGGTGATGGGAATCGAACCCACGTTATTTGCTTGGGAAGCAAGAGTCCTACCATTGAACGACACCCGCGAAGCTTGAATTTTAATGCATGCGACACGTGCGGATGTTGGTGTTCTCGGCTCCACCAAGCACCAAGCAACGTGAGTGGCCTTTCCTAGGGTTTAGGCGACCGCCAGCGCCTCAGCCGAGAGGGGTTTGACCTTGCGAATGAGCGCTTTGGAATTCTGCTCAGCCGCCCACAGGTCGTGGGCCGCTTGCATGCCCAGCCACACATCTGCGCGACCACCGTTCTCCACACCCAGCCAACGCTCCAGGCGCAAGGCCATTTCCGGCGACACAGCAGCCGCACCGTTCAGCACACGTGAAAGCGTTGGGCGCGTGACGCCCAAGGCTTCTGCTGCTTCAGTGACGTTAATGCCCAGGGCAGGCAATACGTCATCTCGCAGCGTTAGCCCTGGGTGCGGTGGGTTGTGCATTCTGCTCATCTCATTTACCTCAGTGGTAGTCCTGGTAATCCACCAGGATCGCATCTCCATCCTCAAACCGGAACGTCAAGCGCCAATTGCCGCTGACCGTTACCGCCCAATGCCCCTCAAGCCCTCCAGACAGTGGATGAAGCCGCCAGCCAGGCAGATTCATATCGCGAGGAGTCTGGGCTTGATTCAACTGCGCTAATTGCCTTGACAGCCTGGCCGCATGCACCACCTGGATGCCTGCCTTTGTGCCTTTTATGAAAAAAGTCTCTATGCCCTTGTGTGAGAAGGTCTTGATCATTTCCGTTCAGTGTAACGCTACGCGGCACGGATGTCAATGGCCAGCTCGCGTCGAATTGCTTCGCGCTGCTCAGGCGGCAAATCAGCCGCTACGGCCGCCAACTGTTCGACCAGTTAGGCACTGCTCGTCTTGGCGAGCGTGTCGGTCTTGTGTTGAACAACACAGCGCCTCACTGACCCACAGGGTCTGTCGCGTCGATGGGTTTTTCAGTGGCGGTGTTGTAAGCGCTGCGGATGCGCTCGATGCGTTGGCGGTTGGTGCCGAAGTCTTCGCGGCCCAAGCGGCTGGCGCTGCGCACCTCGATCACGCCGAGCGTGGGGTTGAGCCAAAACTCCAAATCGTCTACAAAGCCCAGCCAAGGCGTTCGTGCCGTGGCGAGGATGTAGCCCTCGGTTTGCGCCTCGATGGTCACGCCCGGCTCGGCGGCCAAGACTCGGCTCAACACCGCCACCGATTGTTGCGGCGCCAAGCCAAACAGGCGAAGCGGCTCGATGGCCGCGTACGCGAGCTGGGGGTGTTCGGGGTGCAAGGCGGCTTGGCTGCTCACGCTGTTGCGGGTGAGCGAGGGCGGTTTGAGTCGCTCGTTGCTCACGCCCAGGTCGGTGGGCGCGGTGCCGCTGAGCAGGCCCATCTGTCCGGCCAAGACCACAGCGACGGGCAGGGCGATGAGAACGGTCATGGCGATCCAGAGGTTCATTTTCATGTTGGGGTTGGTTCAGCGTTTACCGCCCATGATGCCACCCAAAATACCGCGCACGATTTGACGCCCAATGCTCGAGCCGATGGTGCGCACCACGGTTTTGGTCATGGTTTGCACCAAACCGTCGTGTTGACCGCCGCGTGGGCCGGTACGGCCGAAGAGCATGTCTTTGACGGCGCTGGATTCACCCGCTGCGGGCTGTGCTTGCTCCGCGGCCGTTTGACGCTGCTGCGCATGGGCTTTGAGCAATTCAAAGGCGCTCTCGCGGTCGACCGTTTTTTCATAGATGCCGGCCAACAAGGAGTTGGCGCGCAAGGCCTGGCGCTGCTCGGCGCTGATGGGGCCGATCTGGCTGCCCGGTGGCAAGACGTACACGCGCTCGGTCGGGGTGGGGCGGCCTTTGGCGTCGAGCAGGCTCACCAGCGCTTCGCCCACGGCCAGCTCGGTGATGGCCGCTTCGATGTCCAGCCCGGCGTTGGGGCGCATGGTTTGTGCGGTGGCTTTGACGGCTTTTTGGTCGCGGGGCGTGAAGGCTCGCAGCGCGTGTTGCACGCGGTTGCCCAGCTGCGCGAGCACGCTGTCGGGGATGTCCATCGGGTTTTGTGTCACGAAGTACACGCCCACGCCTTTGGATCGGACCAAGCGCACCACCAACTCGATGCGCTCGAGCAGCACCTTGGGCGCGTCGTTGAACAGCAGGTGCGCCTCGTCAAAAAAGAACACCAGCTTCGGCTTCTCGGGGTCGCCGATCTCGGGCAGTTGCTCGAACAACTCGGAGAGCATCCACAACAAAAAGGTGGCGTACAAGCGCGGCGAATTCAGCAGCTGGTCGGCTGCCAAGATGTTGACCACGCCTTGGCCGCCGACGGTTTGCATGAAGTCATCGATGTTGAGCATGGGCTCACCAAAGAAGCGGTCGCCCCCTTGTTGCTCGATTTGCATCAGCCCGCGCTGGATGGCGCCCACACTGGCCGCGCTGATGTTGCCGTATTCGGTGGTGAAGGTTTTGGCGTTCTCACCGACGTGCTGCAGCATGGCGCGCAGGTCTTTCATGTCGAGCAAGAGCATGCCTTGGTCGTCGGCGATTTTGAAGACCAGTTGCAAAACACCGGCTTGGGTGTCGTTCAAGTCGAGCATGCGCGAGATCAGCAGCGGACCCATGTCGCTGACGGTGGCGCGCACCGGGTGGCCTTGGTCGCCAAACACGTCCCACAGCGTGGTGGGACAGGCGTGTGGCGCGGGCAACTCGATGCCGCGCTCTTTCAAGACTTGGCTGATTTTTTCGCCGAAGTGGCCTGTTTGGCTGATGCCGCCCAAGTCACCTTTGATGTCGGCCATGAAGACCGGCACGCCCTGGCGCGAAAAGGCTTCGGCCATAGCCTGCAAGGTGACGGTTTTGCCGGTGCCGGTCGCGCCGGTGATCAGGCCGTGGCGGTTGGCCAAAGCGGGCAACAATTCACAACGCGCTTGGGCGTTCTGGGCAATGATCATCGGTTGGGCCATGGGGTCTCTTTTCTCGGTGTGCGTGGGCGAAAACGTAAAATCACCATTACAACAAATTTCAGTAGACCAAAAGGACACTTTCGTGGCGGGACACAGCAAATGGGCCAATATTCAGCATCGCAAGGGCCGGCAAGACGAAAAACGCGGCCGCATCTGGACCCGCGTCATCCGTGAAATCATGGTTTCGGCCCGCCACGGCGGCGGCGACCTCGACGCCAACCCGCGCCTGCGCTTGGCTGTGGACAAAGCCAAGGCGGCCAACATGCCGGCCGACACCATCAAGCGCAACATCGACAAAGCCACCGGCAACCTCGAAGGCGTGAACTACGAAGAGATCCGCTACGAGGGCTACGGCATCGGTGGGGCGGCCATCATCATCGACACCATGACCGACAACCGCGTGCGCACGGTCGCTGAGGTGCGCCACGTGTTCAGCAAACACGGCGGCAACATGGGCACCGAAGGCTCGGTGGCTTTTCAGTTCCAGCACTGCGGCCAATTCGTGTTCGCCCCCGGCACCTCGGAGGACCGTGTGATGGAAGTGGCGCTGGAGGCCGGAGCCAACGACGTCATCACCGACGGCGAGGGCGCCATCGAGGTCTTGTGTGCTGTGACCGACTTTGAGTCTGTCAAAAACGCCTTGGAAGCCGCTGGCCTCAAACCCGATGTGACCGAGGTCACCATGCGCGCCGAAAACACCGTTGCCTTGAGCGGCGACGACGCCACCCGCATGCAAAAACTGCTCGACATCTTGGAAGATCTCGACGACGTGCAAGACGTGTTCCACAACGCCGAGATCGACGCCCCATGACCGCGACCCAAGCCTTGAACGTCTTGGTCATCGGTGGCGGTGGCCGAGAGCACGCTCTGGCCTGGAAACTGGCGCACTCGCCCAGCGTGGCCCGGGTCTTTGTGGCCCCCGGCAACGCTGGCACCGCACGCGACCCCCAACTCACCAACGTGGACATCAGCGACAAAGACGCTTTGCTGGCTTGGGCCCAATCCCAAGGCATCGACCTTACTGTGGTCGGCCCCGAGGCGCCCCTGGCCGCGGGTGTGGTCGACACCTTCCGCGCCCACGGCATGGCAATTTTTGGCCCGACCCAAGCCGCCGCGCAGCTCGAGAGTTCCAAGGCGTTTTCCAAAGCGTTCATGAAGCGCCACGGCATCCCCACCGCGGACTACGACACCTTCACCGACGCCCAAGCCGCGCACGATTACGTCAATGCCAAGGGCGCGCCGATCGTCATCAAGGCCGACGGCTTGGCCGCGGGCAAGGGCGTGGTGGTGGCCATGAGCTTGGCCGAAGCCCACGAAGCGATCGACTTCATGCTGCTCGACAACCGCTTGGGCGTGACGCACAACGCCGGTGGCGCGCGCGTCGTGATCGAAGAGTTTTTGACCGGCGAAGAGGCCAGCTTCATCGTGTTGTGCGACGGCCAGAGCGCCTTGCCCTTGGCCACCAGCCAAGACCACAAACGCTTGCTCGACGGCGACCAAGGCCCCAACACCGGTGGCATGGGCGCGTATTCGCCCGCGCCGGTGGTCACGCCCGAGATCCACCGCCGCGCCATGCAAGAGGTCATCGAGCCCACCCTGCGCGGTATGGCCACCGACGGCATCCGTTACACCGGTTTTTTGTACGCCGGTTTGATGATCACGCCCGACGGCCGCATCAAGACCTTGGAGTTCAATTGCCGCATGGGCGACCCTGAGACCCAACCCATCATGATGCGTTTGCGCAGCGACCTCGCGCAGGTGCTCTTGGCCGGTGCCAATGGCCAGTTGAACGGTTTGAGGCTGGACTGGGACGAGCGCGTGGCGCTGGGCGTGGTCTTGGCCGCGCACGGTTACCCCCTGTCGCCCCGCAAGGGCGACGCCATCACCGGGCTGCCGCAGGACAAGGAACAGACCATGGTCTTTCACGCCGGCACGCAGTTGGTCAACGGCCAGGTGCACACCGCCGGTGGCCGTGTCTTGTGTGTGACGACCTTGGCCGCCAACGTCGCCCAAGCCCGCGAACAAGCGCAAGCCGTGATCCAGGGCATCGCGTTTGACGGCATGCAACACCGCCGAGACATCGGCCACCGCGCCCTGTGAGCGGCCCACAAGCTTTGGTAGGGCCACACCCGGTGGCCTTGCGGGAGCGCCCTTGGGCCCACACCGTGCTCGGCTGGTTCGGCTGGCGCGTGGTGTTCGATGGCTTGCCCGCGCGCCAAGGCGTGTTTGTGGTCTACCCGCACACCAGCAACTGGGACTTCCCGTATGCGGTCATGGCCAAATGGGCCATCGG
>JBEDCE010000090.1:0-7464 GCA_041176905.1 Pseudomonadota bacterium
TGGCGATGATGGCTGAGACGGCGTATTTCCACTCAAAGCGCACCGCCAAGTAAATCATGATGCCCGCGATCACCATGCCCAAGGCCTTGAGACCGTCTTCCACCAGCTCCTGGCCCACTTGTGGGCCGACGAATTCGGTGCGGCGCAGGGTCACCGTTGGATCTTGGGCCTTGAGGGCGCCCAGCAAAACCTCGGCTTGTTGACCCGAGCTCTTGCCAGCCTGCGGGGGCAAGCGCAACAGCACGTCGCGTGAGGTGCCAAAATTTTGTACCGGCACCTCGACGTAGCCCTGAGCCTCAACCACGCGTCGCACAGCCTCCAAGTCGGCGGGTTGCTCGTACGAGACCTCCATGACCGTGCCGCCGGTGAACTCGACCGACAGGTTCAAGCCACGGGAAACCAAGAAGAACACCGCCAACACAAAGGCGGTCAGGGAAATCACGTTGAGCACCAACACGTGGCGCATGAACGGAATGTCATTTTTGATGCGAAAGAGTTCCATGCTGCGTTCCCGTTTACTTGCTCAGCTCGCGCGAAGTGCTTGAGTCGGGGGTCCAAACCGTGCCGATGGACAGGGCCTTGAGTTTCTTCTGGCGGCCGTACCAAAGGTTGACCAAACCGCGCGAGAACACCACCGCGGAGAACATGCTGGTCAAGATACCGATGCAGTGCACCACCGCAAAACCGCGCACCGGGCCGGAACCAAAAATCAGCAAAGCCACACCCGCGATCAGCGAGGTGACGTTGGAGTCCAAGATGGTGCCCCAAGCGGTGTCGTAGCCGGTGTTGATCGCCGTTTGTGGCGTCGCGCCTTTGCGCAACTCTTCGCGCACGCGTTCGTTGATCAGCACATTGGCGTCAATCGCCATGCCCAGCGCCAGCGCCATGGCGGCAATACCCGGCAAGGTCAAGGTGGCTTGCAACATGGACAAGACCGCCACCAGCAAGACCACGTTGAACGCCAAGGCCACGCTGGAAAACACACCAAACAGCATGTAGTAAACGCTCATGAAGGCGACGATCACCACGAAGCCCCAGATCACGCTGTTGAAACCGCGCTCGATGTTTTCTTTACCCAAGCTCGGGCCGATGGTGCGCTCTTCCACGATTTCCATCGGTGCAGCCAAGGAGCCTGCACGCAAAAGCAGCGCCGTGTCGGTGGCTTCCATGGTGCTCATGGAACCCGAAATTTGAACGCGGCCGCCGCCAATTTCACTGCGAATGACCGGTGCGGTCACGACCTCACCCTTGCCTTTTTCAAACAAAATGATCGCCATGCGCTTATTGATGTTCTCGCGGGTGACGTCGCGGAAAATTCGCGCACCCTTGGCGTCCAAGGTCAGGTGTACGGCGGGTTGCTGGGTGTCATCAAAGCCGGCTTGAGCATCGGTGAGGTTCTCACCGGTGAGCAAGACATCGCGCTTGACGATCACGGGCTGAGCGCTTCGATCGGGGTAGCGCTCGGCGCCGAACGGCACGGTTCCGTTGTTGCGCTCCGCGGCCAAACCCTCGGCGGATTCGTCCACCATGCGAATTTCCAGCGTGGCGGTGCGGCCCAAAATGTCTTTGGCCTTGGCCGTGTCTTGCACGCCGGGGAGCTGCACCACGATGCGATCGGTGCCTTGCTGCTGGATCACCGGTTCGGACACGCCGAGTTCGTTGATGCGGTTGTGCAGCGTGGTGATGTTTTGCTTGAGCGCTTGGTCTTGCACCGCACGCGCCGCGACGGGATTGATCGTGATGGTCAGAACGCGGGCGGCGGGGTCGGTGGCGGGACTGACCACCAGATCGGGGAATTGGTCTTTGAGCAGTTGGATCGCTGCGGTTTCGGTGGCCTGGTCGCGCACACTTAAAGTCAAGCTAGCGCCTTGTCGGGACAGCCCGTTGTGGCGCACGCTGTTTTCACGCAGGGCCGTGCGCACATCACCGAGCAGCACGTCCATGCGGCGCTGCAAGGCCGCGTTCATGTCAACTTGCAACATGAAATGCACGCCACCACGCAAGTCCAGGCCCAAGTACATGGGCGATGCACCCAAGCTCGCCAACCAAACGGGTGTGCGAGGCAGCAAGTTGAGCGCGACCACGTGGCTGGGGTTGCCGGGATCGGTGTTGAAGGCCCGCTCCAATGCATCACGTGCTTGAAGCTGGGCATCGGTCGACTTGAACCGGGCCTTGACCGAGTTGCCATCGAACTGCACCAGATCAGGCTTGAGGTTGGCTGCAGCCAATGCGGCTTCAACCTTCACCACGGTCTCGGTATCGATACGCACGGAAGCGCGACCGGATGAAACCTGAACCGCTGGCGACTCGCCAAACAGATTGGGCAAAGCATAGAGCGAGCCAATCACCAAGGCCACGGCAATGACCAAGTATTTCCACAAGGGGTAGCGGTTCATAGGGGCATCACATCAGAACATCAACACAGGGGCAGGCCGAAGCCCGCGCTTCACAAGGCTTTGATCGAGCCTTTGGGCAAGACCTGAACCACCGCGGTGCGCTGCATTTGCACTTCCACGCCATCGGCCAATTCCAAACCGATGTAGGTCTCGCTGACTTTGGACACTTTGCCCAAGAAACCACCCACGGTGATGACTTCGTCGCCCTTGCCCAAGGCTTCAACCATGGCTTTGTGCTCTTTTTGGCGCTTCATTTGGGGGCGGATCATGACGAAGTACAGCACCACAAACATCAAAACCAAGGGCAGCATGCTGAGCAGGGTGGATTGGGTGTCGCCACCGGCGGCTTGAGCGTAAGCAGAAGAGATGAACACAGCTGGGTCTCCAGTACAAAAAAACGATCGAACTGGGGCAGGCGCCATGCGCCAAACGCTCCCCAGACTAGCCCGTCATTGTATGCGGCGCCGCTGCGTGTTTTGGGCGCCCCTCAAATGGGTCAATTTCCCATAAGTTCAGGGGTTATCCTGGTTTGGTGGCTCCACTCAGCGTGGCCACAGGGCCCAAACGCGTACCGGTTGCTTCAGCTGCGCGGCCACGGTGTAGGCCGGGTCGCTCCAGCTGCCCCAACCGGTGAAGTAATCGATCCGGACCGCGCCCACAATGGCCCCGCCGGTGTCCTGCGCCATCACCAACTTGTTGGCCCGCAGCCCTGGGCCTTGCGTGGAGAGCCAGACCGGGGTGCCGTAGGGGATGCTGCCTCGGTCGACCGCGATGGAGCGCCAAGGCGTGAGCGGCACGCCCTGAGCACCACGCGGGCCAAACATGGCATCGACCGCCGACAGCGGCTCTTCTTGAAAAAACACCACGCGTGGGTTGACTTGCAGCAACTCAGTGAGGCGATGGGGGTTGGCGGCCACCCAGGCTTTGATGCCGTCCCACGACACGTCGCTCAACAATCGCTGGTCCAAGAGCCAGCGCCCGATGCTTTGGTAGGTCTGTCCGTTGTGCCCCGCGAAGGCCAAACGCACCGAGCGTTGCGAGCCGTCTGGCTCGGTGACCACAAAACGTCCCGATCCTTGGATTTGCACGATCAAAGCATCGATCGGGTCTTTGAGCCACACCAAGGCCCGACCTTGCACGCTGCGTTGGGCTTGCGCGTCGTTGTCG
This sequence comes from Pseudomonadota bacterium, assembly GCA_041176905.1. GTDB lineage: Bacteria > Pseudomonadota > Gammaproteobacteria > Burkholderiales > Burkholderiaceae_C > Hydrogenophaga. Next base: position 3,564 of record JBEDCE010000090.1, read on the forward strand.
AACTGAGCGCGGGTGGGACCGATTTCGCCCGAACGCCAACCGATGGGGGTTTGGTACAAAGCCGTGCGGTGTGTGTCGGTGGGCAAGCGGCTGGCTTGCATCATGGGTTCGTAATAACCCGTCATCAAACCCTCGGGCAAACGGCCGTCGCGCTCGGTGATGCGGTAGGGCACGAAGCGCTGCTCCAACCAGCGGGCTTTGTCGTCGTCGGAAGCGATCGAGAGTTGGCGCACGTCCCCGCACAGAGCGCCGATGACGGGCGCGGGCTTCTCGCAGCTGCGCAACCACGCACCCCAGGCTTCGTGCAAAGCGTCTTGACCCCACCCAGGCAGCTCGGACCAACGCACCGCTTGCCACTGGCTTCTTTCGCGTAACCACGAAGGCCCCGGTTGCCCACCGTCCATGCCCTGTGCTGGCCGGGGCTGCTCCACTTGAGGAGTGCCGCAGGCCGCCAAGCTGCCTACAATCAAGACCCACATCCACCGCGCCCATGGGCGCGGCCCAACCGCTGGTAAATTGAGGCTCATCGCATGACCTTGTTGTTGCTTGAAGCGCTGGGCGCGCTGTTGATTTTCATTTTCATCGTTTGGTGGACCATGTTCTCGGGCCGCCCCAAAGGCGAACTGCCGCCGCAAGAAGGGTCCCACCCAGCGGACAAAAAAGACCCGCCCCAACCACCCCCCGGTTGATGGGCGACAGCGGCCATCGGGGTCATCAAGCCACGCCCCGCAACAGGTTGGCCAGATCCACGGCCGACTTGACCTCCAGTTTGTCGAACACCCGCGCGCGGTGCACCTCCACGGTGCGCACGCTGATGTGCAAGGCATCGGCCACCAGTTTGTTGGGCAGGCCCGCGGCCACCCGGTTCATGACGTCTCGCTCGCGCTCGGTGAGTTGGTCGAGTTTGGTCTGCACCCGCTGGCGCTGTTGGCGCAGCGCCAAGACCTGGGTCGAATGGGCCAGCGCTTGTTCGATGCGGTCGACCAAGGCGTTGTCTGAAAACGGTTTTTCACAAAAATCGAAGGCCCCGCGTTTGACCGCGTCGACCGCCGTGGGCACATCGGCGTGGCCCGACAGGAAAATGACCGGCATCGCGGCTTGCCAAGGCAAGGCCAGCAGTTGCTCAAACAAAGCCAAACCGCTGGTACCCGGCATGCGCACATCGAGCAAGACACAGCAAGGCAAATCCGGCTCTTGGCGCCAACCCTGCACCTCGTCCCAAAATTCGTCGGCGCTTCGGTAGGACTCGCTGAGCAAGCGGCGCGTGCGCAGCAACCAAGCCAAAGCGTCGCGCACGCCCGCATCGTCATCGACGATGAAGACCTTGGCGTGGGGGTGCAGGCTGCTCATGGGCGAATCATAGTGTGGGGGCTGCGGGCAGGCGAAAGCGAAACACCGTGCCGCGCGGCTGAGCAGGCGCGTGTGTCAATTCCCCGGCGTGCTGTTCGATGACGGTTCGGCACAGGCTCAAGCCCAGACCCATACCCTCGGCCTTGGTGGTGAAAAACGGTGTGAACAACTGGGCTTGCGCCTCTTCGGACAAGCCCAGACCGTGATCGGTCACCTCGAACTCGACCCACCGCCGAGCGCTCGTGCTCGGGTCGGGCTGGACCGATTTCACCGACAGTGTCAAGACCCGCCAACCGCCTCGAGCCGGTGGGTCGCCCGTGGGCATGGCTTGCATGCCGTTGCGCGCCAAGTTCAGCAGCACCTGCTCCACCATCGTGCGGTCACACAAGACGTGTGGCACGCCCACCTGCACATCGGTCACCACGCGGATGCCCGACTTGCCCGCCTGCAAAGCCACCAAGGGCTGGATCGACGCCAACAAATCGGCCGGTGCCACGGCCTCACGCACCTGTTCGCGCCGGCGCACAAAGTCCGACACACTTTTGATGACGCGGGCCGCGCGATCGGCTTGCTCGAGGATTTGACGCATGGCGCTGGGCAAGAGATCGGGTTCGCGCTGCGGATCGGCCAGCACATTGAGTGAGCCGTTGGCGTAACTGGCAATGGCCGCCAACGGTTGGTTCAACTCGTGGCTGAGCAAAGACGCCATCTCGCCCATCATCGCCAAACGGGCCGTGGCTTGCAGCCGCTCTTGTTGGGCGCGGTTGAGTTCTTCGACGCGGCGCTGTTCGCTCAAGTCGAGCACCGCACTCATCCAGCCGGTCTGCGTTCCCTGCGCATCGATCAAAGGCGCTTCGATGATGAGCACCGGAAAGTGCGTGCCGTCGCGTCGAAGGAACATCGACTCAAAGCCCTCTCGCGGCAGAGCCTGCCCAGCCAAACGCACCGCTTGGCGCTGCTGGTACACGTCGAGCAATTCGGCGGGCCAATAGGGGGCGGGCAATCCCGTGCCCAACAGTTGCGCAGCGCTCAAGCCCACCATGTCGCAAAAAGCGGGGTTGACGTAAGTCAACCGTCCTTGCATGTCGCGTGCGCGCAAACCCGTGATGAGTGAGTTTTCCATGGCCTTACGAAAGGCCAAGGCATCGGCCAACTCGCGCTCGGCGCGCCAGCGTCGGCGCATGTCGCGCGCCAAGAACATCAACACCACCATCAAAGCCAAAGACAAAGTTCCCACCACGGCGGTGAGCACATTGGGGAACAAGCCCAAAGCGCGCCGGGGGCTTTGCAGCTGCAGTTGCAAGGTGTGCCCGGGCAAATCCAACGAAGCCGAAGCCTGTATCAAGTCGCGCCCGCCCGGCACGGTCGAGTGCAGGCTCAACCGAGTGCCATCGCCCTCGGTGAACGCCAACCCCCGACCACTGAGCACCGTGCTATCGGCCCATTCGGCCATCATCGCTGGCAGGCTGTAGGTGGCCACCAAAAAGCCCTTGGGCATGCCCGATTGCGCAATCGGCAAACACATCTCCATCAGCTCCAGCCCACGACCGCCGGCCACCGGCCAAAAGTAGTTGCTGGAAAAACTCGGGCCGCTGATGCGCGTGGCCGCATCACACGCGCGCCGGATATCGGGCAAGGCTTGCTCACGGGGCAAGGTTTGAAACACATTGCTCAGAAATGGCGAATTGCTTGTCGCAATCAGGCCCATGTCGGTGTTGCGCCACTCCAAGCGAACCAGTTCGCGGTGACCCTGCAACAAACGCTCAGCGCGTTGCACCCACACGGTGCGGTCGGGATCGGCGGAGTTCAACAGCAATAGCGTTTGGTTGTTTCGGGTGAGCTCGCTGCGCATGTCGTTGGCCAAAGCCTCGACGTCGCGTGACAGCCCATCCTGCTCTCGCGTCCATTCGTACTCGCGGGCCAAAAACACCAAAACGCCCAGCAAGCCAGCCAGCAGAACCAACAACAAGAAACCCACCATCCACCAACGCCGGGGGTAGCGCCAAGCGCGTTTCAAGGCGGAGGTTCGTGGCATCACAAACGGCGGTGCTGCAAAGCCGGCAGCTGACTGCGCACCGAGCGCAAACGGGAGCGATCGATTTCGGCCAAGGCAAAGCCTGGCCCATCGGCGTGCACCACCAAGACCTCACCCCAAGGATCGATCACCATGCTGTGTCCCCAAGTGCGGCGGCCGTTGTCGTGTGTGCCCCCTTGCGCGCTGGCGATCACATAGGCTTGGTTTTCGATGGCGCGCGCGCGCAGCAAGACCTCCCAGTGGTCTTGGCCTGTGGTGTGGGTGAACGCGGCCGGCACCAGCAACACATCGGCGGCCAAGGCCCGGTAGAGCTCGCCAAAACGAAGGTCATAGCAAATGCTCATGCCCACGCGCCAAGACTCGCCCTGACCATCGGGCAGGCTCCACGCGGTGGGCGTGTCACCGGCCGAGAGCACGGCCGACTCGTCGTAAGACTCACGTCCATTGTCAAAACGGAACAGGTGGATCTTGTCGTAGCGACTCAGGGCCTGGCCCTGCGGATCAAACACCACGCAA
>JBEDCE010000091.1:0-7459 GCA_041176905.1 Pseudomonadota bacterium
ACGAGCCCCCGCCAGCAAGGGATAGGCTTTGAGCGATTGGATTTTTTGGCGGATCTTGGCCGCGCTGTCTTGGGGCAGCAAGGTCGTGTAGTCCTTGAGGATTTCCACGAAGATGCCGCCACAGCCGAAAGTGAAGGTGGGGCCGAACTGAGGGTCTTGTTTCATGCCCAAAATCCATTCACTGCCCTGCACCTGCTGCTGCAACAAAACGGGGCCCGGTGCGATGGACTGCAAACGCGCAAAGGCCTCGCGCAACGCGGCCTCGTTGTGGATGCCCAAGATCACGCCACCCATGTCGGACTTGTGGGCGATGTCGGGCGAGTCGATTTTGGCCACCAAGGGGTATCCGTTGGCAACGGCGAAGTCCAGCGCCTGCGCCAGATCGGCGGTGCTCAGCGAGGCCGGCACCGACACGCCAAAGTCGCGCAACAAGTCAAAGTCTTGCACGCTGGTCTGGGCTTGCGCGGCGGCTTGCAAGCGCTGCAACCAACGCTCAGTCACCGCGGCAGGCACAGCCGCGGCGGTCGCGGGTGTGCCGAGGTCTGGGGCCGCGAGTCGCTCGTGGTGCTGCGTGAAATGGCGCAAAGCGCGCAATGCGGTCTCGGTGCCCATCAAGACCGGGATGCCCGCGGCGCGGTGGCGCGCGCATTCGGTGGGCGACATGGTGTTGGCCACGTTGCCCATCAAGACCACGGGCTTGTTCGTGCCCGCGACGGTTTTTTCCAACGCCACGCTGCAAGCGTGCGTGAATTCCTGACCGTCGGGCAGGTTGGTGGCCATGACCAAGGTGCCCACCTGTTCGTCGCTGGCCAAGGCCAGCATGGCGTCGGCGATGATGTCCTTGCCGTCGCCCCAGTAATCCAAGGGGTTGGCCGCTTCGATGCCGGGGTCGAGCAAGCCGTCGAGTTGGGACACGGTGGCCGCACTCAGGGGCGCGAACGACAAGCCCAAGGGTTCGGCCACATCGACGATCAACTGACGCTCACCGCCCGAGTCGCAGCCCAAGCCGATCAAGCCGTTGTGCGGGCGACGCAATGCCGCAAACAGCTCAGCGGTGTCCATCATCTCGTCCAAGGTGCGCACGCTGACCACACCGTGGCGTTCAAAAATCGCGTCGTACACGTCGGCGCTGCCCGACATGGCCCCGCTGTGCGATTGCGCAAACACTTGACCCTGTGCGCTGCGGCCCAGTTTCAACGCGATGACCACGATGCCTTTGGCGCGTGCGCGCCCCATCGCCGCCAAAAACGCCTCGGGCTCTCGCACCGTTTCCAGCAACAAGCAGATGACCCGGGTCGAGGCCTGATCCACCAAAAAGTCCACGTAATCGGCCACGCCGGTGGCGAGTTCCTGACCTGCCGAGATCGCGTAGTTGAAGCGCAGTTGGCGCAAATTGCCCACGATGCCCGACCAGGTCGAGCCGCTGTGCGACACCAAGGCCACGTGGCCCGGCTCGTCCAAGGTGGAAAACGGGAAGCCCGTCATTTGCAATCGGTCTTCCAAGTTCACAAAGCCCATGCAATTGGCGCCACACATCTGCATGTTGCTGGCACGGGCAATGGACGACAAGGCTTGCGTGAGCTCGCGTCCGTCGTCCGTCGCACCGTACGCCCGGCCAAACATCAGGGCCGCACGCGCCTGTGCGGCGGCGGCCAGCTCCAAGTTGTGCGGCAAGGCCTTGTCGGCGATGGCCATGGCCACGCAATCCACCGGGTGGGGCAGTGCGGCCAAGCTGGGGTAAGCGGGCAGAGCGTCGATGTGCTCGTACTTGGGGTTGATCAGAAAAACTTCGCCGCGGTAGCCCAAAGACTCGATCGACAAGCGCAGCTGTTTGCCAAAACTGCCCTCGCGCCCACTGGCGCCCACGATGGCAATGGAGCGTGGACGCAGCAGAGGGTCCAAGCGGTGTTCACGGGTAACTTGCATGGTGTGCTCGGGGCTTTCAGCGGTTGACATCGACCACCACGCGGCCATGCGCTCGGCCAGCCATCATTTCTTGCGAAATCGCCAACACCTCGCTCAAACCCACCACGCGTTGCAGGCCCAGGCCTTCGACGTTGGGGCACTCGGTGCTCAAACGCTGCCAAGCCAACAAACGTCGCTCGGTGGGGCACATCACCGAGTCCACGCCCAAGAGGCGCACACCGCGCAAGATGAAGGGCATCACGGTCGTCTCCAAACCAACGCCGCCGGCCAAGCCGCAGGCCGCCACCGCACCACCGTACTGGGTTTCGCTCAAGAGGCGCGCCAAGGTCGTGCCGCCGACCACGTCCACCGCACCAGCCCAACGCTGGGTGCCCAAGGGGCTGGGTTTCTCGCTCCACTCGGGCCCGCCGATCACGTCGGTGGCGCCGAGTTGGGTCAAATAGTCGCGCGAAGCATCGGGGCGTTGGCTTAACGCGCTCACGCTGTAGCCCAAACGCGCCAACACCGCCACCGCCACGCTGCCCACGCCGCCCGTGGCACCAGACACCACCACAGGGCCGGACGCCACGCCCGCATCCTGCAAGGCCATCACGCACAGCATGGCGGTCAGGCCGGCGGTGCCCATGGTCATCGCTGTCAAGGGGCTCATGCCCTTGGGCAAAGGCACCAACCAGTCGGCCTTGACGCGCTGGCGCTGCGCCAAACCACCCCAGTGGCGTTCGCCCACACCCCAGCCGGTCAGGACCACCGCGTCGCCCGCCTTGAAGCGGGGGTTGCTCGATTCGATCACCGTACCGGCCGAATCGATGCCCGGCACCATGGGGAATTGGCGGATGATTTTTCCGGTACCGGTCACCGCCATCGCGTCTTTGTAGTTGATGCTGGAGTAATCGACTTGCACCAAGACATCGCCCTCGAGCAGGTCTTGTTGTGTTAGTGATTGGACGGCTGCGGTGGTTTTGCCGTCTGCTTGGTTCAGTACCAGCGCTTGAAAATCGTTGCTCATGGTGATGGGGTCCGTGTTGAAAAATAAAAGAGACTCAGGCCTTGTCTTGCAAGATCATCTCGGCGCCTTTTTCGGCCACCATGATGGTCGGCGCGTTGGTGTTGCCCGAAGTGACAAAGGGGAACACCGAAGCGTCCACCACCCGAAGGCCTTGGATGCCGTGCACGCGCAAGCGGGCGTCGACCACCGAGGTCTTGTCGCTCGGGCCCATGGCACAGGTGCACGAGGCGTGGTAGACCGAACCGGCCCTGGCGCGAAAGTCGTCCAAGATGGCCTGCGGCGTTTGGGTGGCGGCACCCGGCAAATGCTCACGCTCGACCACATCGGCCAGTGGGCGCGTGGCGGCGATGCGGCGCAGCAGCTGCGAGCCCTCCAACACATCGTTGACGTCTTGCTCAGTGCTCAAAAAGTTCGTTTCAATCTTGGGCTTGTCCAACGGGTTCGCCGATGCGATGGACACGCGACCGCGGCTGGTGGGGCGGCAGGTGTTGAAGGAAATCAAAAATGCCGCGAACGGGTCGGGGTTGGGCATGCGCCCGGGCTTCATGGTGCTGGCCGTGTAGCTGATGGGGTTGAAGTAGATGTGCATGTTGGGGCGCTCCAAGCCGGGGCGGCTGCGCACAAAAGCCCCCGCTTGGTTCACGCTCATGCCCAACGGGCCTTTGCGATCCAACAGGTAACGCAGCCCGGCCTTGACCTTGCCGTACCACGGGTAGAGCTCGTTGTTGAGCGTCTTGACCTTGGACTTGAAGTAATAAGAGACGCACAGGTGGTCCTGCAAACCTTGGCCCACCGCGGGCAGGTGGTGCACCACGGGCACGCCGACGCTCTTGAGGTGTTCGGCGTCGCCAATGCCCGAGAGCTGCAGCAACTGCGGCGAGTTGATCGCCCCACCCGAGAGGATCACCTCTTGGTGTGCGTTGAAGGTCAGTTCGCGGCCTTTTTGGACGCAGGCCACCCCGGTGGCGCGGCCGTTGGCCAACAAGACGCGGGTGACTTGCGTGTGCGTCATCACCGTCAGGTTCGATCGGCGCATGGCCGGGCGCAAAAATGCGTTGGATGTGGACTCGCGCTTGCCGTCGCGAATCGTCATTTGCCACAAGCCCACGCCCTCGGATTGCGCGCCGTTGAAGTCTGGGGTCTTGGGCCAGCCCAAGGCCACGCCGGCGTCCAAAAAGGTTTGGCACAAGGGGTGCACTTGGTCCGTGAAATCACTGACGCGCAGCTCACCGCCCGCACCGTGGTGCGGGGATGCCCCCCACACGTGGTCTTCGGAGCGTTTGAAATAGGGCAGCACATCGTCCCACCCCCAACCGGGGTTGCCCGCATCGCGCCAGTCGTCAAAGTCGCCAGCTTGACCGCGGATGTAGACCATGGCGTTGATCGAGCTGCTGCCCCCCAGCAACTTGCCCCGCGGCCAAAAAGACGTGCGACCATTCAACGCGGCATCGGGCTGGGTGTCGTACATCCAGTTGTAGCGCGGGTGTGAAAAGGTCAAGCCATAACCCAGCGGCACCTGGATCAAAGGGCTGCGGTCGGAGCCACCGGCCTCCAGCAAGAGCACGCGGTTCGCTGGGTCTTGGCTCAAACGGTTGGCCAACACACAGCCCGCAGAGCCAGCGCCCACAATGATGTAGTCATATTCGGTCATGGATGGGGAGCGGCATGGTGGGGAAAAGGGCCATTTTGGGTCAGTCGCATATGCTATTCACAACATTGCATGCATTCAATGTGTTCAAATTGAGTAATTGACTGCAGGGGTCTCAGCATGTTTAGAGGCTGGAAACGGTACCATCATCGTCCCATCCACACGAGGAGGACGGCGTGTCTTTTGAGCAACTGATCACCATCGCCAGTCTAAGCGACCCCAACAAACCCAAATACCAAGCCATTGCCGACGACTTGGCTCAGTCCATTGTCGCGGGTCAATTTGCGGTGGGCGAAAAATTGCCACCCCAGCGCGACTTGGCTCACCGCTTGGGCGTGACCGCCGGAACCATCAGTCGGGCCTACGCCAGTTTGGAGCGCCAAGGTTTGGCCAGCGCCAGGGTGGGTGATGGTACTTATGTGCGCGCCATCTCCCACGCTGCCTCAGGCGTTGCCGTCCCCCAAACCCTGCCCATTGACTTGGCCCACAACGTCGCCATCCCGTCGGAAGACGTACAGGCCCTCCAACGCGCTTTTGAAACCTTGTCTCAAAACCCCGAGGTGCTCGCGCAGGTTCTGAGCTACCAACCCGAGGCGGGGCTGTTGCGCCACCGCCAAGCGGGCGCTCAATGGCTGCAACGCTTTGGCACCACCGGCCAAGCCAGCCGGGTGATGGTCACGCATGGTGCCCAACACGGCCTGGCTTGCGTCTTACGGACCTTGGCGCGCCCAGGTGACACCGTGCTGACCGAGTCGCTCAGCTACCCCGGCTTGCAGGCTTTGGCGCGCTCGATGCGCTTGCAACTCATCGGCATTGAAATGGACGCCGACGGCATGGTGCCTGAAGCCTTGGAGCGGGCGGCCAAAACCTACGACACCAAGTTCATGTACTGCTCGCCCTCGTTGCACAACCCCACGGGCACCACCATGCCGATTGCGCGCAGAGAAGCCATTGCGGCCGTGGCACGGCGCTGCAACCTGTTGGTGATGGAAGACTGTGTGCACGCCGCTGCGCAAGCGACACCCTTACCCGCCCTGTCCACGTGGCTGCCCGACCGTTCTTTTTTGCTCTCCAGTTTCTCCAAGGTGATTGCACCCGGCTTGCGGGTGGGATTTTTGGAGGCCTCACCTGAGTGGTTGGACAAATTCGCCGGCAGCATTCGCGCCGACAGTTGGATGGTGGCGCCGTTGATGCCCGAAATCGCCAGCCATTGGATCCACAGCGGCGAACTTGACCATCTCATTGGCCTGCAGCGTCAAGCCATCGCCGAGCGATTGCAGGTGGCGCAAGGTGCACTGTCGGGTTTGGACTTCAAATCCGACCACGATTACCCTTTGTTGTGGATGCCCTTGCCCGAGCCTTGGCGCGCGGGCCAATTTGCGGCCGCCCTGCGCCACGCAGGTGTGCTGGTTCGCACCGCCGATCACTTCGCGGTGGGCCGCTCGGCGGCACCCCACGCCATTCGCATCAGCCTGAACTCGCCTGCCACGGTGGAGCAATTGAGCAGCGGGCTGACGGTGCTCAAAACCTTGTTGGACGGACCACCCACCGCACCGATGGACCCGTGAAACGGGCCGGTGCTTTGCCCATCAGCTCAGGTGTTTGCCGATGATGCCGGCGAGCTCAAACATGGTGGCTTGGTCCTTGCCAAACACCGCTTGCAACTTGCCATCGGCTTTGATCGAGCGTTTGTCAGCCGGGTCTTGCAGGTTGTTGGCCTTGATGTAGTCCCAGATTTTCTTGACCACCTCGGTTCGGGCGTAGGTGCCGTCGCCGATGACCGCCGCCAACGAAGCGCTGGGCTTCAAAGTGCCAACCGCGGTTTTGCGCGGCGCTTTGGGCTTGGCCACCTTTTTGGCCGCAGTGGCTTTGGCGGTTTTGGCTGCCGGCGTTTTGGCCGCTGCTTTTTTGACGACCGCTTTACCAAACGGTGTTTTGGTGGCGGCCGTCTTGCGTGGCGGGTATTTCTTGCCGCCTTCGCGCGGCGCAAATTCAAACGTGACCTTGCCCTCTTCGGGGTTCCAAGCCAGCATGGCCTTGAAAGCACGGCGGGTGCGGTTGCTCACGAACTTGTCGAGCAGGTCGGTTTTGCCGGTGCGCAAGAGTTTGACGATCTGCTCGCGCTCAATGGGCTGCTGCAAGATGAGGGTGCCGCTCTTGAAGTCGCAACTCGGCGTGGGCTGTTCGTTCGTGGGCACGGCCTTGCTGCACACGTAGTTGCTGCCGTGCTCGTGCACCGCGCTGCCGCATTTGGGGCATGGGCCGAGCGACTCGCCAGTGAACTCGACGATCTCCCCACTCTCTTCGTTTTTGTCGTCGCCGAAGTCGAACTCGAGTTTCCAGTTCTTGTCTTCTTCGTTGTACTTGAGCGCCATCTCGGCCACAAAAGGCCAGCCCGCTTTGGAGCGGAAGCCGTCCAAGGGGCCGATTTTTTTGTCGCGCATGAACTGCTCAACCTCCGCCACTTCAAAGGTGCGTCCCGCCGGCGACTTGCCAAACGAGAAGCCGCAGCCCTCGCTGGCGCCGTCCGAACCCGTGCACGTGTAGCGGCGGTAGTTTTCTTTGACCACACCACCGCAGTTCGGGCAAGGCGCACTCACAGTGGCGTAGTCACCGGGGACGGTGTCCCGGTCGTATTCTTTGGCTTTCTTGACGATGTGCTCGGTCATGGCCGCGATCTCGGCCATGAAGGTGGCGCGGCTGAGTTTGCCTTGCTCCATTTGCGCCAGCTTGTATTCCCACTCGCCCGTCAATTCGGGCTTGGAGAGTTCTTCCACCTGCAGGCCGCGAAGCAGCGTCATGAGCTGGAAGGCCTTGGCTGTGGGGATCAGTTCGCGGCCTTCGCGCAACATGTATTTTTCGTTCAGCAGGCCCTCTAT
>JBEDCE010000092.1:0-7424 GCA_041176905.1 Pseudomonadota bacterium
TTCAATGTTCAAAATCGCGTTGAGGTTGAATCCGTGAAGGTCCAGCACTTCCTGCAGGTCGATGCGACCAAAGCGTGCTTCGGCGATCGCTGCCCGGGGGTTCATGTGCATCAGCCGAGCCTTGAGCGTCAGGATGTCGGCTATGGACACTAGGTCTGTCTTGGTCAGCACGATGCGGTCGGCAAAACCCACCTGTTCCTGCGCTTCGTGGTGCTCGCTCAACTGCTGAGGTGCATGAACCGCGTCAACCAGTGTCACGATGGCATCGAGCATGAAATGCATGCCGATCTCTTCATCCACAAAGAAGGTCTGTGCCACCGGAGCGGGGTCGGCCAGACCCGTGGTTTCAATGACCACACGGTCAAACTGGAGCAAACCCGTTGTGCGTTTGGCGGCCAGCTCGCCCAAGATGCGCACCAGGTCACCGCGCACGGTGCAGCAGATGCAACCGTTGTTCATTTCGATGATTTGCTCTTCGCGGTCCTGAATGAGCAGCTCGTTGTCGATGCCGGCTTCACCGAATTCGTTTTCGATCACCGCGATGCGGTGCCCGTGGTCGGCTTTGAGGATGTGGTTAAGCAGCGTGGTCTTGCCGCTGCCGAGAAAGCCGGTGAGGATGGTGACCGGGATCAGTCCTTTGGACATGTGATGGGCTCCTGGGGTTAAGCGGTTTCGGGGGCGACGCCCCACTGCGGGAACGGATCGGGCAGCTCAGCCCAGCCTTTGAGGCCCTTGCGGGTTTCGGTGTGGTTCAGGTGCATGGCCTTCCAAGCCTGCTCAATGGCGGCGCGGTCCATCTGGCGGCCGATGAACACCACTTCGTTCAGGCGGTCGCCCCAGGGTTCTTTCCAGCGCTCCTCGATGGCCACGCGTTGCGGCGAGTCTTTGCTTGGCCAACGCTCGCGCGGCGCGCTGGCCCACCAGCGGCCCACGGGCTCGTGTGTGGCGGTGTTGCCTGCGCGCGAGTAGCTGACTACCCATTGAGGACGACTGGCCAGCCACACATAGCCCTTGGCGCGGATCAGGCCGGGCAGGGGCAGGTCCATGAACGTTGAGAAGCGCCACGGGTGCAGCGGCTCGCTGCTGCGCAGCACAAAGCTCTCAATCCCGTAGGCCTCACTCTCGGGCGTGTGCTGGCCTTCAAGTTCGCGCGCCCAGCCAGGCATGGCGCTGGCGCGTTCGAGGTCAAACAGACCGGTGCCCAGGATGGCTTTGAGCGGCACTTGGCCTCGGTCGGCGTAGACGATCTGCGCCACTGGGTTGAGTGCTTTGACCACGGCGGTGACTTCGTCTCGTCGTGCCACGTTCACCTTGTCGATCTTGTTGATGACCACCACGTCAGCAAATTCGATCTGCTCGGTCAGCAGCGCGGCCAAGGTGCGGTTGTCCTCATCGCCTGCCACTTCGCCACGCTGTTCCAGCAAATCGGTGCTGCTGAAGTCGGCCAGCAGGTTGTGAGCGTCTACCACGGTGACCATGGTGTCGATACGCGCCACGTCCTTGAGCGATACGCCGTCTTCGTCTTCAAAGTCGAAGGTGGCGGCCACCGGCATGGGCTCGCCGATGCCGGTGGACTCGATCAGCAGGTAGTCGAAACGGCCTTCGGCCGCGAGTTTGCGCACTTCGAGCAGCAAGTCCTCGCGCAGCGTGCAGCAAATGCAGCCGTTGCTCATCTCGACCATCTTCTCTTCGGTGCGCGAAATGGCGGCACCAGCGTTCTCTGCACTGCGTTCGACCAGCGAGGCGTCAATATTGACCTCGCTCATGTCGTTGACGATGACGGCCACCCGCAGGCCTTCGCGGTTGGCCAACACGTGGTTAAGCAGGGTGGTTTTGCCCGCGCCCAGAAAGCCCGAGAGCACGGTCACGGGTAGGCGGGTATCGGATTGATGTGATGTGGTGAATCCCATGGTGGTCTCCTCAAGGTCCTTTGACAGCTTGCGTCAGCGCGGTGGTATTGGCGCGCATCATGGCGACGTAAGTGGCTGCAGGGCCCTGGCTGTCAGACAGCGCGTCGGAGTACAACTCGCCCGCCGGTTTGACGCCGGTTTCACGGCCGATCTGCGCGATCAGGCGCGGGTCAGAGATGTTCTCGACGAACAGTGCTTTGATGTTTTCCTGTTTGATTTGCCGCACCAGTTGGCCCACGCCTTTGGCCGAGGCTTCGCTCTCGGTGCTCACGCCCTGCGGGGCCAGGAAGGTCACGCCGTAAGCCTGGGCGTAGTAGCCAAACGCGTCGTGGGATGTGATCACTTTGCGCTGTGCCACAGGGATGACGGCCCATTGGGCGCGTATGTCCTTGTCAAGGGCCTTCAGTTCGGCCAAGTAAGCGGCTGCATTGCGTTGGTAGATGTCGCAACCGGCTGTATCGACGCCACACAGGCCTTTGGCGATATTGCCGACAAAGACCATGGCGTTGGATACGCTTTGCCAAGCATGCGGGTCGACCTCACCATGAGCATGACCGTGCGCTGGTTTTTTGGCATGCTGGTGACCTTTGTGTTGGTGGTCGTCGTCTGTCGTTCGCAATGGCTTCATGCCTTGGCTGACCACCACATGGCTCCCTTTGAAACTGGCGGTGTTGAGCAAGCGGCTCATCCAGCCTTCGAACCCCAGGCCGTTGGAGAACACGATCTGCGCTTGGCCAATCTGTCGTGCCTGAGAGGGCTTGGGCTGAAACACGTGGGCGTCGCCACCCGGTCCAACCAGCAATTCGACCGCCACACGTTTGCCGCCAACTTGTTGCACCAAGTCCCCCAAGATACTGAAGCTTGCCACGGCCTGTACGGGCATGGTTGTTTGTGCATGTGCTGCATGGCTGCCCACAAAAAGGCTCATGGCGCTCATGGCGGCGAGAACAGGGTGTCGAATAGAAAAGTTCATGGTGATTCCTTGCGTATCAGGCTTTGAGGTGGGTGGAACTGGGGCGCTGGTGGCGCAGCGCGCCTTGAGGCGCGATAAGGAGAGAGAGCACATAAGCAAGTCCTAGGCTCAGCACAATGACGGGGCTGGTGGGCAGATCAGCGTGGTAGGACACCAGCAAGCCGCAGGTGCTGGCACACACCGCCAATGCCGTGGACACAGTCAACAAGTGACCCAGCCGGCGCACCCAAAATCGCGCCGTGGCCGCTGGTAGCACCATGATGCCTACGGCCATAAGCGTGCCGAGTGCATGAAATCCAGCCACGAGGTTGATGACCAACAAACCCAAAAATCCATAGTGGGCTACAGGGCTCATGCGACTGACTTGACGCATGAATTCTGGGTCCAAGCACTCAAGCACCAATGGGCGGTATATCAGCAGCAGCGCCAGCCATGTGGTCGCACTGATGGCACTGAGCAGCAGCAACGCCGCATTGTCCAAGGCCAATACGGTGCCAAATAAAACGTGCAACAAATCCACACTGTTGCCCCGTAGGGTAACGATGAGTACGCCCAAGGCCAGAGACAGCAGGTAAAAAGCAGCCAAGCTGGTGTCCTCGCGCAGCACGGTGTTTCGAGCCACCAGTCCAGAGCCTATGGCCACAGTCAAGCCGGCCACCACACCACCGATGGTCATGGCGGTTAGGGATAAGCCCGCCACCAAATAACCGATGGCCGCACCCGGCAAGATCGCGTGGGCCATGGCGTCTCCGGTGAGGCTCATGCGCCTGAGCATCAAAAATACCCCGACAGGTGCGGCACTGAGCGACAGCACCCAGCAGCCAATCAGGGCGTGTCGCATAAAAGCAAACTCGACAAAAGGACCGATGGCAAATTCAAATAATGTCATGCAGCGACCTCGCATGCACCGGCTGTTTCGTCAAAAGGTTCGCGCATCTTCAAGGCCCGTTGCCAGTTGGTTGGCGTGAGCACTTCGCTGGTGTACCCCCAAGCAATGGGCTCGCGTGCGAGCAACAAAGTTGTGGGAAAGTGAGCCCGCACTTGGGCCAGGTCGTGCAGAACCGCCAGAACGGTTTTGCCTTGTTGTTGCCAGCGGTGTAAAACAGTCATTAAGTCCTCTGTGGTGCGTTGGTCAATGGCTGCAAAAGGTTCATCGAGTAAGACCACAGGTGCGTCTTGCAACATCAAACGGGCAAAACGTGCGCGCTGCAATTGACCGCCCGATAAGGTGTCGATGTTGCGATGGTCAAAGCCACTCAGACCCACAGCCGCCATGGCATCGGTGCAGAGCTGTTGGTGTTTGTCGCTGTACCACCCCCAAACAGGTCGTTGTCGCCACAAACCCATCATGACCATGCCGCGCACATCAATCGGAAAACTGGTGTCCAGCGCGCTGACCTGTGACAGACATGCCGTTTGGTTTGGGCTCAACCCGTGCACTTGTCCACTTTGAATTGCCATGGAGCCGGACAAGGCTTTGAGCAGTGTGCTTTTACCGGCCCCATTCGGTCCCACCACGGCCACCATGGAACCTGGCGGAATCTCCAAACTCA
Source organism: Pseudomonadota bacterium (assembly GCA_041176905.1). Classification (GTDB taxonomy): domain Bacteria; phylum Pseudomonadota; class Gammaproteobacteria; order Burkholderiales; family Burkholderiaceae_C; genus Hydrogenophaga. The sequence continues at coordinate 4,437 of JBEDCE010000092.1, forward strand.
GGTGATGAACAGCTGGGTGACGTTCATAACCGATCGTGATGTTTTGCAGCGTGATGTGCGGGGGTGGTTTTGTTGACACAATGGCGTATCGCATCTACATTGATGCAACTCAGTTGCGATAAGACCCCAATCTTATCGCAACTTAGTTGCGATAAGAGCATCCATGAACAAAAGTAAACCGTCATCTGAGCTGCCGCAAGCCATACAGGCCCAAATGGAGGCCGCAGGCATGCGTCGGACTTTGTTGACCAGGGCTGTGTTGGGTATTTTTCTAACGCAGTCTGAGGTTGACTTGAGCCATTCACAGGCCATGAACCTGTTGCGGGCAAGGGGGCTGACCACCGACCGGGTGACTTTGTATCGATTGCTGGATCGGTTGGCCGCTTGTGGTGTGTTGACCCGCCGTTCGGATACCGACGCACGCGTATGGCGATATCGATTGGCTCCGTTGAGCGATGTGCCGCAGGGACCTTTGTTTGAGTGTGATGGATGTCAACGCCGATATCCGCTGGTTGGACCCGAGTCAACCCTGGCCTCCAATTTGGGTGGTTTGTTCAGCGAGTTAACCAAAATGGGGCATCGCGATTTGTCTATTCATGGGACCTGCCCAATTTGCGCAGACCCTCAAAGGGCACCACTGAATGATTGAAACTCAGGGAATGGCGTTTCGCTTCGCAGGCAGCGACAGCACGCTGCGCTTTGACGATGTGCATGTGCCTGCGGGCGGTGCCTTGCTCTTGCGCGGGCCCTCGGGCAGCGGCAAGTCAACCTGGTTGTCCTTGGTGGCCGGTTTGCGGGTGGCCAGCGAGGGACGTGTGTCCGTGGCGGGCACCGACTTGGGCACGCTCAGCGGCGCGCAGCGCGACCAATGGCGCAGCGCCCATGTGGGCGTTTTGCCGCAGCGCTTGGGTTTGAGCGATTCGCTCAAGGTGTTCGACAACTTGGCGTTGGTGTATTTCGCCGCCGGCTTGGCCGTGGACCGCCGCGCCATTCAACACGGCTTGGAAGCCTTGGGCGTGGGGGGCTTGGCGCAGCGCCGACCCGCCCAACTCTCGGGCGGTCAAGCGCAGCGCGTGGCTTTGGCGCGGGCGCTCTTGCGCCGCCCGGCCTTGGTGTTGGCCGATGAACCCACCGCGAGTTTGGACGACGCGGCTTGTGGCGGGGTGTTGTCGCTCTTGCGCGAACACACACAAGCGCATGGCGCCATCTTGGTCGTGGCCACGCACGATGCGCGGGCGGTGCAGGCTTGGCCAGATGCGCCGAGCCTGAACTTGCCGGCCGGGAGCGGCGCATGAGTGTGTGGCGCTGGGCGTGGACGTACCTGTGGTCGAGGCCGCTGACGGCGGTGCTCAACCTGGTTTTGTTGACCTTGGGCTTGACGGTGTTCGGCGTGGTCTTGCAAGCGCAAGCGCAGGTGGAGCGCGCCTTGCAGCGCGATTTGGCGGGCGTGGACTTGGTGGTGGGGGCCAAGGGCAGCCCCATGCAACTCATCATGGCCGGGGTGTTCCATGTGGACGTGCCACCGGGCAATGTGTTGCTGGACGACCTGCGCTGGCTGCAAACACACCCGCAGGTCGAGCGCTTCATCCCGCTGAGCGTGGGCGACAACCTCGCGGGGTTTCGCATCGTCGGCACCACCCACGACTACCTCACGCACCACGGCGCCCGCGCCGCAGCCGGCCAGTGGTGGGGCGCTCCCATGCAAGCCGTGCTGGGTGCCGACGTGGTCCAGTCCACGGGTTTGGTGCTCGGCCAAAGTTTTGTCGGGGCCCACGGCTTGGGCCAAGGCGGGCCCGCGCACGACGAGGCAGCGTACACCGTGGTCGGTGTGTTGGCGCCCTGTGCGTGTGTGCTCGATCGCTTGGTTTTGACGGCCACCGAATCGGTGTGGCAGGTGCACGACGAGATGCACGCCACGCCCGACATGAGCGCCGATGACTGGGCCGCGCTGCAGGCCGATCGGCAGGTCAGCATGGCGCTGATCCGCTACAACACGCCACTGGCAGCGGTGAGCTTGCCGCGCCAAGTTAACGCCACCGCTACTTTGCAAGCCGCCGCTCCCGCCATGGAGGTCACCCGGTTGTTGTCCATGCTGGCGGTGGGTACACAAGCCGTTCAAGGCTTGGGCGCGGTGATGCTCTTGGTGGCGGCGCTGTCGGTCTGGGTGGCCCTGTGGCAGGCTTTGCGCGAACGCCGCACGGACATCGCGCTCATGCGCGTGCTCGGCGCATCGCCTACACGATTGGCCGCGCTCTTGTTGATGGAGGCGGTCTGGTTGGCCTTGCTGTCCTTGTTGCTCTCGCTCTTGTTGACGGGGGGCTTGACAGCCCTGATAGGCTGGTCATTGGCGCATGATGTGTCACTGGCCGTCGGCGGCGCTCTGTCGTGGGCGGTCTGGTGGCCTGTGCCTTTGGTGGCGCTGGCCGTGGCCTTGCTGGCCGCGGCTTTGCCCGCGATCGGCGCCTACCGTCAAGATGTCCAAACCCTGTTGTCCCCGAGGTAAAACCCATGAAACTGTTGAACACCCTGTTGATCGTTGGAACCCTGTTCGCCGCGCCCGTTTGGGCCCAGCACTCTGAGAAAGAAACCAAAGAAGACATCGCCCGCCACCGCGCCATGGCCGCCGCGCATGAGGCCGCCGCCAAATGTTTGGAGTCCGGCAAAGGCGAAAAAATCTGCTTGGTCGAATTGCAAACCGCTTGCAAAGGCTTGGCCATTGGCAAGTACTGCGGTATGAAGCACGCGCACTGACGGACTATCAGCATGCAGCGGCGCGATGTGTTCGGACTGGCGGTGGGGCTCTTTGTCGGGCCGCTGGGGGCGCAAGGTCTGAATTCGCCCATGCCCGGCGTGCAACCGACGCACCCGCTCAACGGCATTCCGCAAGGGCAGGGTGCGGGCATTCACAGCCCGCTGAGCCCATTCAAGCCGCTGCCCGAGCGGCGCGATGTGCTGCCGTGGTCGGTGCTTACTGACATCGACAAACGC
>JBEDCE010000093.1:0-7388 GCA_041176905.1 Pseudomonadota bacterium
GCATGAGCGCGCTGCTGGAAGTTCAAGACCTGCAGACCGCTTACGGCAGCAGCCAGGTTTTGTTTGGTGTGAATTGGTCGGTGGCATCGGGGGATGTGGCCACCCTCCTAGGGCGAAACGGCATGGGCAAAACCACCACCGTGCGCAGCGTCTTGGGTTTGACACCCGCCCAGGCGGGTCGCATACGCTTCTTGGGCGAGTCGATTGAGTCGATGCCATCCGATCGCATCGCCCGCATGGGCATGGCGGTGGTGCCCGAGGGGCGGCAAGTGTTTGGCAACCTGAGCGTTCGCGAAAACCTGGTGGCCTTCGCTGCCAACCGCAACGCCAGTGCTGATCCTTGGACCTTGGAGCGCGTGCTCCACCTCTTGCCGGCTTTGGTTTCTCGTTTGCACCACATGGGCGATCAACTCTCCGGTGGCGAGCAGCAAATGGTGGCCATTGGCCGCGCACTCATGACCAACCCACACCTGTTGATCTTGGACGAGGCCACCGAGGGCTTGGCACCCTTGATCCGTGAGGACATTTGGCGCTGCTTGGCCACCTTGCGCGATGAGGGGCAAACCATTGTGGTGATCGACAAATACGTTCAACGGCTCTTGGAACTCGCCAACCACCACACCGTCCTGGAGCGCGGACAAGTGGTGTGGACGGGCGACTCTGCGGCTTTGCGTGCCGACCCCGAGCGCTGGCAACGTTACTTGGGCGTTTGAGCGGGCGCGTCGCGCAACACGCGGGGTGGCGTTTGCAGTGGGCGCTTGGGCGCTTCTTCGGCCGCGGGCGGTGGTGGCGGGGCTTTGACCTTGGGACGACCCAAGTCCAGCACACCGTCGATGACCACACGGCTGCGTATGTCCACCAACAACACATCGTCACCCAACAACGTCCATTCCAAGCCCTTGCGTGCTGGCCCCAATTTGGCCAACAGATCGTTAGGGGCGAACTGTGTTGGTGGGGTTGCGGGTAAGGTTTGTCCGTAGGTCCAACCGCGCACCGCATCGGGTGCAGACTGACAGAGCACCTCGAAGGGCACCAAGGTGCCCGGGCAGGGCTCGGTACCAGGCCAAGTGGCGAAGTGACTGGCGATGAGCCGCCGCTGCTGGGGGGTGATTCGCGCTTGCATTTGTGGCCTGACCATCTCGGGCAGCGGTGCTACCACTTTGGGCTCTTCGGGTGGCTTGGGTTTGGGCGGTGGTGGGGGCGGTGGTATGCCCAGGGCACGGCGCACCTGCTGTCGGTTCTGTTCGTCGGGGTTCACCGACAAATGCAGCAAGCCTTCTACGGCGGTGCTGATGCGCACGCTCTCCGCACGGCCCAGCCAAATCCCCAAGTTCGAACCAATGGTGACCATTTGCTCGGCCGTGCAACGCTCGCCATTGGCGCGCAGCCAAGCCAAGGCTTTTTGTTCACGCTGAACGATGTCGTGGTTTTGCAAGGCAATCGCGCGAAAACCCGACACCAAACAGCCTGGTAAAGTGGGTTTTTCTGCCACAGGGGGCGTTGCTGCGGGTGCTGGAGCAGCGGCTGGGGGCGTCGTCGGTGCGAGCGCTGGAGCGCCCGCCGCGGCAGCGGGGGCTGCTGGCGGGGCTGTGGGCGCTGGGGCCGGTGATGCAGGCGCAGGCGACTGAGCGCCAACGCCCCCAGGGGACATCAGGCAAACAGCCAGCAAGGGCAACAAAAAGTAGGGCAGGCGCATGGGATTGGGCAAACAAAGTACCAGAAGTAATCGGCGCCAGACGCCCAAACTTGAGCTCGCCTTCAAGCGCCGTGGCGCTGCCAAGCCAACCGGGCGCCCAAGGCCAAGGCCTCCAGTTTCTTGACCGCGATCTCGCGGCTCATGGGCGCCAAACCGCAGTTGGTGCAAGCAATCAGGTGCTCTTTGGACACGTATTGCAAGGCTTTACCGATGGTGTCGGCGATTTCTTCGGGCGTTTCGATCTTGGGGTTGGCCACGTCGATCACGCCCACCATCACGTCCTTGCCCTTGAGCAGGGCCATGAGCTCCATGGGCACCAAGGAGTGCATGCACTCCAAGCTGACCTGGTCGATGCTGCTGTTCGCCAAGGCCGGGAAGACCTTTTCGTATTGTCGCCACTCTTGCCCCAGCGTTTCTTTCCATTTGTTGTTGGCTTCGATGCCATAGCCGTAACAGATGTGGACCGCGGTGGTGCAGGTCAGGCCTTGTGCGGCGCGCTCCAAGGCCTTGACGCCCCAATCGGCAGCATCGTCCATGTAGACGTTGAAGGCGGGTTCATCGAACTGGATGATGTCCACACCATCGGCCTGCAATGCCAGCGCTTCTTGGTTGAGCAGTTCGGCAAAGGCCATGGCCAGTTTGAATTTGTCGCCGTAGAAGCGGTCGGCCACGGTGTCCACGATGGTCATGGGGCCGGGCAGGGTGAACTTGAGCTTTTTGCGGGTGTGGGCGCGGGCGAGCTGCGCTTCAAAAGCGTGCACCCGTCCTTTGAGGCGCAGCGGGGCGATGACCTGCGGCACCATGGCGTCGTAGCGGTTGTTGCGGATGCCCATCTTGACCTTGTTCACAAAGTCGATGCCCTCGACCTGTTCGACAAAGCCGTGCACAAAGTGTTGACGTGCCTGTTCGCCGTCGCCGACCACATCCAAGCCCGCGTCTTCTTGGGCCTTGATCCACAACAAGGTAGCGTCGGCCTTGGCTTGCAGAAGCTCAGGGCCCTGGCTTTTCCATTCGGGCCAGAGTTTTTCGGTTTCGGCCAACCAAGCGGGTTTGGGTAGGCTGCCGGCGATGGCGGTGGTGAACATGGTGGAGATCTCCTGTGTGTGGGTGGGTGAATGTTAAGCCAACCACGTGCGTTGAAAGCGGCCTTGCGCGTCGTGGTCTTGGGTTTGCTTTTGGGGGTTGAAACGACGGCCGGCCCTCGGATCGGTGCCACGCCCGCTCACGTACAACCAGTTGCCTTGGTTGCTGCTCACGTCAAAGTCCACCAGTTGCGATTCGAACCAGGCCGCTCCTGCGCGCCAGTCGCAAGACAGGTCGTGCACCAAGAAGCTCGCCACGATCTGGCGCATGCGGTTGGAGGTGAAGCCGGTGGCGGCCAGCTCGCGCATGCCCGCGTCCACGATGGGTTCGCCCGTTTGGCCTTGGCACCAGCGCTGAAAGTCCTTGGGGAAATGCTTTGGTTTGGGAAGCGTTGACAAGCCCCGCGCGGCATAGAGTTGCGGGCCGTGTTGCCGGTGCAGCATGCGGAAGTTGTCGCGCCACAGCAGCTCAAACCACAGCCAATACGTGCCGTCGTTGCTGCCGTGTTCTTGTTCATAGGCATGTAGGCTTGCCCAAATGCGGCGCGCCGACACCGCGCCCGTGGCCAACCAGGGCGACCAGTGGCTGCTGGTGTGCTGGCCTTGCAGGGCGTTGCGGGTTTGTTTGTAGCGGTCGGGCCAAGGCGGTGTGAGGTAGCTTTGCAGGTGGGCCAAGGCGCTGGTTTCGCCGCCCCGGTAGGCGGTTTGGGTGTACGGAAAGTTTGAGCGTTCGTGCGCTTCATTTTCAGTGTGGGCTTGCAGCAGCGTGAAGGCGTTGTCGGTCCAGCCGGGCAAAGTGTTCAGGTTGTCATCCGGTGGCGCAGGCAGTTGGGTGGGCGCTGGCAAGGGTGCCAGCGGTTGGAGCCGCGCCGATTCGATGCGCTGGCGAAACTCGGTGAAGACCTGCGGCATCTCTTCGGCCGCAAAGGGCAGGGCGTCGGGTTCGATCAGGCTGGACTGCCACAAGGTCTTGACGGTGATGCCCGCATCGATCAGCGCTTGCACCTGCGCTTCTTCTTCGGGTGCGGCGATGTCTTCACAAAAGATGGTGTCGGCTTGGACCAGTCGGGCGCAAGCGGGCAGCACTTCGGCCACGGGGCCGTGCAGCAACACCAAGCGCTGACCCAAAGCTGCAAGCGCTTGTTGAAGGTCTTGCAGCGTGTCGGCCACAAAGCGCCTGCGGTGCGCGCCCATCCGGCGAAAGCCCCAGGCGGTGTCTGCGTCTTGCACGGGTTCTTGCACGTAGACCAGCAGCAGGGCTTGCTGATGAGCCTGGGCGTGGTCAATCGCTTGTTTCAAGGCGCGATGGTCGTACAAGCGCAAGTCGTTTCGGAACCAGAAAAGGGTGGTGCGCATGCGTTTAAAAATCAAAGCCCAGCTGCTTGCTGGGTGGTGTGCTGTCTGAAGAGGCCTTGGCCGACTTTCGGCGGCTGGTCTTGGGCGTGTCGCTGTCTCGGGTGAACACGTCACGTTGGTGGCCCGTGCCGTGTTTGCGCGAAGCGTGTTTGTCGACGATGGCTTTTTTGCCGGCCTTCACACCGGGCTCGGCGCGGCGCGCGTGCAGGGCGGCTTTGGATTCACGCATGGCCTCTGACAAATCCACCACGGGCAGGGGAATGTCGGCACCGGGCCCGCTGCCCACCGTCAGGCCGCAGTGGCGTTGCACCTCGGGCGGCATGAGCCAAGGCTCGAACAACCAGGTGTCGGGTACGCGCCGCATGTGCGGCAGCCAGCGGCGCACAAAGATGCCTTTGGGGTCGTGGTCTTGCGCTTGTTTGATGGGGTTGTACACCCGCGTGGTGTTGATGCCGGTGGTGCCCGACTGCATTTGCAGCTGGCTCCAGTGGATGCCGGGTTCGTAGTCCAGAAACTGCGTGGCCAGCCAATGACCCACGGGCCGCCAATCGAGCCACAGCGGGTAGGCCGCCACCGACACCAGCATGGCCCGCATGCGAAAATTGAGCCAGCCGGTTTCATAGAGCATGACCACACAAGCGTCCACCATCGGCCAGCCCGTGCGCGCCGAGGTCAGGGCCGCAAAGTGGGCGTCGTTCCAGCCGTCTTCCCGCAGGCCGTCGTAGCCGCGGTGCATGTTGCGCCACTCTATTTCGGGCTCGCTCTCCAACTTTTGAATGAAGTGGCAGTGCCAATACAGGCGGCTGATGAAGCCGCTCAAGCCTGCGCGGTGTCGCGTGGCAGTGGGCGGCAGGCTGGCCAAGGTCGCTCGTGTGCCTTGCACCACTTCTCGCAGGCTCAGACACCCCCAAGCCAAATAGGCCGATAAGCGAGAGCATGCGTCGGGCGCGCTCAAGGGCGATGAAATGCCGCCTCGGTAGCGCAGGGCGCGTGCGTGCAAAAAATGGTTCAGGGTCTCAACGGCCTTTGGTCGGCCGCCGCGTTGACGTTCCGGCGGGTTGTGGGCCAAGCCTCTGGGGGGGGACAGGGCGGCCAGATCGATCGATGGCACAGCCGGGGTCCAACGCACTTGGAGGTCGTTGAGTGCGGGCGCTTGTGGTGCGGACATGTGTGCTTCCCAACGCCGCTGCCAGGTGTTGCGGTCTTTGAGGCGGCGCACCACGCCGAACTGCGGCAACTCGGTCCAAGTCAGTCCCACGGATGCGCACCAAGCGGCCACCGCCAAGTCGCGCTCGTAGGTGTGGGCGTTGCCAGTTTCCATGTGCGAGACCAGTTCCAGCATGGGCGCTTGTGTATGCAGATCGGCCAGCACCGAGACCACCGAGCCCACGCGCACCACCAAATCGCCCCCCTGCGCACGCAAAGCAGATTGCAATTCCAGCAGGGACTCGCGCACAAATTCAAAGTGCTGCAGGGCCGCATCGGGTTGCGCCCAGAGGTCGGGCTCAACCACGTAGAGGCAACGCACCGGCCCCAAACTCGCCGCGTGCGCCAAGGCGGCGTGGTCACTCCAGCGCAAATCGCGTTTGAACCAAACGGTGCGGTAAGACATCCAAGGATTAAACCAAGCGCCCAAGCCCTTGAGGGGCTGTGGGGCTATTGGTGCTGGTTACGATTGAACAACCCGACACACAGGAGTAAACATGTTTTCCATGATCTGGCCCGCACGGGCTTGGCTGGCGGCACCATTGCTGCTCGCGCTGGCGTCTCCCAGCTGGGCTTTTCAGACACAGGCCCTGGTGAAGGGCTTGAACCACCCCTGGTCCATGGCTTGGCTGCCCAATGGCGACATGCTGGTGACCGAGCGCGAAGGGCAGTTGCGCCGAATCGACCGCAACTTCCGTTTGGACCCCAAGCCCATCGAGGGTCTGCCCAAAGACATCGAGGTGTCGGGTCAAGGCGGCTTGTTCGATGTGGCCTTGCATCCCGATCACGCCCGCAACGGCTGGGTTTATTTGTCGTACGCGCAGCGCCAGTCGGGCGGTGTGAGCACGGCCTTGGGCCGTGCTCGCCTGCAAGGTCACCGCTTGGTCGATTGGCAACTGCTCTTCAGCATGAAGCCGGCCTCGCGTGGCGGGCGTCACTTTGGTGGGCGCATCGCCTTTGATCGACAAGGCCACGTGTTTTTGACGCTGGGCGATCGCGGTGATGAGGAGCGCGCCCAGCGGCCCAAAGACCACGCCGGTTCGGTCATCCGCCTGCACGACGACGGGCGTGTGCCCGCCAACAACCCCTTTGTGAACGACCCGCAGCAGTTGCCCGAGGTGTTCAGCCGCGGCAACCGCAACATCCAAGGCGCGGCCATCCACCCGCAAACCGGCGAGTTATGGACCCAAGAGCACGGCCCGCAAGGCGGCGACGAGGTCAACATCATCCGCAGCGGGCGCAACTACGGTTGGCCCACCATCACCCACGGTGTGAATTACGTGACGGGCACGCGCATCGGGGTGGGCAGCCAGAAAGCGGGGTTGGAGCAACCCTTGCATGTGTGGGTGCCGTCCATTGCGCCTTCGGGCATGGTTTTTTACGACGCTGCTGCTTTCCCGGCGTGGCGCGGCAGCTTGTTCGTGGGGGCTTTGCGCGGTCAGGCCTTGGTTCGCCTAACGCTGCAGGGCAACACGGTGGTGGCCGAGGAGCGTTTGCTCACGCAGCAGGTGGGCCGCATCCGAGACGTGCGGGTGGGGCCTGATGGCTGGGTCTATTTGCTGACCGATTCGCCCGACGGCGAGTTGATCCGCCTCAAGCCCTAAGTGGCTTGAGACCTAGGCCTCAGCGTGCCCAATTGCTGCCCAAATTTTCATTGTCGCCCCAAAGAGGACCTTTTCTTTATCCAACGAAAATCCCATCAACTGAGCTGTCAAGATCAAGCCAATTGGGTCTTTTTTGCGTGCACAAAGACCAGCTGAAAGACAAAAAAGCCAGCATGTTTACACATGCTGGCTTGGGATTTTTTGGCTCCTCGACCTGGGCTCGAACCAGGGACCTACGGATTAACAGAAAGCCAGGCTCGTCAAAAATCCTTATAGATCAATGACTTACATGCATTTTTGATAACCGTGTAATATTTCGTGTAATAACCCCAAAAGTTACATTATGTAACTTTCCAGCTAAAACACTCAAATTTGCACTCAGCGCTGTCATTTTGCACGTGAAAGTTAGACGCCAGGCTTGGGGTTCGAACTGGTTTTTGAAAA
>JBEDCE010000094.1:0-7290 GCA_041176905.1 Pseudomonadota bacterium
CTGCGCCACCATGTGGGTGAGCAGGGCGTAGCTGGCGATGTTGAAGGGCACGCCCAAGAAAATGTCGGCGCTGCGTTGGTAGAGCTGGCAGCTCAAGCGGCCTTTGCCACCGGGCGTGCTGGGCGGGGCCACATAAAACTGGAAAAACGCGTGGCAAGGCATGAGCGCCATCTGATCGAGTTCGGCCACATTCCAGGCGCTGACGATGATGCGGCGGCTGTCGGGGTTGGTTTTGAGCGTGGCCATGACCTGCTGGATTTGGTCCACATGGCCGCCACCGGGCTTGGGCCAGCTGCGCCACTGCACACCATACACAGGCCCCAAGTCGCCGTCGGCACGGGCCCATTCGTCCCAAATCGTGCAGCCGCGCTCTTGCAGCCACTTCACATTGCTGTCGCCACGCAAGAACCACAGCAGCTCGACGATGATGGCCTTGATAAACACCTTTTTGGTGGTGACCAGCGGAAAACCTTCGTTGAGGTCGAAGCGCATCTGGTGGCCGAAGACGCTGCGCGTGCCGGTGCCGGTGCGATCGCCTTTTTCCACGCCGTGTTCAAACACATGGCGCATGAGGTCTTCGTACTGCTGGCGAATGGGGCGGGCTGCGGTGTTCATGGGCCTCAGTTTATCGTGCTTGAAGGGGCAGCACCCGGCCGGGGTTGAGCCGGTTGTCAGGGTCGAGCGCGGCCTTGATTCGGTGCATCCAGTCCAGCGCCGTGGGGTCTTTGTAATCGGGCAAGGTGTGCGCCTTGAGGCTGCCGATGCCGTGCTCGGCGCTGATGGAGCCGCCGTGCGCGCGGACTTCCTCGAACACCACCGCGTTGATGGCCGCTTCTTGCTCAAGCAAAAAACGCTGCGGGTCCTGGCCCACCGGTGCTTGGACGTTGTAATGCAAGTTGCCATCCCCCAAATGCCCGAAGTTGACGATGCGCACACCCGGCACAGCGTGTGCCAAGCGGTCGCCCGCGCGGTCACAAAAGGCCGGGATGCGCGAGATCGGCAAGCTGATGTCGTGTTTGATGTTCAGGCCTTCTGCGGCCTGGGCCGACGAGATGCTTTCTCGCACGTGCCAAAAGCCCTGCGCCTGTGCCAGGTTGCTGGCCACGATGGCGTCGCTGACGCAGCCTGCGTCCAACGCTTGGCTGAGCAACTGTTCGAGTTGCGCTTGAGCGTGTTCGACCGATTCGGTGTCGCTGAGCTCAAGCAACACCGCAAAGGGTGTGTTGCGCCAGGCCGGCACCCGCAGTTGCGGAAAGTGTTGGTCCACCAAGGACAAGGCGAACTGCCCCATGAGCTCAAACCCCGTGAGGCCCGCGCCCAAGCGGCTTTGCGCCAAGCCCAGCAAATCCAAGGCCGCGGGTAAGGAGGACACGCTGGCCCAAGCGGTCAGTTGCGCGGCGGGTTGTTCAAAGAGCTTGAGGGTGGCGGCGGTGATGATGCCCAGCGTGCCTTCGCTGCCGATCATGAGGTGACGCAGGTCGTAGCCGGTGTTGTCCTTGCGCAGGCCCGACAGGCCGTTCCAGATCTGGCCTTGGGCCGTGACCACCTCCAAACCCAGACACAGGTCGCGCGTGTTGCCGTAGCGCAGCACTTGGGTGCCACCCGCGTTGGTGGCCAAGTTGCCCCCAATGGTGCAGCTGCCCTGGGCAGCCAGGCTCAAAGGGAACAAAAAACCGGCCTCTCGGGCCACGTCTTGCACGGTTTGCAGCACACAACCGGCCTCCACCGTCAAGGTGCGGTTGGCCGCGTCGATTTCGCGCACGCGGTTCAGCCGCGTGGTGCTCAGCAAGACCTGTTGGCCGCTGTCGTCTGGTACCGAGCCGACCACCAAGCCGGTGTTGCCGCCTTGGGGCACCACACTCACGCCGTGGACATCACAGGCTTGAATGACCGCTGCCACTTCGGCGGTGCTGCCCGGGCTGACCACCGCCAGCGCCCGACCGTGGGCGCGGCCTCGCCAATCGCGCTCCCAGCGGCTGAGGTCAGTACTGGGATCTTCGTGGGTCAGCACATGGGCAGGGCCCACGGCCTGCCGCAAAGCGTCGAGCACGACCCCAGGGTTCATGGCTGTTTGGGTGCAACGGGGTCGGCTGCCGCACCGGTGAGTCGGGCGTGTTCAGTAGCGTCGGCGCGCACGGCTTCCAAGCCCGCAGCCTTCAGGCGGATGCGCACGTGCAAAGCGCTCACGGAGAACAAGGCCAGGCACAACAAGGTTTGTCCCGTGGCCAACCACATGCTCACACCACTTTCGGTGGTGGCGCGGATGATGCCCTCGGTGAAATACAACCACACCAGCAAACTGACCCACCGGTAGGTGTACATGCGGTTTTTGAGCAAGCCCGCCAAAGGAATCATCAAGGGGATGACCTTGATGGCCCACCAAGAGCCGCCCGGACGCAGGGGGGCGAGCCACAACTCCCAAGCCAAACCCAAGACGATGAGCCCCAACAAACTGGCCACGGCAACGCGCCTCGTCGTTTCAATCTGGCGCTGGGTCTGGGCCGATGGGGAGCTGGGTGTGGTGTTCATGTGTTGATGGGGTGAAGCCCCGGTTGGGCTGGTGGCATGATACCGGGATGAAATGGATCACATGGACCCGAGAAACGTGGCACGAAACCAAACGTTTCCCCTGGAAAAACACGGCCGTCACTTTGTATGAGCGTTTCCGGGAAGATCGTCTGGGCCTAACGGCCAGCAGCCTGACCTTCACGACCCTGATTTCTTTGGTCCCCTTGCTCACAGTGGCCTTGGCGGTTTTCGGGGCTTTGCCCATGTTCGAGCAATTTCAGATCACCCTGCAACGCTGGCTGGTGTCGTCCATGGTGCCGGAGTCGATTGCCAAGCCGGTGTTGCTCAACCTCAACCAATTTGTCAGCAAGACCAGTCAAATGGGCATGGCCGGGGGTGTGTTTTTTGTGGTCACGGCGCTGGCCCTGATCTTGACCATCGACCGCAAGCTCAACGACATCTGGCGCGTGCGCCGGCCGCGCGGTGTGACGCAGCGCGTCTTGGTGTATTGGGCCGTCTTGACGCTGGGGCCATTGGTGCTGGCGTTGAGTCTGACCTTGACGGCTTATGCGGTGGGCGACCAGCGGGCGCTCATCAAAGGTTTGAGTGTGGGCACGCGGTTTTGGCTGGAGTCATTGGAGTGGGTGTTGGTGGTGGGCGGGATCGCCGCGCTTTACCGATACGTGCCCAACACTTCCGTGCGTTGGTCACATGCGCTGGCGGGAGGGCTGTTCGTGGCCATTGGTTTTGATGCAGCCAAGGCGTTGCTGGGTTGGTATTTTTCGTCCATCCCCACTTATTCATTGATTTATGGCGCATTTGCTGCCGTCCCCATTCTCCTCATTTGGGTTTACATCGCTTGGGTCATTGTGTTGCTGGGTGCTGTCATTGCGGCCTATTTGCCCAGCCTTTTGTCGGGCATCGCACGCCGTGGCGACACACCAGGTTGGGATTTTCAGCTGGCCATTGAGGTCTTGGGTCAATTGCATGGCGCTCAACACGCCCCTGAAAAAGGTTTGACCTCGGAAGCCTTGTCCCACAACTTAAAGGTCTCACCTTTGCAGCTTGAGGAAGCCTTGGCCACTTTGACCAGCTTGGATTGGGTCGCACCGATCAAAGAAGAACAAGAACGGCATGTGCTCTTGATTGACCCTGAGCAAACCCCATTGCGCCCTTTAATGGACCGTTTGCTGTTGGCCCCCAACGCATCGGTCCAAGCTTTTGTCAACCACAGCGCTTGGGCCTCCCTCAGCGTGGGGCGGGCTTTGAAGATCTGATTTTTTCGAGTTTGGCGGACGTTTTGAGAAGGTTCTTGTAAGGGTTTGTGGGCTATATTGCTAGCCATCACGACACCACCACCACAGCGGAGCCATCACCATGCAAGTCAGCGATATTCTTCGGGTCAAGGGCGGCACCTTGTTCACCATTGCGCCAGATGCCCTGCTGCGCGATGCCATTGAAACGATGTCGCGCTTGGACATTGGCTCCTTGGCTGTGATGAACCGTGGCGAACTCGCTGGCATGTTGACCTTTCGCGAGGTCATCCACACCTTGGCCAAAAACGGCTGCAACTTGACCAACCAACAGGTCAGCACGGTCATGGACACCCATCCCGCGACGTGCACACCCACCACCGACATCACCGAGGTTCGTCCGCTCATGCTGGAGCGTCACACGCGCTACATGCCCGTGATGGAAGGGTCGATGCTCATGGGCGTGATCAGTTTTTACGACGTGGCCAAAGCGGTGGTCGACAGCCAAAATTTCGAGAACCAAATGCTCAAGGCCTACATCCGCGACTGGCCCGAAGAGCAGGGCAAGGCCTGAGCGCCTCCACTGGTGGGATAATCCACCCCCATGAGCGGCAACACCTTCGGACACCTTTTCGCAGTCACCAATTTTGGTGAATCCCACGGCCCGGCCATTGGCTGTGTGATCGATGGCTGCCCACCGGGCATGGACTTGTCGGAGGCGGACATTCAGCCCGACCTCGACCGCCGCCGTCCTGGCACCAGCGCGTTTGTGACACAGCGCAACGAACCCGATGCGGTGCAGATCTTGAGCGGCGTTCACCAAGGCAAAACCACCGGCACACCGATCGCTTTGTTGATCCAAAACACCGATCAGCGCAGCAAGGACTATGGCGACATTGGCCAACAGTTCCGCCCCGGCCACGCCGACTACACCTATTGGCACAAATACGGTTTGCGCGATCCGCGTGGCGGTGGTCGCTCGTCGGCGCGTTTGACAGCGCCCATGGTGGCGGCCGGTGCGGTGGCCAAGAAGTGGCTGTTCGAACAATTCGGGACCACCTTTCGCGGCTGCATGACCCAAATCGGCGATGTGCCGATCGGCTTTGAGTCGTGGGACCACGTGGCCCACAACCCGTTTTTTGCGCCGGTGGCCGACGTCGCTGCTTTGGAGACCTACATGGCCGCGCTGCGCAAGAGCGGCGACTCCTGCGGCGCGCGTTTGCGCGTGACCGCGCAGGGCATGCCCGTGGGTTTGGGCCAGCCGCTGTTCGACAAACTCGACGCCGACATCGCTTACGCCATGATGGGCATCAACGCGGTCAAGGGCGTGGAGATCGGCGCGGGCTTTGCCAGCGTCACGCACAAGGGTAACCACCACGGCGATTCGCTCACACCCCAAGGCTTTGTGGGCAACAACTCGGGCGGTGTGTTGGGCGGCATCAGCACCGGCCAAGACCTCGAGGTCAGCATCGCCATCAAGCCGACCAGCTCCATCTTGATCGAGCGCGACTCGATCGACGTTCAGGGGCAAGCCACATCCCTCATCACCAAGGGCCGACACGACCCTTGCGTGGGCATCCGCGCCACCCCCATTGCCGAGGCCATGTTGGCTTTGGTGGTGATGGAGCACGCCTTGGCCCACCGCGCTCAGTGCGGCGACGTGCGCGTGAGCACGCCCGACATCGCAGCCCAACAGCGCGGCTGATGTGATTCGATCGGGCCGTGCGGGCTTGGCCCCGTTTGCTTTGCTCTCGGCCAGCTACTTTGCCCACGTGGGTTTTTTCAACCCGTATTTGGCGCTGTGGCTCAAAGACATGGGCTTTGGCTTGGTGGCCATCAGCTTGCTCACCGCCGCTCAAGCGGCCACCCGTGTGGTCGGGCCGTATGGCTGGGGCTGGCTCAGCGACCGAACGGGCGAACGCGTCAAGCTCCTGCGCTACGGCGCCACCGCTTCGATGTTGGTGGGTTTGGGTTTGTTCTTGGATTTACCGGTGGCCGCGCTGTTCGGCGTACTGTTGGTGATGTTCATTCACACCAGTTTCATGATGCCGATGAGCGAGGCGGCCATGGCTCACCGCGTGACCCACAAAGGTCAGCTCGACGTCCACCGCTATGGGCGCGTGAGGTTGTGGGGCTCGTGGGGCTTCTTGGTCACGGTGGTGGCGGCCGGTTGGTGGTTTGAACGACACGGTCTGTCCAGTTTTCCTGCCTGGACCGTGGGCACCTTGGTGCTGGTGGCCGTGAGCGTGTGGTGGATGCCCGATCTCAAAGAACAGGCGCAAGCCGCTCATGAGCGCCTGCCCATTGGGCCTATCCTGCGCCAAGCACCGGTGCGCTGGCTGTTCGCGGCCATCTTTTTCCACATTTTCGCCCACGTGTTGGTGTACGTGTTTTTCTCGCTCTACCTGGACGAACTGGGCTACAGCAAAACCGCCATTGGCCTGTTCTGGGCGGTCGGTGTGATCGTCGAAATCGCTTGGTTTTATGGGCAAGGCCGCTGGTCGGGCCGCCTGTCTTGGCCGGCTTGGCTGGTGGTGGCGTCAATGCTGATGGTCTTGCGCATGGTGCTGACCGCGGGTGCGGCGCAGTGGTGGTGGGTCTTGGTGTTGGCGCAGGCCTTGCACGCGGTGACCTTTGCTGCCCACCACACGGCTTGCATTTCCTTGATTTCCCAACACTTCTCTGGGCGCTTGCGTGGCCGTGGGCAGGCTTTGTTCACCGTGATTGGCTACGGCTGCACGGGCGTGGTGGGCGGCTCTATCGGTGGGTTGCTCAGCGAGCACTGGGGCTTGAGCGCCGTGTTTTGGTTGTCCACCGCTGCCGCGCTGGTGGCGGTGCTTTGCGGCTGGCGTGTCCAGCGTTTGCAGTGACGACAGCGTGTCAGTGCGATTGCTTCGTGCCTCGCAATGACACAAGTTCTGTCATTGCGAGCGAAGCGAAGCAATCCAGGGTCAGCTGCGCAGTGTCTTGATGACGTCCGCCGTGGGCGGGCGCACGCCGCGCCACAGGGCAAAAGCTTCGGCGGCTTGTTCGACCAGCATCCCTAAGCCGTCGGCCAAACGAGTAACACCGGCATCTTGTGCTTGGCGCATGAAAGGCGTCAGGCCTTTGCCGTAGACCATGTCGTAGGCCACGGCGTTGGGGGCGAAGAGGCCTGCGGGCAGTGGCAGGGCTTGGTCGCTCAGACCGGTGCTGGTCGCGTTGATGATGACGTCGAAGCTTTCGCCCGCGAAGTCGTCGAAGCCACCGGCTTGTACGGCGAAATGGGGCGCGAAGTGGCTTTGCAAGTCGCGGGCTTTGTCGGCGCTGCGGTTGGCCACGGCCAAGACGGCGGGTGCCGCATCGGCCAAGGCGGGCAGGGCGCCTCGGGTGGCGCCACCTGCGCCCAAGACCAAAATACGCCGCCCTTTGAGTTGCGCGCCGTGGTGGGTGGCCAAGTCGGTGACCAAGCCCACGCCGTCGAAGTTGTGCGCCTCGATGCGGTCGCCCTTGAAGGCCAAGCAGTTGGCGGCACTGGCCAAGACCGCGC
>JBEDCE010000095.1:0-7282 GCA_041176905.1 Pseudomonadota bacterium
CGGTGACGGTCTGGGCATGGCCGCTCGCTCGGGCATCCCCTTGCAAGACATGGAATTCTGGCAATTCCACCCCACCGGCGTAGCCGGCGCGGGCGTCCTCTTGACCGAAGGCTGCCGTGGCGAAGGCGCGATTTTGCTCAACAGCAACGGCGAGCGCTTCATGGAGCGTTACGCGCCCACTTTGAAAGACTTGGCCCCACGCGACTTCGTCTCGCGCTGCATGGACCAAGAGATCAAGGAAGGCCGTGGCTGCGGCCCCAACAAGGATTACGTGCTCCTGAAGCTCGATCACTTGGGCGCCGAGACCATCCACAAGCGCTTGCCCTCGGTATACGAGATTGGTGTGAATTTCGCCAACGTGGACATCACGCGCGAACCCATCCCGGTCGTGCCCACCATCCACTACCAAATGGGCGGCATCCCCACCAACATCAACGGCCAAGTGGTCACGCCCGACGGCAAAGGCGGCCAAGCCATTGTCAACGGCTTGTACGCCGTGGGTGAGTGCTCTTGCGTGTCGGTGCACGGCGCCAACCGCTTGGGAACCAACTCCCTGTTGGACTTGTTGGTGTTTGGCCGCGCTGCGGGCAACCACATCGTTCAGTACAACGACAAGAACAAAACCCACAAGCCCCTGCCCGCCGATGCCGCAGACAAGACCTTGGCCCGCTTGGCCCGCTTGGACAACACCCAATCCGGCGAATACGCCCAAGACGTGGCCAACGACTTGCGAGCCGCCATGCAGCAGCACGCTGGCGTCTTCCGCACCCAAGCCAGCATGGACGAAGGCGTGGCCAAGATCAACGCCATGCGCGCTCGCGTCGAGTCGATTGGCCTGAAAGACAAGTCCAAGGTGTTCAACACCGCGCGCATCGAAGCGCTGGAAGTGGAAAACCTGATCGAATGCGCTCAGTCCACCATGACCTCGGCCGCCGCCCGCCACGAGTGCCGTGGCGCGCACACCGTCAACGACTACGAGCGCGCCGCCGACGATGCCCAGTTCCCGCTGGGCCGCAACGATGCCGAGTGGATGAAGCACACCTTGTGGCACAGCGCCGACAACAGCCTCACCTACAAGCCCGTCAACCTCAAGCCACTGACCGTCGCGTCCGTGCCGCCCAAGGTTCGCACCTTCTAAGGTTCGCACCTTCTAATTCAGGAGTCTCACATGGCCAAAAGAACCTTCAAAATCTACCGCTACGACCCCGAAAAAGACACCAAGCCTTACATGCAGTCGATCGAGGTCGAACTCGACGGCCACGAGCGCATGTTGCTCGACGCGCTGATGAAGCTCAAGGCGGTGGACCCTTCCATCTCCTTCCGCCGTTCTTGCCGCGAAGGTGTGTGTGGCTCCGACGCCATGAACATCAACGGCAAAAACGGTCTGGCTTGCTTGACCAACATGAACACGCTCAAGGGCGACATCGTCTTGAAGCCCCTACCTGGCCTGCCAGTGGTGCGCGACCTGATCGTGGACATGACGTTGTTCTTCAAGCAATACAACAGCATCAAACCCTACCTGATCAACGAAACCGTGGCCCCCGAAAAAGAGCGCCTGCAGAGCCCCGAAGAGCGCGACGAGCTCAACGGCCTGTACGAGTGCATTTTGTGCGCCAGCTGCTCCACGAGCTGCCCAAGCTTCTGGTGGAACCCCGACAAGTTCGTGGGCCCAGCCGGTTTGCTGCAGGCCTACCGCTTCATCGCCGACAGCCGCGACCATGCCACCGCTGAGCGTTTGGACAACTTGGAAGACCCTTACCGCCTCTTCCGTTGCCACACCATCATGAATTGCGTCGATGTCTGCCCCAAGGGTTTGAACCCCACCAAGGCCATCGGCAAGATCAAAGAAATGATGGTGATGCGCGCCATTTGAGCGCACACACCCACACCGCATGAACGCCTGCACGAACGATGCGCCGATCGATGAGCGCGCTCTGAGCAAGCTGCGCTGGCGCTGCCGCCGCGGTTTGCTGGAGAACGACCTCTTCATCGAGCGCTTCTTTGACAGGCACGCTGCGAGCTTGACTGTCAGTCAGGCCCAAGCTCTCGAGGTTTTAATGGACCTGTCCGACAACGATCTGCTCGATTTGTTGTTGGCCCGCAAGTTGCCCGAGGGCGACTTGGTGCGTGAGAACATCACGCAAGTGTTGGGCATGCTGCGCGCCGCCCGGCAAACCGTTTAAGACGTGCAATAACAAAGGAAACCACATGAAACTCGCCGACAACAAAGCCACCCTGTCGTTCAGCAATGGCAGCCCTTCCGTTGACCTGCCTGTGTACAACGGCAACATTGGCCCCGATGTGATCGACATCCGCAAGCTGTACGGCCAAACGGGCATGTTCACCTATGACCCCGGTTTCCTGTCCACGGCGTCTTGCCAATCCGCGATCACCTACATCGATGGCGACAAGGGCGAATTGCTGTACCGCGGCTACCCCATTGAGCAGCTGGCCAACAAGGTCGACTACCTCGACACCTGCTACCTGCTGCTGAATGGCGAATTGCCTGTGGGAGACCAAAGCAAGGAATTCCACAAACTGGTGAACAACCACACCATGGTCAACGAGCAGATGCAATTCTTTTTGCGCGGCTTCCGCCGTGATGCTCACCCCATGGCCGTTTTGACCGGCTTGGTGGGCGCTTTGTCGGCCTTCTACCACGACAGCACCGACATCAACAACCCCGAGCATCGCCGCATCGCCGCGATCCGTTTGATCGCCAAGATGCCCACCCTGGTATCCATGGCCTACAAATACGGCGTCGGTCAGCCTTACATGTACCCCCGCAACGAACTGTCCTACGCGGGCAACTTCCTTCGCATGATGTTCGGCACACCGTGTGAAGACTACGTGGTCAACCCCGTGCTTGAGCGTGCCATGGACCGCATCTTCACGCTGCACGCCGACCACGAGCAAAACGCCTCCACCTCCACCGTGCGTTTGTGCGGCTCGTCGGGCACCAACCCGTTTGCGGCCATCGCCGCTGGCGTGGCTTGCTTGTGGGGCCCCGCGCACGGTGGCGCCAACGAAGCCTGCTTGAACATGCTCGAAGACATCCAAGCCAGCGGTGGCGTGGCCAAGGTCGGCGAGTTCATGGAGAAGGTCAAGGACAAGAACAGCGGCGTCAAGCTGATGGGCTTTGGTCACCGTGTTTACAAGAACTACGACCCCCGCGCCAAGCTCATGCAAGAGACCTGCGACGAAGTCCTCAAGGAACTCGGCCTGGAAAACGACCCGCTGTTCAAGCTGGCCAAAGCCTTGGAGAAGATCGCTTTGGAAGACGACTACTTCGTCAGCCGCAAGCTCTACCCCAACGTCGACTTCTACTCCGGCATCGTGCAGCGTGCCATCGGCATTCCTGTGAATCTGTTCACCGGCGTGTTTGCCCTGGCCCGCACCGTCGGCTGGATCGCCCAACTCAACGAAATGATCAGCGACCCCGAGTACAAAATCGGCCGCCCCCGTCAGCTCTTCACCGGTTCCCCACGCCGCGATATTCAGCGTTGATTCGCTGCGCGCCCGCAAAAGCCCGCCTCGGCGGGCTTTTTTGTGCCTGAGCGCATAAAATAGCGGGCTGAATTCAAGGAAAGCACATGCCACGCACGCTCTACGACAAGATTTGGGACGAACACGTCGTCCACACCGAAGATGACGGCACCGCCGTGCTCTACATCGACCGCCACCTGGTGCACGAAGTCACCAGCCCACAGGCGTTTGAAGGCCTGCGCCAAGCCGGTCGCAAAGTCTGGCGCGTGAGCTCCATCGTGGCCACAGCCGACCACAACACGCCCACCACCGGCTGGGAGCTGGGCTACGACGGTATCACCGATCCGATCAGCAAAGAACAAATCACCACCCTCAACGACAACATCGCTGAGTTTGGTGCGGCCGCCTTCTTCCCCTTCATGTCCAAGCGCCAAGGCATCGTGCACGTCATGGGCCCAGAAAACGGCGCCACCCTGCCCGGCATGACCGTGGTGTGCGGCGACAGCCACACCTCCACCCACGGCGCGTTTGGTGCTTTGGCCCACGGCATCGGCACTTCCGAAGTCGAGCACGTCATGGCCACGCAAACCCTCTTGGCCAAAAAAGCCAAGAACATGCTCATCAAGGTTGAAGGCACCCTGGCCAAAGGCGTGACCGGCAAAGACGTGGTGCTGGCCATCATCGGCAAAATCGGCACCGCCGGTGGCACGGGCTACACCATCGAATTCGCGGGCTCGGCCATTCGCAGCCTGAGCATGGAAGCGCGCATGTCGGTGTGCAACATGGCGATTGAAGGCGGCGCACGCGCGGGCCTGGTGGCGGTGGACGACAAAACCATTGAGTACGTCAAAGGCCGCCCCCTGTCGCCCACCGGCGTGGAGTGGGACCAAGCCGTGGCCTACTGGAAAACGCTGCAGTCCGACCCCGACGCCCACTTCGACGCCGTCGTGGAATTGAAGGCCGAGGACATCTTGCCGCAAGTCACTTGGGGCACATCGCCCGAAATGGTGCTCGACATCAACGGCCGTGTGCCCGACCCCGACAAAGAAAAAGACCCCAACAAACGCGGCGCCATCGAACGCGCATTGACCTACATGAACTTGCAGCCCGGCAAGGCGCTCAACGACATTTTTGTCGACAAGGTCTTCATCGGTTCGTGCACCAACAGCCGCATCGAGGACATGCGCGAAGCCGCCGCCGTCGTCAAAAAGCTCGGCCAAAAAGTGGCCAAGAACATCAAGCTGGCCATGGTCGTGCCTGGTTCCGGTTTGGTCAAAGAACAGGCCGAGCGCGAAGGTTTGCACGAGATCTTCAAAGCCGCGGGCTTTGAGTGGCGCGAGCCCGGTTGCTCCATGTGCTTGGCCATGAACGCCGACCGCTTGGAGCCCGGCGAGCGTTGCGCCTCCACCAGCAACCGCAACTTCGAAGGCCGCCAAGGCGCCGGTGGCCGTACCCACTTGGTCAGCCCCGCCATGGCCGCTGCGGCCGCCATTCACGGCCACTTTGTGGACATCCGCCAGTTCGCCTAAAGAGCCCGACCACCATGCAGAAATTCAACGTGCACCAAGGCCTTGTGGCCCCCATGGACCGCGAGAACGTCGATACCGACGCGATCATCCCCAAGCAGTTCTTGAAGTCCATCCGCAAAACCGGCTTTGGCCCCAACCTGTTCGATGAGTGGCGCTACCTCGACCAACCCGGCCAGCCCGGTGTGCCCGAGAGCCAACGCAAGCCCAACCCCGACTTCGTGCTCAACCAGCCGCGCTACACAGGCGCCTCGGTGCTGCTGGCGCGCAAGAACTTCGGCTGCGGCTCCAGCCGCGAACACGCTCCTTGGGCGATCGACCAATACGGATTTCGCTGCGTGATCGCGCCGAGCTTTGCCGACATCTTCTTCAACAACTGCTTCAAAAACGGCCTGTTGCCCATCGTCTTGCCCGAGACCACGGTGGACTCGCTGTTCAACGAAGTCGCCGCCTTCCCCGGCTATGGCTTGACCATCGACTTGGAACGCCAAGTCATCGTGCGCCCACAAGGTGAAGAAATCCCCTTCGAGGTCAACGCGTTTCGCAAGTACTGCTTGATCAATGGTTTCGACGACATCGGCCTGACCCTGCGCCACAAAGACAAAATCGCCGCCTTCGAAGCCCAACGCTTGGCCACCAAGCCTTGGCTGGCGCACACGATGTAACCCCTTTCGAAAGTATTCATGAAAATCGCAGTCCTCCCCGGTGATGGCATCGGCACCGAAATCGTCGCCGAAGCCGTCAAAGTCCTCAACACGCTCGACCTGAAGTTCGAGATGGAAACCGCCCTGGTCGGCGGCGCGGCGTACGACGCCTTTGGCCACCCCCTGCCCGAAGCCACGCTCAAGCTGGCCATGGCGTCTGACGCCGTGCTGTTTGGCGCGGTGGGCGACTGGAAATACGACAAGCTCGACCGCCCGTTGCGCCCTGAGCAAGCCATTTTGGGCCTGCGCAAGCACATGGGCCTGTTCGCCAATTTCCGCCCCGCCATTTGCTACGAGCAGCTCGTGGGCGCGTCCAGCCTCAAGCCCGAGCTGATCTCGGGTCTGGACATCCTGATCATCCGCGAGCTGACGGGCGACATTTACTTCGGCCAGCCACGCGGACGCCGCACCGCCACCGATGGCCACTTCCCCGGTGCCGAAGAAGCCTTCGACACCATGCGCTACTCCAAACCCGAGATCGAGCGCATCGCGCACGTGGCCTTCCAGGCCGCTCGCAAACGCAAAGCCGCAGGCAAAGAGGGTCGCGTGACCAGCGTGGACAAATCCAACGTGCTCGAGACCTTCCAGTTCTGGAAAGACGTGGTCACCGAAGTCGGCCAGCAATACCCCGACATCGCGCTGGACCACATGTACGTGGACAACGCCGCCATGCAACTGGTCAAAGAGCCCAAGCGCTTTGACGTGGTGGTGACCGGCAACATGTTTGGCGACATCCTGAGTGACGAAGCGTCCATGCTCACCGGGTCGATCGGCATGCTGCCCTCGGCCAGCCTGAACACCAAGAATCAGGGTCTGTACGAACCCAGCCACGGCAGCGCCCCCGACATCGCAGGCAAAGGCGTGGCCAACCCACTGGCCACCATCCTGAGTGCGGCCATGATGCTGCGCTTCAGCTTGAACCAGGGCGAAGCAGCAGAGCGTATCGAAGCGGCTGTGCAAAAAGTGCTGGCCCAAGGCCTGCGCACCGGTGACATCTGGAGCGAAGGCACCACCAAAGTGGGCACCGCGCAGATGGGCGATGCGGTGGTCAAGGCGCTGTAAGCCAACGCCAAGCCTGCATCCTTTACAATCTTCCCTTATGTTTGCCTCACGCCCTTTCTCCCCCCAAGCAGCCGCCGCCACGGTGGCTGTTGGCGTGCGCGCAATCACCACCAAAACCACGACCATTAAGGGCTGATCCAGCCTGGTTCGTCGTGCGCCCCCCCGGCCAGACGAGCCGGGCAAACAGTCTGGTCTGACACTGTTTTAAAACTGAAAGGGCGTTGATATGAGCAAGTTGGTAGGTTTGGTCGGCTGGCGCGGCATGGTCGGCTCGGTGTTGATGGACCGCATGATTCAGGAAAAAGACTTTGACCTGATCGAGCCCTTGTTTTTCTCCACATCGAACTCGGGCGGCAAAGCCCCCTCGATGGCCAAGAACGAAACGACGCTGCAAGACGCTTTCGATATCGAGCAGCTCAAGCGCTGCGAAATCATCATCACCGCCCAGGGCGGCGACTACACCTCTGAAGTCTTCCCCAAGCTGCGCGCTGCAGGCTGGAACGG
>JBEDCE010000096.1:0-7256 GCA_041176905.1 Pseudomonadota bacterium
GGCAACTGCAAACAACGGATCAATAGGAGTAGAAAAATGAGCATCGAAATGGTTGAAGAAGAAGCGTTCAACTCAGGCACCATGATCAAGGTGATTGGCGTGGGTGGTGGCGGCGGCAACGCGGTCGAGCACATGATCAACACCCATGTTCAAGGGGTGGAGTTCATTTGTGCCAACACCGATGCGCAAGCCCTGCGTCGCAGCGCGGCGCACAAGGTGATCCAACTCGGTCAAAGCGGTTTGGGTGCGGGCAGCCGACCCGAGCGTGGTCGCGACGCAGCCATGGCCGCCGAAGAAGACATCCGAGCCGCACTGGAGGGCGCGCACATGTTGTTCATCACCGCTGGCATGGGTGGCGGCACCGGCACTGGGGCCGCACCGGTGGTGGCGCGCATCGCCCGCGAAATGAATATCTTGACCGTGGGCGTGGTGACCAAGCCCTTTGAATGGGAGGGCGGCCGACGCTTGACCAATGCCGAGGCCGGTTTGTCCGAGTTGGAAGCCAATGTGGACTCCTTGATCGTGGTGCTCAACGAAAAACTGCAACAAGTGTTGGGCGAAGAGGTCACGCAAGACCAGGCCTTTGCCTTTGCCAACGACGTGCTGAAAAACTCGGTGGGTGGTATCGCCGAGATCATCAACGTGGAAGCCTTGGTCAACGTGGACTTTGAAGACGTGCGCACCGTGATGAGCGAGCATGGCAAAGCCATGATGGGCACGGCCAAAGCCAGCGGCCCCGATCGTGCGCGCATCGCTGCCGAGCAAGCGGTGGCGTGCCCACTGCTGGAAGGCGTGGACATGTCAGGCGCCAAAGGCGTGTTGGTGTTGATCACCGCTGCCAAGGGCGGTTTGAAGCTGGCCGAGTCGCGCGAAGCGATGAACACCATCCGCGCCAGTGCCTCTGCCGATGCGCATGTGATTTACGGCACTGCGTACGACGACGAGTTGGGCGATGAAATTCGCGTGACCGTGGTGGCCACGGGCTTGGCGCAGTCGGGTCGCCGTGCTGCCCCACCGCTGCAGGTGCTGCGCAACGGCACCGATGGCATGGCTTACCCCAGCGCCGCCGAGACCCAGCCGACACAGGTGAATTCACAAGCCAGCACCGCGAGCGCAGGTGTGGGCGTGCCTGACTACACCGGCATGGCTGTACCCAGCGTGTGGCGCACCAACCGCACGCATGCGGCCGCCAAGGTGGATGCGATGTCCTCCGGTGGCATGGACGATTACGAGATCCCAGCCTTTTTGCGCAAGCAAGCAGATTGAGCGTTTTTGTGCTTTGAAAAACGGCCTTCGGGCCGTTCTTTCTTTGTGCTGCGCTGAAAGGACTCCCCCTCACAACCCTAGACTGCACTGCTTGGGTGGCTCGAACTGCCCCTCTGAAGCCGCCATCTCGGGGTGCGCGAGCTTCCTCCGGTCGCTGCGCTCCAACGTCGTCAGCCCGCACACCCACTCGTGTCGGTTTCGGTCAAGTGCTGGTTTGCAAGTTGTTGGTGCGCAAAAGTGTTTGAGATTGCTCAATAGGGTTTGCATGCCCCAGCTGCCATCACGTCTCTGTGTCGCAGCACCGATGGTGGGTGCGTCGCCCGACAACATCGGAGCGAAGCGACTGGCGGAGGGCGGCGTGCCCGCCGGCGGGGCGGGTTCAGCACAACCGGTGCACATTGGTTTGAATGCAGCAGGCTGATAAAAGTGCGTATGAACTACCCCTCTTAAACCGCCATCTCGGGGTATGCAGCCCTCCTCCGGGCGCTGCGCTCCAACGTCGTCGGCCCGCACACCCACTCGTGCCGGTTTGGGTGAAGTGTTGGTGGGCCAGTTGTCGGCGTGTCCGCCAGCGGGGCGCGTTCAGCAAAGCAGTGGCAAACACCATCAACTCGCTTCACACAATAGATTAAAAAGCGAACGCTGCACCGCAATCGACTGCAGCGCATTAAAATCAAACCGTGCTGCAACAACGAACGCTTAAAACCATCACCACCGCCGTCGGTGTGGGTTTGCACAGCGGGCAAAAGGTGGAACTCACTTTGCGGCCGGCACCCCCCGACACCGGCATTGTGTTTCGCCGCACCGACTTGCCGCAGCCGGTCACCATCCCTGTTTCGGCCACGGCCGTGACCGACACCCGCTTGGCTTCCACCATTTCGCACTTGGGCGCCAAGGTATTGACCGTGGAGCACCTGATGTCGGCCTGCGCGGGTTTGGGGCTGGACAATTTGTTTGTGGACATCACCGCCGAAGAGGTGCCCATCTTGGACGGGTCGGCGGCCTCGTTTGTGTTTTTGCTCCAAAGTGCGGGCATTGCTTTGCAAAACGCGCCCAAGCATTTCATGCGCGTGTTGGAGGTGGTCGAGGTGAGCGAGGGCGAAGGGGCGGCGCGCAAGTGGGCGCGGCTGAGCCCGCACAACGGATACAAACTCAGCTTTGAAATTGACTTTGACCACCCAGCGGTGGACTCTACCGGCCAGCGGGTGGTGTTTGATACCGATGGGGGCAGTTATGTGCGCGACATTGCGCGCGCCCGCACCTTTGGTTTCACCAAAGATGTCGAGGCGATGCGGGCCAATGGCCTGGCCTTGGGCGGGGGTTTGGACAACGCCATCGTGATGGACGACTACAAGATTTTGAACAGCGAAGGCCTGCGCTACGACGATGAGTTCGTCAAGCACAAAATCCTTGATGCCATGGGCGATTTGTTTTTGCTGGGCCGGCCTTTGCTAGCGGCGTACAGCGCGTTTCGCTCGGGACACGCCTTGAACAACCGCTTGTTGCGCGAATTGCTCAGCCGACCGCAAGCCTATGAAGTGGTCAGTTTTGCCGATGAGCGCCAAGCCCCGCGTGGGTTGGCGCAGTTGGCCCCAGCTTGGTGACACGCCATGTTGCTGGTGCGCTGGGTGGTGTTGTTTTTGTTGATGGTCTCGGCCTTGTTGTTTGCCGCCTTCATCGCCACCGGTGAAACCCGTTATCGCATTTGGGGTTGGAAGGTGTTGCGGGTCACCGTGGGCGCTGCTTTGGTGTTTTTTGCTGTGCTGATTTTGGAGCGCTTGTGAAGAGCCATCCTGCTTTGCCGCATTTCCACCGCGACCCCAAAGTTGTTCAAGCCGTATCCGCCCCACAGCAAGCGCTGATCAGCCGCTGCGGCCACCCCGAAACACTGCGCTGGACTTGCTGCGTGGGGCCCCAGCGGTTTGCAGCAGCGCCAAGCTGCGCCCGGCATGGGCATGCATGATGGCCAAGCCCAGGGCATCGGCTGCGTCCGGGCCGGGCAGGCCAGGCAAATTCAACAGCCGTTTGACCATTTCTTGCACCTGGGCTTTGGCCGCTTTGCCGTGACCGGCCACAGCTTTTTTCATTTGCAAGGCGGTGTATTCGGCCACCGGTAGATTGGCGCTGACCAAGGCGGTCAGGCAAGCGCCGCGCGCTTGGCCGAGCAACAAAGTCGCTTGGGGGTTGACGTTGACAAACACAATCTCCACCACCGCTGATTGCGGTTGGTAGCGGGCCACCACTTCATGGATGCCGTCGAACAACAGTTTGAGTCGCGCGGGCAGGTCGGCGCGCTGTGCCGATTGGGTGCGGATGGTGCCGCTGGCCACATAGCTGAGTTGCGCGCCTTCAGCGTCGACCACGCCAAAGCCCGTGGTTTGCAAGCCCGGATCGATGCCCAAGATGCGCATGGCGTTTCCTTTCAAGGCAAGCGCGCCGCGCCCAGGCGGGCAACGATCACTTCGGCGCGCTGGGCCAAATAGGCAGAGCTGGGCAGCCGCTCAAAGTATTTGGGTCGCGGCAGCATCACGGCCAGGCGCGCGGCTTCATAGGGTGTGAGCTGTTGGGCTGACTTGCCAAAGTAGTGCTGGGCTGCGGCTTCGGCGCCAAACACGCCTTCGCCCCACTCCACGCTATTGAGGTAAATTTCCAAAATTCGCTGCTTGCTGAGCAGGCCTTCCAAGGCCAGGGTGAGGACAAATTCTTGGGCTTTGCGTGCCCAGGTGCGCTCACCGGAGAGCAGCAGGTTTTTGGCCAACTGCTGGGTGATGGTGGAGCCGCCCACGATCTTGGGTGTGCTGCTGCGCGATGCGCTCGCTTGCGCTGCTTGTTGCTGGGCGCGGTTGTTTTTGGACCAGGCTTTTTCAATCGCATCCCATTGCACCCCATCGTGTTGGGCAAAGATGTCGTCCTCCGACACCACCACGGCGCGTTTGAGGTGGATGGATATGCGATCGTAGGGCTGCCACTGTTGGCGCCAGGGCAAGCTGTTTTTTTGCCGCAGGATGCGCACTGCCTCGGAGCGTTGAAAGCTGGTGGAGGCCGGGTCCCACCACGCCAGGGCAGCAATGCGCAAGATGAAAAATAATTGCAGCGCCAAGCCTGCGATCAGCACCAAGGCCAGCCAACGCATCAGCGGGCTGGTGACAGAGGACAGGGTGGGCCAGCGCATATCAGCGGGTTTGCACGCTGCCGTCGCGGCTGAACTGAAAGCGTGCCACCATGGCCAATTGGTCAGCACTTTGGCGCATGGCGGGATCAAAGGTGCCAAACGGACCAGCACTGCGGGCAATGGCGATCGCGCGCAGGTCAAGCGCGCGTTGGCCTGAGCTGGTCGCCACCTCTGCGGTGAGCACCTTGCCTTGTGCATTCACGGTGATGATCATGGTCAGCTCGCCATACAGTTTTTGGCCGTCTTGCTGCGGAAAGTGGCGTGTGCCGTGGGCCTCGATTTGGTGCCGCATGGCGTCATAGTATTGGGCATAAACCACCTCTTGGGTGCTGGGGCTGATGTAGCGCTTGCGCGGCTTGGCGTTGTCTTGTTCGATGCGCTGCTCAATCTCGGCCAGCAGTTTGAGCAGCTGTTGGCGTTTGGCCTCTTGCGCTTGCTGCTGGGCGTTGTCAGGCGCGGCTTGGGTCTCCGGGATCAGGGCCAAGCTGGCCTTGATCTGGCTCAGCAGTTGGGTTTGTTTGAGCCTCAAGGCCGCCAATGTTTGAGCGGCCGAGGGCTCGAGTTGATCGCCTTCGGTGCTCAGGGCCGCGCTGGGCAGGGGAGAGCGGGCACGGCCTTGATCGGCGTCACCGCCACCGGCCAAGCGGGTTTGCGCCAGGGCTTGGGCGGGGGTGGCCTCATCCGATTTGGCCCGGGTGTTGACCAAGATCACTTCCAGCGGGCTGGTTTGGAACAAACGGTCAAAGCGCTCGGGGTCAGCGATGCGCAGGCTGAGCAGCCCGCCGTGCACCAGCAGGGACACGCCCAAAGCGATTTGCAACGGTGACCAGCGCTGCCACATGCCTAGTTGTGGGTGGGGGCCGGTGTGTCGCCATCGGCTTCGTTCAGGTCGACAGCAATGGCGATGGTGCCCGTGGATTCTTCTTCGTCACCTTCAGTGGCGGGTTCTGGACCGGGGTTGCCCTCCATCAGGCTGACAAATTGCCCGGGCACATCCAGGCTGATGTCGTCAATCGACCCCAGGCGCAAGCGCACCTGTTGACCGCGTGCCAGCGTCGCCGGTCCGCCCACGATGGGCAGCACCAAAGGCAAACGCTGCGCGCGGGCCAGCACCGGCATGCCGGGCATGGCCTTGATGACATCGGCGTCAATCTCTTGGGTTTGGTGCTGGCGCAGCCATTGCAAGGTCCAAAAGCGCTCCATGCTGGCCTGGTGGGCGTTGTAAGCGCTGTAGGTTTCTTCAAAAGCCGAGATGATGGAAAACAGCGCTGCATCTTTGGGTTTGAAGGGGGCGGCGAGTGCCGCCGTGGCACCGTGGCGCACGCAGGCGATCAGTTGCCACTGGTTGACCAAGTCGGTGTAGCGGCGCAGTGGCGATGTGCTCCAGGCGTAACAAGGCACGCCAATGCCGGCATGTGGCAAGGCCTTGGTGCCCATGCGCACCTTGATGCCCGGAGCCAAACTCGCTTGGCTGCGGTAAATGGCGGGCACGCCCAGGCTGGCCATCCACTGACCCCAGGTGCTGTTGGCCAAGATCATGGCCTCGGCCACGATCAGGTCCAGCGCCGCGCCGCGTTGGCGCACGCTGATGTCTACGGTTTCCTGGCCGCACGGTGGCCCGCCATTCAAGCCCTGCAAGCGGAAGTTGTAGTCGGGGCGGTTGAAGGTTTCGGGCTTGCCGCGCACCACCTCGCGCTGCGCTTTGAGGTGGCGCGCCAAGCGGTGCAAAAAAGCCAGTTGGGCGCGCGGCATGGCGGGCTCCACCACATGGCTGGGGTGGGAAAAGCTCGGGTCGTCCAGCCACTGCGGGGTGACCACATCGTCGAGTTGGTCGTGGCGCAAGTTGGCGGCAATCGGCACTTGCTCCAAACGGGTTTGGGTGTCGGTGATGGCCAAGGTGTTGGCATCGAACTGCACATACAACGACAAGGCGGGACAGGCACGTCCTTCTTGTAAGGTGTAGTGCTGCACCACGCCATCGGGCAGCATGGTGATTTTGTGGCCCGGCATGTAGACGGTGGACAGGCGTTGTCGGCCGACTTGATCGATGGCGTCACCCGGTTGCAGCGCCAGGCCCGGCGCGGCGATGTGGATGCCCACGGTGATGTGGGCGCTGCCCAGGCCTTGTACCGACAAGGCGTCGTCGATTTCGGTGGTTTGTGAGTCGTCGATGGAGTAGGCCTGCACATCGGCCAGCGGCAAGTCAACGGTGGCACTGGGCGCTTGCAGCGCTGGAAACTGGGTGCCCTTGGGGAAGTTTTCAAACAAAAACCGCTGCCAATGGAACTCGTAGGCCGAGGTGATGGCCCCCGCGCGTTGCAGCAAGGCCAGTGGTGCCATTTGGGTGGCACGGGCGGCTTGCACCACGGCTTTGTACTCGGGCCCGTTTTTGTCGGGCTTGAACAAAATTTTGTACAACTGCGCCAACACCGGCTCGGGGCATTGGCCGTCGCCCAGGGCCAAGGCCCAGGCATCGATTTGCGCCAATTGCTGTTTTTTCTTGTCGATCGCCACCAGGGCTTGCTGGATCACTTCGGCGGCGGCTTTTTTGAAGCGCCCGCGCCCGGCGCGGCGAAAGTAATGCGGGGCTTCGAACAAGCGCAGCAAGGTGGCGGCTTGTTGGGTCAAGCTGGCGTTGGCGCTGAAGTACTCGCGCGCCAAGTCGGCAAAGCCAAACTCGTCTGTGGGGGCGAACTCCCAGGCCAAGTCCAACTCAATGGTTTGGGCCAAGGCGTTGGCCTCGCGCATCAAATCGGCGGGGCTGGGTTGGTCAAACTTGATCAGCATCAGGGCCGACTTGACTTTGACGCGTTTGCCC
>JBEDCE010000097.1:0-7225 GCA_041176905.1 Pseudomonadota bacterium
AAGACCGGGTGGAGAACTTGGAAGAACTGGTCAACGCCGCGGAAAGCTTTGTGTCCATCGAAGGGTTTGGTCGCGAGGCGCCGGCGCTCACACAAAGCCCGGTCAGCCAAGGTTTGAGCCCCGATGTCGATGAACTACCCAGCCCCGCACCCGAGGGTTTGGAGGAGACCGGCGAAACCATGAGCCCCTTGGCGGCGTTTTTGACACACGCCGCGCTGGAGGCTGGGGACAACCAAGCACAGGCCGGGCAAGACGCGGTGCAGCTCATGACGGTGCACGCGGCCAAGGGTTTGGAGTTTGATGGGGTGTTCATCACCGGCATGGAAGAGGGCTTGTTCCCGCACGAAAACGCCATGGCCGACCGCGCCGGTTTGGAGGAAGAGCGGCGTTTGATGTACGTGGCCATCACGCGCGCGCGCCAGCGCTTGTACCTGAGCCACTCACAAACCCGCATGCTGCATGGCCAGACGCGCTACAACCTCAAGAGCCGGTTTTACGACGAGTTGCCCGAAGCCTGTTTGAAGTGGCTCACGCCGCTGGCGCCTGCGCCCATGGCCTATGGCGCCACACCGTGGCCTGGCGCGTATGCCCGAGGCCCCAAGCCCACGGCGGTTCAGCCCGCGTGGTCCAACGGCTTTGCCGAGCGTGGCGACCCCAAAGGCTTGGGCCGCAGCGACCCCGAACCCGACCGCGGCACCGAGATCCGTGCGGGCATGGGCGTGTTCCACAACAAGTTTGGTGAAGGCCAAGTCTTGGCCGTTGAGGGGGCGGGCACCGAGGCCCGCGCACAGGTCCGCTTTGCGCGCCATGGGGTGAAGTGGTTGGCGCTTTCGGTGGCCAAACTCACGCCCACCTGAGCTCAGTCTTTTTCGATGTCGTAAAGACCGTCGCGTTCGACCACGCGACCCACCGCCTCGCCGTCGCCCGCATCGGCGGCAAAGCAGTCGCGGAAGGTGAAGTAAAACGAGGTGAAGAACATCGAGGCCATCAGCAAGATGGCGGGAAGCATCACCGCCGAGACCAATTGCGCACTGCCCAAGAGGGCCCCAATCAAGGCCAAGCCCATGCCAAAAAACAGGAAGCAAGCCATCCAAACCAGGGCATAAACCAGCATGGCGCCCTTGTTGCGCCAGCACGCGGTGATGCTGAAAAACAGGCTCTTGACGGGGCTGATGCGGTGCCAGTGCACCAAGGCCGGCGCGTGCCAAAACAGCATGACCACGGGGATGTAGAAGCCCATGCCGACCCACAGCGCGGTCATGAAGCCCTCGGCGTTGACCATCTCTTCGCTGGGCAGGCCCGCGCCCAAATACACACGGGCAAATTGGCCATCGTCAAACAAGGCCGAGAGGCCCATGGCGCTGAGTACAGCACCGGCGTACATGACGCCGAGCCAGAGCATGTCGCGGCTGCTGTCGCGGCCTTGACGAAACGCGCTGATGAGCACCGCCGGCATGGGGAAGCGTCCCTGATCGGCCTCGCGCGTGGCGGCCATCAGACCCAGCGTGGCAGCGGGCAGCAGCACCAGCGACAAGGCAACGCCCAAAAGAGGCACCACGCTGAGCACCGTGATCGTGGCCATGTACATGAAGAACAAGCCGGCCATGGCCAAGGGCTGACGCCAAAAAGTTTTCATGCCCAAACGGACCCACAACAGGCCTTGGCGTGGAGAGACGATGTTGAGTTTCATGTTCAGGCCGCCTGAGCGGTGGGCAGGGCCGAGGCGGCCATGTTGGGGGCGTGGGCGATGCGCTGGCGCAGCACCCGCTCGAAGTGGGTCGGGTCGTGCGGCTTGAGCATGCTGGCTTCGCGAGGCAGGTGAAAGTCCCACAAACGCGAGAGCCAAAAGCGCAAAGCGCCTGCACGCAGCAAGGCGGGCATGAGTTGGCGCTCGGCTGCGGTCAAAGGCCTGACCGATTGGTAGGCCGACAAAAAAGCGTCGGTGCAGTCGCTGCGGGCTTGGCCGTCGTGCTCATCGCTGCGCAGCTCGATGCACCAGTCGTTCAGGCACACGGCAATGTCAAACAGCCAGGTGTCGCAGCCGGCAAAGTAAAAGTCGAAAAAGCCCGTGAGCTCGTCGCTGTCGAACATCACGTTGTCGCGGAACAGGTCGGCGTGGATCGGGCCTTGCGGTAAAGCGGCGTAGAGCGAGCCGCGGGCGACGTGGTTTTGGTAAGCCAATTCGGCGCTCAGCAGTTGGCTTTGCTCGGGGCTTAAGTAAGGCAATACGACGGGCACGGTCTCGTTCCACCACGCCAGCCCGCGCAAATTCGGTTGGCGGCGATCGAAGCCAAGGCCTGCCAAATGCATGCGCGCGAGCATCGCGCCCACGGCGGCGCAGTGCGCGGGTGTGGGGGCCAGCTCGCTGCGTCCGGCCAAACGGTTGACCACGGCCGCGGGCTTATCGCTCAAGCGGTGCAGGATCTCGCCACGCTCATCGGCCGCGGGCTTGGGCACCGGAATGCCTTGCTCGGCCAAGTGGCGCATGAGGTGCAAGTAAAACGGCAGCTGCTCAAAACTCAGCCGTTCAAACACGGTGAGCACGTGCTCCTGCTTTTGGCCCTCGTGCTCGCAAGTGGCAAAGTAATTGGTGTTTTCAATGCCGCCTTGAATGCCGCGCAAGTCGGTCAGCACGCCGCACTGGACTTGCGCCATCAGGGCAGCGGCTTGGGCAAAAGCCACCTCGGTGTAAACGGCCATGGTGAAAAATCAAAAATCGGAAAATCGGGGTCAGAACTCAAATAAACGCCAAAAGCTGCGGCCCTCTTGGGGGCTGGGGGCGTTTTGAGAAGGGCCAATTTGGTAAGCCGGCGCGCCGTTCTTGGGTTGCACGTCGATGGACTCGGTCTGCCCGCCCACGCGCAGCTCTTGGATGCGCGAGCGGTCGTCTTCGTGCGAGAGGCGCTCGATGCGTTTGTCCACGCCTTCGGCATCGCTGGGCATGCTGCTGCAAGCCGTCAGCGTCAAGCCTGTGGCCAAACAGCACAAGGCCCCGAATCGACGGGCCCAAGCGGGGGTGAGGGTGGTGGTGTTCATGGTTCCATTGTAGGGCGCGCCAAAGGATGGGCGGCTGCGAATGCCCGACAATCGCAGCATGTCTGAGAACACCCCCAACACCCTTTTGCTCGTGGACGGCTCGAGCTACCTGTACCGCGCGTTTCACGCCATGCCCGACCTGCGCGCCGTCCCCGGCGACCCCAGCAGCGCGGCCACCGGCGCCATTCGCGGCATGGTCAACATGCTGCAGTCCCTGCGCAAAGAGGTGCCCACTTCCCTGGTGGCCTGTGTGTTCGACGCCAAAGGCCCCACCTTTCGCGACGAGATCTACCCCGAGTACAAGGCCAACCGCTCGCCCATGCCCGACGATTTGCGCGCCCAGCTCGAGCCGATCCACCGCATGATCCGCCTCATGGGCTGGCCCTTGCTGGACGTCCCCGGTGTGGAAGCCGACGACGTGATCGCCACGCTGGCCGTCACCGCCGCCGCGCAAGGCGTGAAGGTGGTGATCTCCAGCGGCGACAAAGACCTGAGCCAATTGGTCAACGAGCACATCACCATCGTCGACACCATGAACGGCAAAAAACGCGACGTGGCGGGTGTCACGGCGGAGTTTGGGGTGCCGCCTGCGCTGATGATCGACTACCAAACCTTGGTGGGCGACACGGTGGACAACGTGCCTGGGGTGGCCAAAGTCGGGCCCAAGACCGCGGCCAAGTGGCTGATGGAATACGGCTCGCTGGACAATGTCTTGGCGCACGCCGACGAGATCAAAGGCGTGGCCGGTGAGAACCTGCGCCAAGCCGTGGACTGGCTGCCCACGGGGCGGCGTTTGGTCTCCATGAAAACCGACTGCGATTTGTCCGATCACGTGAGCGGCTTGCCCGGCTTGGAAGCATTGCACATGGGTGAGCCCGATACCGTGGCGTTGCAAGCGTTTTACGAAGCCCATGGCTTCAAAGGCCTGGCCCGCGCGATGGGCGAGGGCGGAGGTGCCGCCGCCAGCCCCGCTAAGCCGCGTTTCGAGCCCAACCCGGGCCTGTTCGATGAGGCGCCGCCCAGCGTCTCTGCGGTGAGCGAGACGATTTACGACTGCGTCCTGAGCTGGGACGCGTTTGAGGTGTGGCTGGCGCGCTTGCAAGCCGCCGACTTGGTGGCCTTTGACACCGAAACCACCTCGCTCGACGCCATGCGCGCCGAGCTGGTGGGCTTGAGCTTCTCGGTGCAACCTGGTCAGGCCTGTTACATCCCCTTGGCACACAACTACGCCGACGCGCCCGAGCAGTTGCCCGCCGCCGAGGTCTTGGCGCGCCTGAAGCCGTGGTTTGAAAACCCCCAAGCACACAAGCTGGGGCAACACATCAAATACGACCGCCACGTCATGGCCAACTGCGGCATCGAGGTGCGCGGTTATGTGCACGACACGATGCTGCAAAGCTATGTGCTGGAAGTCCACAAGCCGCACAGCTTGGAGAGCTTGGCCGAGCGTCACGTGGGCCGCAAAGGCCTGAGCTACGAGGACCTGTGCGGCAAGGGTGCGCACCAGATCCCGTTTGCCCAAGTCGACGTGGCGCGTGCCACCGCGTATTCGTGTGAAGACTCGGACATGACGCTGGACGTGCACCGTGTGCTGTGGCCGCGCCTGCAAGCCGACGAGTCGCTGCGTTTTGTTTACGACCTGGAGATCCAGAGCAGCGAAGCCCTGCACCGCATTGAGCGCAACGGCGTGCTGATCGACGCGCCCACCTTGGCCGCCCAAAGCCACAGCCTGGGCCAGCGCATCTTGGAGCTGGAAAACGAGGCCTACGCCATCGCGGGCCAGCCCTTCAACTTGGCCAGCCCCAAACAACTCGGCGAAATCTTCTTTGACAAACTCGGTTTACCGGTCGTCAAAAAAACCGCCACTGGTGCGCGCAGCACCGACGAAGAGGTGTTGGAAAAACTTGCCGAAGACTACCCGCTGCCGGCCAAGATTTTGGAGCACCGTTCGCTGTCCAAACTCAAAGGCACTTACACCGACAAGCTGGCCCAGATGGCCCACCCGCGCACTGGGCGCGTGCACACGCACTACGCACAGGCCGTGGCCGTGACCGGGCGCCTGTCCAGCAACGACCCCAACCTACAAAACATCCCGATCCGCACCCCCGAAGGTCGCAAGGTGCGCGAAGCCTTTGTGGCGCCTGCCGGCAGTGTGATCGCCAGTGCCGACTACAGCCAAATCGAGCTGCGCATCATGGCCCACATCAGCGGCGACGAGGCCTTGATCAAAGCCTTTCACGAAGGCTTGGACGTGCACCGCGCCACCGCCGCCGAGGTGTTTGGTGTGGGCGTGGACGCGGTGAGCACCGAGCAACGCCGCTACGCCAAGGTGATCAACTTCGGTTTGATCTACGGCATGAGCGCCTTTGGTTTGGCCAAAGCGCTGGGCATCGACAACACCGCGGCCAAGAACTACATCACGCGTTACTTCGACCGCTTCGCCGGGGTCAAGCGCTACATGGACGAGACGCGCGAACAAGCCAAGCGCCAAGGCTATGTGCAGACCGTGTTTGGCCGCCGCCTGTACCTGCCCGAGATCAACAGCCCCAACGGCCCGCGCCGCGCCGGTGCGGAGCGCGCCGCGATCAACGCGCCCATGCAAGGCACCGCGGCCGACCTGATCAAGCTCAGCATGGTGGCCGTGCAGCGCGCCATCGACGAACAAGCCCGCGCCACCCGCGTGATCATGCAGGTGCACGACGAACTGGTGTTTGAAGTGCCCCAGACGGAAGTCGAATGGGTGCGCATCGAAGTGCCGCGCCTCATGGCCAGCGTGGCCGATCTTCGAGTGCCACTCTTGGCCGAGGTGGGCGTGGGGCCAAATTGGGACCAGGCGCATTGAGGGGCTAGGGTCGCGTGAGATCATCAACCCATCGCCCAAGAACCGCCCAACGCCGATCAACTGTTGGGGTGGGCATGTTGCGGGCAGCGATATCGACAGGTAGCGAAGGCCTAGATGGAATGAGGTGTCTTGGCTCACAAGCCCCGTGCTGTTTGGGCCAAACCCGTTGGATCGTCAGGCGCAACAGCGTGCGCTTGCATTTGCACCCCCAACGCTTGTAAGACTTTGAAGACTGTGTCAAATCGCGGTTTCGCACCCGCACTTAAAGCCTTGTAGAGGCTTTCACGCCCAAGCCCACTGTCCCTTGCAATTTGAGCCATCCCTCGGGCTTTGGCCACGTCACCAATGGCGGCCAGCAACAAGTCGGTGTTGCCACTGGCAAATGCGATGTTGAGGTACTCGGCAATCAGCACTTCGCTGTCGAGGTAACTGGCAGGGTCAAATTCAGTGGTTTTGCTCATCGGGGTGTTCCTTCGCAAGTTGTTGGGCTTTGGCGATATCTCTGGCTTGACTGGTCTTGGTTCCACCGGCCAATAACAGCACGATCTGTTCCCCACGGCGTGTGAAATAGACCCGGTACCCTGGGCCCGAATGCCAGCGCAACTCAGAGACGCCTGCACCGACATTTTTGACATCGCCCCAGTGCCCGGCCGCCACCTGCCGGAGTCTAAAAAGAATGGCGGCTTTGGCTCGGTGATCTTTTAAGCCACGGAGCCAACGAGCAAAGGTGACGGTTTCGGTAAGTCGGAATGGGTTGATTGTATCCATTTAGATACTTTCATGGATGGCGTCTTGCGACACAACGATTTGAGTCAAATCGCCTTGACTTTGATCGACTGGCCACGCCGCTTCTGACCGATATCGCCTGCCACACACTTTTTGTGTCTGCTTCTTCGCTGTTGTGTGCCACCATGGCAACGAAATCAGACGTTTGTCGCAGCCCCGAGGATCCCATGGGCTCTACCCAGCGACTGGTCTTCGCAAATCACCGGTTTTACAGCCGCTCTGCGACGTGAGCCGTCGCTTTGTGTCATATTGAATGCCCGTTCAACCCAACCCACAGGAGACCTCTCGTTCATGAAAACCGACCTGATCCAAGAAGCCCAAGCCTTGTTGAACGCCACGCCCGGCATGAGCGCGGGCACGAGCCGTCGCACCGCCATGAAGCTGGCCTTGGGCGCGGGCTATGCCGCGTCCGTCATGCCCATCCAAGCGCAAACGGCCATCAAGACGTCTGCTGAAGGCTTGGTCGCGGGCGACGTGATGATCACCGCCAACGGCCACCCCATGCCGGCTTACCGTGCCATGCCCGCGGGCAAAAAGAACCTGCCGGTGGTCTTGGTCTTG
>JBEDCE010000098.1:0-7223 GCA_041176905.1 Pseudomonadota bacterium
TGCTCGAAGACCACCACCGTTGGACGGGCTCCAAGCGCGCCCGTGATTTGTTGGACAACTGGAACACCGCACGGGCCAAGTTCGTCAAGGTCTTCCCCAATGAGTACAAGCGTGCCTTGGGTGAACTCCACGCGGCCAAAAACGCCAATGTCACCGCAGCGTCTGCGAAGCCAGCCGTTGCTGCGAAGTAACCCACAGAAAGATCGAGATCATGGGAAAAATCACTGGCTTCATGGACATCGAGCGTTTGGAAGAGGGCTATAAGCCCGTCAAAGAGCGCCTGAAGAACCACAACGAATTTGTGATTGGTTTGGACGACGCACAAGCCAAAACACAAGCGGCCCGTTGCATGGACTGCGGCACGCCGTTTTGCAACAGCGGCTGCCCGGTCAACAACATCATTCCGGACTTCAACGACTTGGTCTACCAAGGCGATTGGAAGAACGCGATCGACGTGCTGCACAGCACCAACAACTTTCCCGAGTTCACCGGCCGCATCTGCCCCGCGCCTTGTGAGGCCGCGTGTGTGGTCAACGTCAACGGCGACGCCGTGGGCATCAAGTCCATTGAGCACGCCATCATCGACAAAGCCTGGTCTGAAGGTTGGGTGTTGCCCCAACCGCCCAAACACAAAACCGGCAAAAAAGTCGCGGTGGTGGGCTCTGGCCCTGCCGGCATGGCCGCGGCCCAACAGCTCGCACGCGTCGGTCATGACGTGACCCTGTTCGAAAAGAACGACCGCATCGGTGGTTTGCTACGCTATGGCATTCCCGACTTCAAGATGGAGAAAACACACATCGACCGCCGCGCCCAGCAGCTCGAGG
Organism: Pseudomonadota bacterium; assembly: GCA_041176905.1. Taxonomy (GTDB): domain Bacteria; phylum Pseudomonadota; class Gammaproteobacteria; order Burkholderiales; family Burkholderiaceae_C; genus Hydrogenophaga. The sequence continues at coordinate 825 of JBEDCE010000098.1, forward strand.
CCGAAGGCGTGACCCTCCGAACCGGTGTGATGGTGGGTGAATTGCCCAAAGGCTCCAAGGTCACCAATTGGGCCAAGGAAACCATCAGCCCAGCACAGTTGCAAAAGGATTTTGACGCGGTGCTGTTGACCGGCGGCGCTGAGCAATCGCGCGACTTGCCCGCGCCCGGCCGCAATTTGGCCGGTATCCATTTCGCCATGGAGTTCTTGCCCCAGCAAAACAAGGTCAACGCGGGCGACAAGCTCAAAGAGCAGTTGCGTGCCGAAGGCAAACACGTGGTGGTCATCGGCGGTGGCGACACCGGCTCTGATTGCGTGGGCACCAGCACCCGCCATGGCGCTGCAGCGGTGGTGCAGTTCGAGGTCATGCCCATGCCGCCCGAGCAAGAGTACAAGCCTTTGGTGTGGCCTTACTGGCCGCTTAAGCTGCGCACGAGCTCAAGCCACGATGAAAGCGCCGAGAAGGGTTTGCTCAAGCGCGAATTCGCCATCTCGACCAAGGAGTTCATTGGCGAAAAAGGCCAGGTCACTGGCGTCAAAACCGTTCGTGTCGAATGGAAAGACGGCAAGATGGTGGAAGTGGCCGGGTCCGAAGAAATCGTCAAAGCCGACCTCGTGTTGTTGGCGATGGGCTTCGTCAACCCCGTGGCCACCATTCTGGACGGCTTCGGTGTGGAGAAAGACCCCCGTGGGAACGCCAAAGCCTCGACCGAGTTCATCGGCGGTTACGCCACCAATGTGCCCAAGGTGTTTGCCGCAGGCGACATCCGCCGTGGTCAGTCCCTGGTGGTGTGGGCCATTCGCGAAGGACGACAGGCCGCTCGCGCCGTGGACGAGTTTTTGATGGGTCAATCCGACCTGCCGCGCTGAACCGTACCTGTCATCCTTTATGATTCAGAACAATGTCGGCACCGAGGTGTCGACACTTGTTTTATGAACACCACCACTTATTCTTTGGCAGAGTTGCGCGACGTCACCTTTGGGTACGACGAGCGCACCGTCGTTGACGGCGTTTCGCTGAACATCATCCAAGGTAGCGTCACGGCCATCATGGGCGCCTCCGGCGGCGGCAAAACCACGCTCATGCGCTTGATGGCGGGTCAAGTGAAAGCCCAAAGCGGTCAAGTGTTGTTTGACGGTCATGACGTGGGACAGTTGGATCCCCGCGGTTTGTACGCCGTGCGCCGAAAAATGGGCATGCTCTACCAATTCGGCGCCTTGTTCACCGATATTTCGGTGTTCGATAACGTGGCGTTTGCCTTGCGTGAACACACCGATTTGCCTGAAGCCCTGATTCGCGACATCGTGTTGATGAAGTTGCACGCCGTGGGCCTGCGCGGTGCGCGTGACCTCATGCCCAGCCAACTTTCGGGCGGAATGGCTCGGCGCGTGGCCTTGGCGCGTGCGATTGCTTTGGACCCACAGCTCATCATGTACGACGAGCCTTTTGCGGGCTTGGACCCCATCTCTTTGGGTACAGCCGCGCGCCTGATTCGCGACCTCAACGACACCTTGGGCTTGACCAGTGTCATCGTGTCACACGATGTGGACGAGACCTTCCACATTGCCGACCAAGTCATCATCTTGGCCAACGGGCACATCGCTGCCCAAGGTACCCCGCAGGAGGTTCGCAGCAGCACCGATCCCTTGGTCAAGCAGTTCGTCACGGCGTCACCCGAAGGCCCCGTGCGCTTCCACTACCCGGGCCCCAGCGTGGCTGAAGACTTTGCTGGGGTGATCCGATGAACATGCTGTCGCAATTGGGTTGGGCCACGCGGCGCTGGCTGGCCAATATTGGGCACGCAGCGGGGTTGTTGTTCCGCTTGTTGGCCTTGGTGGGTGAGAACGTTCGCCGGTTTTCTTTGGTGCGCGACCAGATCCATTTTTTGGGCAACTACTCCTTGGCCATCATCGCGGTCTCGGGTTTGTTCGTGGGTTTTGTCCTGAGTTTGCAGGGCTACTACACCCTGCAGCGTTACGGCTCTGCCGAAGCCTTGGGTCTGTTGGTTACCTTGAGTTTGGTGCGTGAGCTCGGTCCTGTGGTCACGGCGCTGTTGTTTGCTGGGCGCGCGGGAACCAGCTTGACTGCCGAGATTGGCCTCATGAAGGCGGGTGAGCAACTCAGCGCGATGGACATGATGGCGGTGGACCCGGTGCGCCGAATTTTGGCACCCCGTTTTTGGGGAGGTGTCGTGGCCATGCCCATTTTGGCGGCGGTGTTCAGCGCCGTGGGCGTGATCGGTGGTTGGGTGGTGGGCGTGCTCATGATCGGTGTCGATGCGGGCTCGTTCTGGGGACAAATGCAAGGCGGCGTGGACGTTTGGAAAGACGTGGGTAACGGCGTGATTAAAAGTGTGGTGTTTGGCGTGACCGTGACCTTTGTCGCCGTCTACCAAGGCTACGAGGCTCAGCCAACGCCCGAGGGCGTCTCAAGGGCCACGACACGCACGGTGGTGGTGGCGTCCTTGGCGGTCTTGGCACTCGACTTCCTGTTGACCGCCATGATGTTCAGTATTTAAAACAAGGGATTGCTATGCAACGCTCTAAAAACGATGTGTGGGTGGGTTTGTTCGTGGTCTTGGGCGCTGTGGCTTTGCTGTTTTTGGCCTTGAAATCGGCCAATTTGCTGAGCCTGAGTTTTGAGAAAACCTACACCGTCACCGCGCGTTTTGACAACATCGGGGGCTTGAAACCACAAGCCGCCGTGCGCAGCGCCGGCGTGGTGGTGGGGCGTGTGGCGTCCATCCGTTTTGACGATGAGTCCTTCCAAGCCACGGTGGAAATGGCCATGGAGGAGCGGTTCAAGTTCCCCAAGGACAGCTCGGTCAAAATTTTGACCGCGGGTTTGCTCGGCGAGCAGTACCTGGGCGTGGAGCCTGGTGCCGAAGAAGCCACTTGGGCTGCAGGCGATGAAATCACCCAAACGCAGTCGGCCTTGGTCTTGGAAAACCTGATCAGCCAATTCTTGTTCAGCAAAGCGGAAGAGAGCAAATGATGACAATCCAACGCATGGCCTGGCGGTGTGTTGGGCTGTTGATGTTTTTGGTGTTGACGGGTTGTGCAGCCGGACCCGACGCACACCCCCAGGACCCGCTGGAGCCCTGGAACCGCGGTGTTTACAAATTCAACGACGTGATCGATACCAACGTACTCAAGCCGGTGGCCACCACTTACACCAACGTCACACCCGATCCTGTTCGACGTGGGGTCGGCAATTTCTTCAACAACATCCGAGACGTTTGGTCGGCTGCCAATGCCGCGCTGCAACTGCGCCCACAAGAGGCCGTGGAAAACCTGTTTCGCGTCGGTGTGAACACCTTCATGGGGCTGGGCGGTGTGTTGGATGTGGCCACGGAAATGGGCATACCGCGCACCCGTCTGGACTTTGGTCAAACCTTGGGGCGTTGGGGTGTGCCCTCAGGACCTTACTTGGTACTGCCTTTGTTGGGCCCGTCCAGCGTTCGTGATGCCACCGGTACCGGTGTTCAATTCCGCGTCAACGATTACACGGAATTTGACGACAGCAGCTTGCAAACCAGCTTGACCGTGTTGGAGGTGGTGGACACCCGAGCGGGTTTGTTGCGCGCTGGCACCATGTTGAACGAGGCAGCCATCGACAAATACAGTTTCATGAGAGACTTTTACTTACAGCGTCGTCAAAATCAAATTGACGATTTGATTGACCAAGGCATTGGTGTGCGCGACCCCGCGCCGCCAGTTCCCAATAAATAAACAGTGAGAACAGCACGATGTTGAGCAGACGGCAATGGATGGGTGTGGTGGGGTTGGCCCCCTGGGTGGCGAACACCGCTTGGGCGACTGAAGAATCTCCAGATGCGTTGATCAAGCGGATCTCCAACGAGGTGATGACCGCGGTCAACAACGATGCAGCGATTCAAAAAGGCAACGTGCAGCGTGTGATGGACTTGGTCAACAACCAAATCATGCCGCACGTCAATTTTCAGCGCATGACGGCCTCTGCCGTGGGCCGCTATTGGCGCGGTGCCACGCCCGATCAGCAGCAGCGACTACAAGCCGAATTCAAAACCTTGTTGGTCCGAACCTATGCAGGTGCGTTGGGCGAGCTCAAGGGGCAAACCTTCCAATTCCGTCCATCGCGCTCCAAGCCGACCGACACCGAGGTCGTGGTGCGCAGCGAGGTGCGCGGGCGGGGTGAGCCGATTCAACTCGATTACCGATTGGAAAAAACCCCCCAAGGTTGGAAGGTGTATGACCTCAACGTCTTGGGCGTGTGGTTGGGCGAGACCTACCGCACCCAATTCGCGCAAGAAATCACCAAAAACGGCGTCGATGGCCTGATCACCTTCTTGGCCCAGCGCAACCAGTCCAACGCAGCAGCCAACAAATGAGCTTTGAACTCGTGCTGCCCGAGCGGGTGACATTGACCGAAGCCACCCAAGTGCTGACGGCCTTGGAGTCGCGTTTGCCCACGACCGGAGTGGTGCAGCTCGATGCCAGCGCCTTACAGACCTTTGATTCATCGGTGGTGGCGGTTTTGCTGGCTTTGCAACGCAGACTGGCCACCCATGGCCAAAAGTTGCAGGTGTGTCAGCGGTCAGATCGCTTGCAAGCCCTGTTGACCCTGTACGGCGTGGCCGAGCTGCTTCCCGCATAAAATGGCGGGTTGCCTTGGCTGGGGCTGATCTTCTTTCCCAGCGCATTCAGGGCGCAATTTCCCATGCCCGCCATTTCTTTTCAACACGTGACCAAAACCTTCGCTTCAGCGCGGGGCGAGGTGCGTGCGCTCCAAGGCGTTTCTTTGGATATCGAAGCCGGTGAGTTTTTTGGTTTGCTCGGCCCCAATGGTGCCGGCAAAACCACGCTCATCAGTGTGCTGGCCGGGCTGAGTCGACCCAGCACTGGCAAAGCCTTGGTTCAAGGCCATGACGTGCAATCCGATTACGCCCAAGCCCGGCGCTGTCTGGGTGTGGTGCCACAAGAGTTGGTCTTCGACCCTTTCTTCAATGTTCGCGAGGCCTTGCGCATCCAGTCGGGTTATTTTGGTGTTCGCCACAACGACGATTGGATCGACGAGTTGTTGGCTGGTTTGGGTTTGAGCGACAAGGCCGAGTCCAACATGCGCCAACTCTCCGGCGGCATGAAGCGCCGGTTTTTGGTGGCACAGGCTTTGGTGCACAAACCCTCGGTCATCGTGCTCGACGAGCCCACGGCTGGTGTGGACGTTGAGCTGCGCCAAACCCTGTGGCAATTCATCTCCGGCCTGAACAAACGTTTGGGCGCCACCGTCTTGCTCACCACGCACTACTTGGAAGAGGCCGAGGCCCTGTGTGGCCGTGTGGCCATGCTCAAACAGGGCCAGGTCGTGGCGTTGGACCAAACCTCGGCGCTGCTCAGCCGTGCCACCGCCAGCGTGTTGCGCTTCAAAACCGATCAAGCCTTGCCGCCCGACGTCGCGGCCGTGGCCCGTGTGACGGGCCGTGTGGTGCAGCTGCCCGCCCAAGACGCCTTGGCGGTGGAGCATTGGTTGACGCAGGTGCGCCAAGCCGGCGTGGTGGTCAACGACATCGAGGTGCGCAAGGCCGATTTGGAAGACGTCTTCTTGGACATCATGGGAGCGCTGCCATGACCGGCTGGCAAACCCTGTTCTACAAAGAGATCCTGCGCTTTTGGAAGGTGGGCTTCCAAACCGTGGCCGCACCCGTGATCACATCGGTGCTCTACATGATGATTTTCGGTCACGTGCTCGAAGAGCATGTGCAGGTCTTCGACGGTGTGGGCTACACCGCATTTTTGTTGCCCGGTTTGGCGATGATGAGCGTGTTGCAAAACGCATTCGCCAACAGCTCGTCTTCGCTGATCCAAAGCAAGATCATGGGCAATTTGGTGTTTTTGCTGCTCACGCCTTTGTCTCACCGCGCTTGGTTCGTGGCCTATGTGGGTTCCTCGGTGGTTCGTGGGCTTGCCGTGGGCACGGGTGTGATGTTGGCCACTTGGTGGTTCGCTCAAACGCCCTTGGTCGCTCCCTGGTGGATCGTGATCTTTGCCGTTTTGGGCGCATCGCTCTTGGGCGCCTTGGGTTTGATCGCAGGCCTGTGGGCCGACAAATTCGACCAAATGGCGGCCTTCCAAAACTTCGTGATCGTGCCGATGACGTTTTTGTCCGGCGTCTTCTACTCCATCCATTCCTTGCCCCCTGTGTGGCAAACCATCAGCCACCTCAACCCCTTCTTCTACATGATCGACGGTTTCCGCTACGGCTTCTTTGGCGTGAGCGACACCTCGCCGTGGATCAGTTTGGCGGTGGTGGGCACGGCTTTGATGGGGGTCAGCGCATTGGCGCTGCACTTGCTGCGCACGGGCTACAAAATCCGCCACTGAGAACACACACCATGACCGCAGAAGAACTCCAACACATCAT
>JBEDCE010000099.1:0-7177 GCA_041176905.1 Pseudomonadota bacterium
TTGGTGGAGAGGGTGGCATCGCCCGCCCCTTGGAAACCGAAACATTGACCGATGAACAATGGGGCGACTACGTCTTCATGCGCAAAAACCCCAAAGGCTTGCACCACGAACAGTGGAACCACGCCGCTGGTTGCCGCCGCTGGTTCAACGCCTTGCGCGACACGGTGAGCTACCGCATCGTGGCGGTGTGGCAGGTGGGCGAGGCGCCTCCTTCCGAAGCACAAGCGTGGATGGACAAACAAGGCCAGGGAGTTCAGGCATGAGTCGATCAGCACAACGTTTGGCGCAGGGCGGACGCATCGACCGCAGCCAACGCATTTCATTCCAGTTCAACGGCAAAACCTACGAGGGTTTTGCGGGCGACACCTTGGCCTCGGCGGTGTTGGCGCAAGGCGTTCGCATGGTCGCGCGCAGTTGGAAATACCACCGCCCTCGCGGCATCTTGAGCGCGGGGGTGGAAGAACCCAACGCCTTGGTGCAGTTGTTTGATGGCGCCCGCACAGTACCCAACGCCCGCATGACCGAGGTGCCTTTGGTGCAGGGCTTGAGCGCACGCCCGATTCACGCCGAGCCCAGCATCGACTTCGATTGGCGCGCGGTCAACAATTGGTTTTCGCGTTTCTTGCCCGCGGGTTTTTATTACAAAACCTTCATGGCTTCGCAAAAGGCGTGGCACTTTTTCGAACACCACATCCGCAAGGCCAGCGGCTTGGGTGAGTCGCCCACCGAGAACGACCCCGATCGTTACGAACGCCGCTTTGAGCACTGCGACGTGCTCATCGTGGGTGGCGGCCTGACCGGCTTGAGTGCGGCCTTGGCCGCGGCCCAAAGCGGCGCCCGTGTGGTGCTGGCCGACGAGCAAAACGAAATGGGTGGCTGGCTGCTCTCCAGCGACACGACCATCAACGACGTCTCGGCGTCGGCTTGGCTCAAGGACACGCTGGCGACTTTGCGCGCCATGCCTGAGGTGCGCTTGTTGCCGCGCACGACCGCGTTTGGCTACCAAGACCACAACCTCGTGACCTTGGCCGAGCGCTGCACCGATCACCTCGCCCCCGGCACGGTCGCGGCCCATGCACCACGCGAACGCCTGTGGAAGGTGCGCGCCCAGCAGGTGGTTTTGGCCACCGGTGCGATTGAGCGCCCCTTGGTGTTCTCCAACAACGACCTGCCTGGCGTCATGCTGGCCAGCGCCGTGACCACCTACATTCGCCGTTACGCGGTGCTGCCAGGCCAACGCGCCGTGGTCTTCACCAACAACGACATGGCCTACGATGCCGTGCTCGCTTTGCACCAAGCCGGCGCCCAAGTGCAGGTGATCGATGCGCGCGCGCAGCCCGCGGGCGACCTGAGCGCCCGTGCCCGTGCGCTGGGCATTTCTGTGCTGGCAGGCCATGTGGTCGTGCAAGCCAATGGCAGCACATCGGTCGATTCGCTGCAGGTCCATCCGCTGTTGGGCGAAGGCCAGTTGGGCCCCGCCCTACCAGCCGTGGCGTGCGACCTGTTGGCTGTCTCGGGCGGCTTGAGCCCGGTCGTTCACCTGTTCTGCCAATCGAGCGGCAAAGCCGTGTGGCAAGAGCAGCGTGCCTGTTTTGTGCCTGGCGTGTCGGTGCAGGCCGAGCGTTCGGCCGGTGCGTGCCGCGAACCCATGAACTTGGCATCGTGTGCCACCGAGGGCTGGCAAGCTGGTGCCCAAGCGGCACAGCTCGTCGGTTTTGCCGCGCCCAGCGGTGCCGCCCCTCAGCTCAAGGCCGTCGACATTGGCAACTTGCTGCCCTTGTGGGAAGTGCCCCATCCCGCCGGCACCAGCCGCGCGCCCAAGAAGTTCGTGGACTTCCAAAACGATGTGGCGGCCAGCGACATCCATCTGGCGGTGCGCGAAGGTTTTGAGTCGATCGAGCACGTCAAGCGTTACACCGCCATGGGTTTTGGCACCGACCAAGGCAAAACCAGCAACATCAACGGCATGGGCATCGCCGCGCAGTTGATGAACAAGACCATCCCGCAAGTCGGCACCACGACCTTCCGCCCCAACTACACACCGGTCACCTTCGGTTTGTTGGCCGGTGGCGAGTTGGGCGATTTGTTCGACCCGATCCGCACCACCGCCGTCCACGACTGGCACGCCCAACACGGCGCGCTCTTTGAGGACGTCGGCCAGTGGAAGCGCCCTTGGTATTACCCCCAGAACGGCGAAGACCTGCACGCCGCGGTGCGCCGCGAATGCTTGGCCGTGCGCCAATCGGTCGGCACTTTGGACGCGTCCACCTTGGGCAAGATCGACATCCAAGGCCCCGACGCCACGGTCTTGCTCAACTGGATGTACACCAACGCTTGGAGCAAGCTCGACATGGGCAAGTGCCGTTACGGCCTGATGCTCGACGAAAACGGCATGGTGTTCGACGACGGCGTGACCGTGCGCTTGGGCGAGAACCACTACCTGATGCACACCACCTCGGGTGGTGCGGCCCGTGTGTTGACTTGGTTGGAGCGTTGGTTGCAAACCGAGTGGCCCCACCTCAAGGTCTACCTCACCAGCGTGACCGACCATTGGGCCACCACCGTGGTGGCCGGTCCGAAGGCGCGTGCCGTGCTCGAGAAAATTTGCAGCGATGTGAACTTCGAAGAAGCCGCGTTCCCCTTCATGACCTACCGCGAAGGCACGGTCGCAGGCGTGGGCGCGCGCATCATGCGCATCAGCTTCTCGGGCGAACTCAGCTACGAAGTCAACGTCCCGGCCAGCCAAGGCTTGGCGGTGTGGGAAGCCATTCAGGCCGCCGGTGCCGAGTTCGGCATCACCCCGTACGGCACCGAGAGCATGCACGTGCTGCGCGCCGAAAAGGGTTACATCATCGTGGGCCAAGACACCGACGGCTCCATGTCGCCAGTGGATCTGGGCATGGGCGGCATGGTCAAGACCAAGGATTTCTTGGGCAAACGCTCGCTGAGCCGCAGCGACACCATCCGCACCGACCGCAAACAACTCGTGGGCCTGCTCACCACCGACCCGCAACTCGTGTTGCCCGAAGGCTCGCAGATCACCGACAGCGCGTTCAAAGGTCAAACGCCGCACCCCATGCTCGGTCACGTCACCTCCAGCTACATGAGCCCCATCTTGGGCCACTCCATCGCCATGGCGGTGGTCAAGGGCGGTCACCACCGCATGGGCGAGACCGTGATCGTTCCCTTGAGCGATGGCCGCAACGTCACCGCCACCATCTGTAACCCCGTTTTCTTCGACCCAAAATCGGAGCGCCAGCATGCTTGAGACCCTGAACCGCAAGGCCCACCAAATGCCACCGTCCTTCGGGGTGCCATCGGTACAGCCCCTGCTGAGCCGTCAAACCAGCGTGGGTGTCTTGAACCTGCGCGGCAACCCCAACGACCCCGCCTTTGTGTCGGCGCTGCAGCAGACCTTGGGCATGTCGCTGCCCGTGGCTGCGTGCACCACCATCGGCAAGGGCGACGTGCGCACCGTTTGGGTGGGGCCCGATGAATGGCTGATCATCACGCCTGCGGGGCAGGAGCACGCGCTCGCCGAGCGTTTGCGCCAAGCCCTGAGCGGCCAACACCACGCCGTCACCGATGTGAGCAGTGGCCTGTTCATGGTCGACCTGCAAGGTCCCCAGGCGCGCGACACCTTGGCCCAAGGTTGTCCCATGGACTTCCACGCCCGCGCCTTCCCCGCCCACCGCGCGGTCGGCACGCACTTCTACAAAGTCGGCTTGACGCTGTGGCTCACGGCCGAGCCCGACCATTTCCAAATGTTGGTTCGCCGCAGTTTCATCGATCACTTCTGGCAGCTCATCGACCACGCCAGCGTGGGCAGCGGGCGCACAGGTTTTTAATCCACCCCTGACTTGGGCGGATGGCCGTCTGGCGATGCCGCGGCTTCACGGATCAGCCACTCGCGCAACAGGATGGCTTGCGGACGCAGGCGTCCTGAGCGCGACGCCACGATGTGGATGGGCTGGTCGGTCGTCACGCTGAGGTCGATCGGGCGAACCAACAATCCCCGCTCGATCAAGGGGGCCACGATGTGTCGCCAACCCAAGGCGACGCCTTGACCCTCTTGAGCCGCTTGCAGCACGATGGAGTAGTCGTTGAAGCCAAAGGACGGGGTGCCGCGCGGCAGCGAAACGCCAAAGCGAGCCAACCAGCCGGTCCAGTCCAACCGTGGGCGGTAGTGCTCCTCCAAATGCAGCAGAGGCATTTGGCTCAAGGCCTGTGCGTTCAATGCGGGCCCGTGTTGCGCCAACAGGCTGGGGCTGCACACCGGGAACACCTCTTCGTCCACGAAGTGCCAGCGTTGTAAGCGGGGGTACTCGCTGGCCCCCAGTGTGATCGCCAGATCGATTCGCTCCTGCTCCAAATCCAAATCGGTGTCGGTGGTGATGCAGCGCAAGCGAATGTGGGGGTGCAGGTGTTTAAAGCCTGCGATGCGCGGCAACAGCCACCAAGTGGCCGTGGCGGTGGACACGGCCAAAGTGACCTGTTGGCTGGTTTGCATGTTGCGCACCTCGCTCAGGCCTTGGTCGATCAGCGTCAGGCCCAGGCCCACTTGTTCCAGCAAAAAGCGACCCGCTTCGGTGGTGTCCACGCCTTTGTGGCGGCGGCTGAACAGCGAGACGCCCAATTCGTCCTCCAAGTTGCGCATGGCGTGGCTGATCGCAGGCTGGCTCACCGAGAGCTCCTCCGCGGCTTTGGTGAAACTGCCGGTGCGTGCGGCACTTTCAAAGGCCATCAGTTGGTTCAGTGTGCTGGAATTCAGTCGTTTTTGCATGAATGTAGTTTATGCAAAGAATGAGCCGCTGTGTGGGTCACAAGCCGCCGAATTGTTTTTAATATTGGGATGGTCAATCGTTTAAAAGCCCATTCCTTCGGAGACGCCATATGAGTGAGACTGATGTCAAAAAAAACCGTCGGGGGGGACGCGAGCGACGCGACCCCAATGCCAAGATCGCTGGACCTGCCTACATCAAACGCAACATCCCCAGCTACGACATCTTGGGCGAGGAGAGCTTGCAAAACATCGAGAATGCCGCCGAGCGCTTGATGGCAGAGGTGGGCATTGACATCCGGGACGATCCTGCCTGCTTGGCTTTGTTTCGCCGCGCCGGTGCCCACGTCGACGGCATTCGGGTGCGCTTTGAGCCGGGGCATTTGCGTGAAATCCTCAGCACCGCGCCACGCGAATTCACACAACATGCCCGCAACCCGGCCCGATCGGTTCAGATGGGTGGGAACAACGTGGTGTTTGCGCCAGCCTACGGATCACCCTTTGTCATGGACTTGGACCGGGGTCGGCGTTACGGGACGATCGAAGACTTCCAAAACTTCGTGAAGCTGGCTTACAGCAACCCTTGGCTGCACCACTCGGGCGGCACGGTGTGTGAGCCCACGGACATCCCCGTCAACAAGCGGCACCTGGACATGGTCTACGCCCACATGCGCTATTCCGACAAAGCCTTCATGGGCTCCATCACGTCGGAGCAGCGCGCCGAAGACTCCATCGAGATGTGTCGGTTGCTCTTTGGCGCCGATTACGTGGACCAGCACTGCGTGATCTTGGGCAATGTGAATGTCAATTCACCGCTGTTGTGGGACGGCACCATGACCACGGCCGCGCGCGCCTATGCGCGAGCCAACCAGGCCGCGGTGATCGTGCCCTTCATTTTGGGGGGTGCGATGGGCCCGGTGACCAACGCGGGCGCGATCGCGCAGGCGCACGCCGAGACCATGGTGGGTTGCGCCATCACGCAATTGGAGCGGCCGGGTGCGCCGGTGATTTACGGCAACTTCATGTCCAGCATGTCCTTGCGTTCGGGCTCGCCGACCTTCGGCACCCCGGAGCCCGCGCTGGGTTCCTTGGTGGTCGGTCAATTGGCGCGTCGCTTGGGCTTGCCGTTGCGCTGTGCGGGTTCTTTCACAACCTCCAAGGTGCCCGATGGCCAAGCCATGCAGGAGAGCGTGACCTCCATGCTGTCGGCCATCCATTGCGGCGCGAACTTCATCTTGCATTCCGCTGGGTTCTTGGACGGCTTGCTGTCCATGAGTTACGAGAAGTTCATGATGGACGCCGACTATTGCGGTGCGCTGCACAGCTACTTGGCTGGCGTTCAAGTGGACGCCAACACGCTCGCCTTCGACGCCTATCGGGAGGTGCAGCCTGCGGGGCATTTCTTGGGCTGCACGCACACCATGGCGAACTACACCAGCGCTTTTTACGATTCCACGCTGTCCGACGATCGGCCCTTCGAGACCTGGTCTGAGGATGGCAGTCAGGACAGCGCTCAGCGAGCCAACCGGCGCTGGAAAACGGCCTTGGCCGAATACCAAGCGCCCGACATCGACCCGGGTGTGGACGAGTCCATCCGTGAGTACATCGATCGCAAGAAGGCCGCCATGCCAGACCAATGGTATTGAGGAGAACCCCATGGCACGAGCAAACGACCCCTTGCTACAACCCTTGCAGATCAAGCACCTGCGCTTGAAGAACCGGCTGATGATCACGGCGCACGAGCCGGCCTATGCCGAAGACGGCATGCCCAAAGGGCGTTACCGGGCCTACCAAGTCGAGCGCGCCAAGGCGGGTATTGCCCTGACCATGACGGCTGGTTCGGCCGCGGTGTCGCGCGACAGCCCACCCGTGTTCAACAACATCCTGGCCTACCGCGACGAGGTCGTGCCTTGGATGAAGGACCTGACCGACGCCTGCCACGAACATGGCACGGCGGTCATGATCCAGATCACGCACTTGGGTCGCCGCACCAGTTGGTCCAAAGCCGATTGGTTGCCCGTGGTCTCGCCCTCGCACCACCGAGAAGCCTCGCACCGGGCCTTCCCCAAAAAAATGGAGGACTGGGACATCGCACGCATCATCCGTGACTATGCGGATGCGGCCGAACGCATGAAGGCCGCGGGTGTGGACGGCATTGAATTGGAGGCCTACGGCCACCTGATGGACCAGTTCTGGTCACCGCTGACCAACACCTTGGACGCGCCCTATGGCGGCAGCTTAGAGAACCGCTTGCGCTTTTCTCGCGAGGTGTTAAGTGCGATCCGTGCACGCGTTGGGCCCGATTTCATCGTGGGCGTGCGCGGCACCGTGGACGAACGTTTGCCCGGGGGCATCAGCCCAGCCGAGGGCCTGGGTATCTGCCACCACTTGGCGGGC
>JBEDCE010000100.1:0-7153 GCA_041176905.1 Pseudomonadota bacterium
GTCTTGCATGGGGTGGATGTGCGCATCCTTCCGGGGCGTTGGACTTGCGTGGTAGGACCCAACGGCGCAGGCAAGTCGAGTTTGCTCAAGGCTTTGGCAGGTTTGTTGCCGACCAGCGGTCAAGTGCGATGGCACGGTCAAGACCTCAAGACCTTGGACCGGCGAGCGCGCGGTTTGCAACTGTCTTGGTTGGGGCAGGGAGAGGCCACCACGTTGGACCTGCGGGTGTGGGACGTGGCCATGCTCGGGCGATTGCCGCACCAAGGTTGGTGGGGCACGCCCACGGCGCAGGACGAGCAGATGTGCGAGGCCGCGCTCAAAGCCACCCAGGCTTGGGATTGGCGTGAACGTACGTTGGGCGAACTCTCGGGTGGTGAGCGCCAGCGCGTGCTGTTGGCCCGTGCCATGGCGGCCAATGCGTCCATCATGCTGATGGACGAGCCACTGGCCAATTTGGATCCGCCGCACCAGGTCGATTGGTTGGAACAGGTGCATTGCTTGCGCGCGCAAGGCACCACGGTGGTGAGTGTCCTGCATGAAATCGGCATGGCGTTGCACGCCGACGACATCATCGTCATGGCCCAAGGTCGCATCGTGCACCACGGTGCTTGTCAAGACGAGGCCACGCACCGCGCCATTGAAGCGGTGTTCGATCAGCGCATCCGTATCTGCCCTTTGGAAGGTCAGTGGGTGGTGCTGCCCAAATAAAACCCGTTGCTCAGGGCTTGGGGGTTTTGGGTTTGAAGTCGCAATAGGCCGCCACTGAGCAGTGCCAGCATTGCGGTTTGCGTGCTTGGCACACGTAGCGCCCGTGCAGGATCAGCCAGTGGTGTGAGTCCACGGCGTATTCGGCAGGCACGCGCTTCAAGAGTTGCATTTCAACCGCCAAGGGGTTCTTGCCCGGGGCCAAACCGGTGCGGTTGCTGACCCGAAAAATGTGCGTGTCCACGGCCATGGTGGGCTCACCAAAACCCACGTTGAGCACCACATTGGCGGTCTTGCGGCCCACGCCGGGCAGGGCTTCCAAGGCCTCTCGGGTGCGCGGCACCTCGCCGCCGTACGCCTCGACCAAGATCTTGCAGGTCTCCAACAAATGTCGGGCTTTGCTTCGGTACAGCCCAATGGTTTTGATCTGCGACTCCAAGCCTTCCAGCCCCAAAGCCAGCATGCGTTGGGGTGTTGGGGCGACCACAAACAAGCGCCGCGTCGCCTTGTTCACGCCCACATCGGTGGCCTGTGCCGAGAGCAAAACCGCGGCCAACAATTCGAACACGCTCGTATACTCCAACTCGGTGTTGGGCTGCGGATTGGCCGCTTTGAGGGTGGCAAAGAAGGGCTCGATAAATTCTCTTTTCATATCTTGGATTGTGTCGCATGGCTATCCCTTTTGCCGATCGTTTGAACAACGTTGAAACCTCCGCCATCCGCGAACTCTTCAAGCTGCTGGGCAAGCCCGGCATCATCAGTTTTGCAGGCGGCTTTCCCGACAGCGCCTTGTTTGATGTCGATGGCATCCGCGAAGCGAGTTTGGCCGCTCTGGCGCAAGAGCCTGGTGCTGCGCTGCAATACGGCGCCACCGAAGGTTATGGTCCTTTGCGCGAACAGATCGCTGGGTTCATGAACAGCAAGGGCGCGGCCACGGCCCTCGAACAATTGATCGTGACCACGGGCAGCCAGCAAGCGCTGGACTTGTTGGGTAAGACCTTGGTTGGCCCGGGTGACAAGGTCATCGTCGAAGGCCCCACCTTTTTGGCCACCATCCAGTGCTTCCGTCTGTATGGCGCCGAGCTGATCAGCGCGCCGCTGGACGAGGAGGGCGTGGACGTGGACCGTCTGGAGCAGCTCATCGTTGAGCACCGCCCCAAGTTCGTCTACCTCATACCCACCTTTGGCAACCCCAGCGGTCGCCTGCTCGGCTTGGCGCGCAGGCGCCGCTTGTTGGAGTTGGCCGTTCAACACAACACCATCTTGGTCGAAGACGACCCTTATGGCGATTTGTATTTTGGCGAAGCCCCACCGCCGAGCCTCTTGGCCCTGAGCCCCAGCGTGCCTGGCAGCGCAGACCTGTTGGTGCATTGCGGCTCGCTGTCCAAGGTCTTGTCGCCCGGATTGCGGGTGGGCTGGATGGTCGCGCCGGCCGAGCTCTTGGCCAAAGCCACCATGTGCAAACAGTTCAGCGACGCCAACACCAGCACCTTTGCGCAGGCCGTCGCCGCGCAGTACCTGAAGTCGGGGCGCATGCCCGAGACCTTGTCGAAGGTTCGCCGTGTCTATGCCGAGCGTGCCAAAGCCATGTCCGAAGCCCTGCGCCAAAACCTGGGCCAGCAGGTTGCTTTTGTGGAGCCCCAAGGCGGCTTGTTCATTTGGGCTCGCTTGACCGGTGCCAATGGCGGCCCAACCGATGGCGCGGCGTTTTCAAAACGCGCGGTGGAGCAGGGCGTGGCTTTTGTGCCAGGTGCGCCGTTCTTTGCTTCTCACCCCGATCACGCGACCTTTCGCATGAGCTTCGCCACGGCAGGCTTGGACAAGATTGAAGAGGGCGTTGGCCGTTTGGTTAAGGCGTTGCGCTGACGTTGCGCATCGCTGCATCCTTGGGTGGCACTCGCCGGGCCCCATTGAAGCGCTTTTTCCAGTAGGCGATGTTCATGCTTTCGATGCGCACCTGTGCGCCCGGTCTCGGGGCATGAATGAAGCGTTCATCACCGAGGTAAATGCCCACGTGGCTGTAGGCGGGCCCCAAGGTGTTGAAAAACACCAAATCACCTTTTTGCAGATCCGACCGGTCAATGGTCTGCGTGGCGTGCGCTTGCTCGGCTGCGCTGCGGGGCAGGCTGATGCCTTCGGCCTGTTCGAAAACCGCCTTCACAAAGCCACTGCAATCCAGTCCCGACGCGCCGGTGTTGCCGCCCCGCACATATGGCGTGCCGATGTAGCCCATGGCGTCCAGCAGCAGGGCGCTGCGTTCTGGTGCCTCGTTAAAACTGGCCGTTTTGAACGGCATTTGGGCGCAGGCTTGTAAAGAAAAGCAGGCGGCGAGGAGGATGGTGTGCAAGCGCATGAGGTGCAACGATAATGCATTTTTCACCCCATGCCTTCAATGGACCCAACAGATGCTGCTTGATGCCGAAGACTCCCAATTGGTTTTGGTCGATTACCAAAGCAAACTCATGCCCGCGATCTTCGAGGGCTCACAAGCGCTGGCCAACGCGATTCGCTTGGCCCAGTTCGCTCAGATGGTTGGTGTACCCGTTTGGGGCACCGAACAAAACCCGGACAAACTGGGCCCCAACGACCCGGTTCTGCGCGCTTTGTGTCAGCGCACGCTGAGCAAAATGCATTTCAGCGCCGCTTCCGACGGCTTGGTCGATTGGTTGCGCCCGCCAGCCCGTCCACCCGCCGGCAACGCCCGCAGCTTGCCTAAACATTTGCAAAAGCCTGCATCGGCCGGACCTGAGCGGCCCACCATCGTCATCGCCGGTTGCGAAGCTCACGTGTGTTTGCTGCAAACCGCTTTGGAGTTGTTAGAGCAGGAGTTGGACGTGTGGGTGGTCACCGATGCGTGCAGCTCGCGCACCGAGCGCAACCGCGATGCGGCTTTTGATCGCTTGGCCGGTGCGGGTGCCGAACTGGTGACCACCGAGATGGTGGCTTTTGAGTGGTTGCGCACCTGCGAGCACGACGCGTTTCGCGATGCCTTGAAATTGATCAAGTGAGGCTTGACAGGGCTTGCGATGTCAGCGTGTCGCAAGTCTTGTGCTCATAATTATGAATTCAATTTGATTCCCAGACCTTGCCACCTCAGGAGACTTGCATGACGCAAAACGCCGGCTTCGCCGCCTTCTACGATCGCTCCATCAACGACCGCGACGCATTTTGGGGTGAGCAAGCCCAACGAATCGAGTGGAAAAAGCCGTTTGTCCGCGTTTGCAATTACGACAACCCGCCGTTTGCCCGCTGGTTTGAAGGTGGTTTGACCAACCTGTGTCACAACGCGGTGGACCGCCACCTCAAAGACCGCGCCGACCAAGCCGCGCTGATCTTCGTTTCCACCGAAACCAACCACGAGCACACCTACACCTTCCGCGACCTGCACGCCGAGGTGCAGCGCATGGCCGCTATTCTGCAGAGCTTGGGCGTGGTCAAAGGTGATCGCGTCTTGATTTACATGCCCATGGTCGCCGAAGCCGCGTTTGCCATGCTGGCATGCGCGCGTTTGGGCGCCATTCACTCGGTGGTGTTTGGCGGCTTTGCCTCGCATTCCTTGGCCACCCGCATTGAAGACGCGTCACCCAAGGTCATCATCAGCGCCGACGCCGGCTCGCGGGGTGGCAAAGCCGTCGCCTACAAGCCGCTGCTGGACGAGGCCATCAAGCTCTCCGCACACAAGCCCGCCAGCGTGATCATGGTGGATCGCAAGTTGGTGGCTTTCACGCCCGTGGCGGGCCGCGATGTGGACTACGCCACCGAGCGCGCCAAACACATGGACACGGTCGTGGCTTGTGAGTGGGTCGAATCCACCCACCCCAGCTACACGCTTTACACCTCGGGCACCACCGGCAAACCCAAAGGCGTGCAGCGCGACACCGGGGGCTACACCGTGGCTTTGGCCTCCAGCATTCCCAACATCTACCAGGGCAAGCCGGGCGAGACCTTCTTTTGTACCAGCGACATCGGCTGGGTGGTGGGCCACAGCTACATCATCTACGGCCCCCTGATCGGTGGCATGGCAACCATCATGTACGAAGGACTGCCCATCCGCCCCGACGGTGGCATTTGGTGGAGCTTGGTCGAGAAGTACAAAGTCTCGGTCATGTTCAGCGCCCCCACGGCCATTCGCGTGCTCAAAAAGCAAGACCCCGCGCTGCTCACGAAATACGACCTGTCGTCGCTCAAAGCCTTGTTCTTGGCCGGTGAGCCGCTGGACGAACCCACCGCGAAGTGGATCTCCGAAGGCCTCAACGGCAAAGCCATCATCGACAACTACTGGCAAACCGAAACCGGCTGGCCCATTTTGACGATTTGCAACGGCGTGGAAAAAGCCCCGAGCAAGTTCGGCTCGCCCGGTAAGGCGGTGTACGGCTACAACGTCAAACTGGTCGACGACCAAACGGGTGAAGAGCTGACCGGCGCCAACCAAAAAGGCGTGTTGACCATCGAAGGCCCACTGCCACCGGGCAACTTGCAAACCGTGTGGGGCGATGACAAGCGCTTCGTCAACACCTACTGGAAGAGCGTGCCCAACCAGCTCGTCTACAGCACCTTCGATTGGGCGGTGCGCGACGAAGACGGCTACTACTTCATCTTGGGCCGCACCGACGACGTGATCAACGTGGCCGGTCACCGCTTGGGCACACGCGAGATCGAAGAGAGCATCTCCAGCCACCCCAATGTGGCCGAAGTGGCGGTGGTCGGCGTGGCCGATCAGCTCAAAGGTCAAGTGGCCATGGCCTTTGCCATCGCCAAAGACACCTCGGGTTTGGACAACGACGCTGGTCGCAAAGCCTTGGAGGCCGAGGTCATGAAGGTGGTTGACAGCCAGCTGGGCGCCGTGGCCCGACCTTCGCGCGTGATCTTTGTGTCGCTGTTGCCCAAGACCCGCAGTGGCAAGTTGCTGCGCCGCGCCATCCAAGCCGTGGCCGAGGGGCGTGACCCAGGTGACCTCACCACCATGGACGACCCTACCGCCTTGCAACAAATCAAAGAGCTCTTGGGATAAACCCTCGAAACACTTACTTTTGAGCAAAACGGTCCTTCGGGGCCGTTGGTTTTCAGTATGATGATTGCTTATATTGTTTTGGATGCGGTTTAACATGCCTCAGATGATCGAGAGTGAAGCCAACATCGAAAAGGTGCGCGTCTTCGAATTGGCCGCCGAACTCTTCGGTATTCTGGCCACCCCCATGCGCCTGCGCATCTTGAGCGCTTTGTGCGACAAAGAAAAATCCGTCACGCAGCTGCTCCAAGAAATCGACACCACCCAGCCCAACCTCTCGCAGCATTTGAACCTGCTGTACCGCGCAGGGGTGTTGGCCAAGCGCAAAGACGGCACGCAGGTGATCTACCGCGTTCAGAGCGAAAAAGCCGTCACCCTGTGCCGCACGGTGTGCACCCAAATCGCCATCGAAATGGACGAACCCGGCACGATTTCCGCTGCCGAACGCCTCTCCCCCCGCATTTCTTGACCATCCAACCGACAGTTTCCTGTCAGTTGTTTCATTTTCTTCGCCAGATGCTTGTCACTTCGCCCAGCGTTGGTGGCACAATCGCGTCTGTCAGTTACGCCCTTCCAATGTCACTGTCGCATCCGCCAATCGGTTAAGCCGTGTCGCGGGAGGTTTCTTTTACCAACTAATGTTCCCCACAGGGGAGCCGAGGTCAGCGCCATGAGTGAGACATCCGTCTATCAAGCCTATTCAGGCAACACCCACCTGTTCGGGGGCAATGCTCCGTATGTCGAAGAGATGTACGAGAACTACCTGGCCAACCCTGGCAGCGTTCCCGATTCTTGGCGCGGGTACTTCGACGCCTTGCAACACGTCCCAGCTGTGGATGGCTCACAAGCCAAAGATGTCCCGCACTTGCCGGTCATCAATGCGTTTGCTGAGCGCGCGAAATCCGGCGTGACCCAAGTCATCAAGGCCAGCGAGAACCCCGAAATGGGCCGCAAGCGCACCGCCGTGCAGCAGCTCGTGGCCGCTTACCGCAACGTCGGTCAACGCTGGGCCGACCTCGATCCGCTCAAGCGCACCGAGCGCGCCAACATCCCCGACCTCGATCCCGCGTTCTACGGCTTCACCGACGCGGACCAAGAAACCGTGTTCGACACCAGCAACACTTTCTTTGGCAAGAGCAGCATGACGCTGCGTGATTTGCTCAATGCCTTGCGCGAGACTTACTGCGGCACCTTGGGCGCCGAGTACATGTACACCTCGGAACAGGATGAAAAGCGCTGGTGGCAAGAAAAGCTGGAAAGCATCCGCAGCAAACCCAATTTCAACTCCGACCAGAAAAAAGGCATCCTCGAGCGCTTGACCGCGGCCGAAGGCTTGGAGCGCTTCTTGCACACCAAGTACGTGGGGCAGAAACGGTTTTCTTTGGAAGGCGGAGAGAGCTTCATCGCCGCCATGGACGAGCTGATCCAGCAAGCCGGCAT
>JBEDCE010000101.1:0-7030 GCA_041176905.1 Pseudomonadota bacterium
GACGGTGCCAAGGCCGAGATCGCCAAGAAGCGCATCGAGGAGATCACCGCCGAAGTCGAAATCGGCAAGGTCTACGAAGGCCCTGTGACCAAGATCCTGGACTTCGGCGCATTGATCAACTTGCTGCCCGGCAAAGACGGTCTGCTGCACATCAGCCAGATCGCTCACGAGCGCGTTGAGCGTGTGACCGACTACCTGAGCGAAGGCCAAATCGTCAAAGTCAAGGTGCTTGAGACCGACGAAAAAGGCCGTGTGAAGCTGTCCATGAAGGCTTTGCTCGACCGCGCACCTGCGACCGACGCCGAGCAACAAGGCTGATCGCCAGAGACCCCTGCCATGAAGAAGCTCATCGTCGGCAATTGGAAGATGAACGGCGGCTTGGCCTCGAACGAGGCCTTGCTCAGCGCGGTGATCGAGGGCGCCTCGGCGCTGCGAGATGCCGAGTTGGCGGTCTGTGTGCCCGCGCCGTATTTGGCGCAGGTGCAAGCCCGCTTGCAAGGCTCACCCTTGGCTTGGGGTTCGCAAGACGTGTCGGCACACGAGCAGGGGGCTTACACCGGTGAGGTGTCGGCCCACATGCTCAAAGACTTTGCTTGCCGTTACGCCATCGTCGGTCATTCTGAGCGACGCCAGTACCACGGCGAGAGCGATGAGGTGGTCGCGGCCAAGGCGCAACGCGCGTTGGCCGCGGGCATCACACCCATCGTGTGCGTCGGTGAAACCTTGGCCGAGCGCGAAGCGGGGCAAACCGAGGCGGTGGTCAAGCGCCAATTGGCCGCCGTGATCCACGCGGTGGGGCATTGCACCAGCGAGTTGGTGGTGGCCTATGAGCCTGTGTGGGCCATTGGCACGGGCCTGACCGCCACGCCCGAGCAGGCGCAGCAGGTGCACGCTGTCTTGCGTGCGCAGCTGATGGCCGCGAGCCAAAAGGCCAACCGTGTGCACATCTTGTACGGTGGCAGCATGAACGCGGCCAACGCGGCGTCTTTGCTGGCGCAAGTCGATATCGATGGGGGCCTCATTGGGGGCGCCTCACTCAAACCCGCCGATTTTTTGAGCATCGCCCAGTCGGCGAAGGCTTGAGTTTTATTTGGAGCAAACCTTCATGAACGTGATTTTGACCATTGTGTTGGCCGTGCAGATGCTGTCGGCCCTGGCCATGATTGGCCTGATCTTGATGCAGCACGGCAAAGGTGCCGACGCGGGCGCGGCCTTTGGTGGCGGCGGTGGCGGCTCGGCCAGCTTGTTCGGTGCTTCGGGCAGTGCGAACTTCTTGTCGCGCTCCACCGCGGTGCTCGCGACCTTGTTCTTGGCCAGCACCTTGGCTTTGGCCTACTTCGGCAATTTGCGCGCAGCCCCCAGCAGCAGCGGCAGCGTGCTCGAAGGCACCACCGCACCGGCAGTGCAAGAAATCCCTGGCGCTTCGACCGTGCCCCCACCCGCGGCACCAGCAGCACCGGCCGCACCAGTCGGCCAGCAAGTCCCAGGCTACTGAAGCCCTGAAAAATCCCTGCTCCGTCAGGAAACTGGCGGAGTTTCAGGGTAAACTCAGAGGCTGCATTTCCATCCTTTATCCCTCTGGGTGTGGTGCAGCAATCTGACAAGCCGACGTGGTGAAATTGGTAGACACGCTATCTTGAGGGGGTAGTGGCGAAAGCTGTGCGAGTTCGAGTCTCGCCGTCGGCACCAATCTTTGGTCAACGGTCAAAAGCCGTTGGCAATGGAAGTAACCAAGATGAGTCTCGAACAATACCTCCCCGTGCTGTTGTTTATTTTGGTGGGTATTGCTGTTGGCATCATCCCTCAGGTCTTGGGTTATGTCTTGGGCCCCAACAAGCCCGACGAGGCCAAAAACTCCCCCTACGAATGCGGCTTCGAGGCGTTCGAAGACGCCCGGATGAAGTTCGATGTGCGCTACTACTTGGTGGCCATTCTCTTCATCCTGTTTGACCTGGAAATTGCTTTCCTCATCCCATGGGCCGTGGCCTTTGGCGACATTGGCCTGACCGGCTTTTTGGCCGGTGTGGTTTTCTTGACCATCTTGGTCGTGGGTTTTGCCTACGAATGGAAAAAAGGCGCCCTGGACTGGGAGTAAGTCTGTCGCTTTTCTCAGATGAATCTGCACACACACTTCGGAGTGGCTCATGATTGAAGGTGTTTTTAAAGAAGGTTTCGTCACCACGAGCTACGACTCGGTGGTGAACTGGGCCAAAACGGGTTCCTTGTGGCCCATGACGTTCGGTTTGGCCTGTTGTGCCGTCGAGATGATGCACGCGGCCACCGCCCGTTACGACTTGGGTCGCTTTGGTGCCGAAGTCTTCCGCGCCAGCCCGCGCCAATCCGACTTGATGATCGTGGCCGGCACCTTGTGCAACAAAATGGCCCCGGCTTTGCGTAAGGTCTACGACCAAATGGCCGAACCCCGTTGGGTCTTGTCCATGGGTTCGTGTGCCAACGGCGGCGGTTATTACCACTACAGCTATTCCGTGGTGCGCGGTTGTGACCGCATCGTGCCAGTAGACGTGTACGTGCCCGGTTGCCCGCCTACGGCCGAGGCCTTGATCTACGGGATCATGCAGCTGCAGCAAAAAATCCGCCGAACCAACACCATCGCACGGGCCTGAGGCCAGCGCTCTTTCTCACGATCTGGACCCCAAAGAACGCCCATGACCGAGTTTGCCGTTTCCCCCGAATCGTTGATGCACACCCTGAATGAGCGTTTGGCCTCGTTCGGTGCCCGTCTGTTCTTGGCCCGCGATGCCATGGTCACCGTAGAGGTGCCGGCCAAGCACTACGCCGCGGCCTTGCGCACTTTGCATGAAGACCCCGCCTGTGCCTTTGAGCAGTTGGTCGACCTGTGCGGCTTGGACTATTCCGACTACGCCGACCGGGTCAACGAAGGCCCGCGCTTTGGTGTGGTGGTGCACCTCTTGTCGGTGAGCCTGAACCAGCGCGTGCGCGTCAAGGTGTTGTGCCCCGATGACGACTTCCCGGTATTGCCCTCGATGAGTCAGCGCTGGGCATCGGCTAATTGGTTTGAGCGCGAAGCCTTTGATTTGTTTGGCATCGTTTTTGATGGGCACACCGACCTGCGCCGCATCCTCACCGACTACGGCTTCATCGGTCACCCCTTCCGCAAAGACTTCCCCTTGTCCGGTCATGTGGAGATGCGCTACGACGCCGATCGTCGGCGCGTGGTCTATGAGCCCGTGACGATCGAGCCGCGCGAGATCACGCCGCGCATCATCCGCGAAGACAACTACGGAGGCCTGAACTGACATGGCCGAAATCAAGAACTACACCCTGAACTTTGGCCCTCAGCACCCGGCCGCGCACGGCGTGCTGCGCTTGGTGCTGGAGCTCGACGGCGAGGTCGTGCAACGCGCCGACCCGCACATCGGCTTGCTGCACCGCGCCACGGAAAAGCTCGCCGAGCACAAGACCTACATCCAGTCGCTGCCCTATATGGACCGCCTGGACTATGTGTCCATGATGAGCAACGAGCACGCTTACTGCTTGGCCATCGAGAAGCTCTTGGGCATCGACGTGCCGATCCGCGCGCAGTACATCCGTGTGATGTTCAGCGAGATCACCCGCTTGCTCAACCACCTGATGTGGCTGGGTTCGCACGGTAACGACTGCGGTAGCTCGACCATCCTGATCTACGCCTTCCGCGAACGCGAAGACCTGTTTGACATGTACGAAGCGGTGTCGGGTGCGCGCATGCACGCGGCTTACTTCCGCCCCGGCGGTGTCTACCGCGACCTGCCCGACAGCATGCCGCAGTACACCGTGAGCAAAATCCGCAACGCCAAGGCCATGGCGCGCATGAACGAGAACCGCCAAGGCTCGTTGCTGGATTTCATCGACAACTTCACCCAGCGCTTCCCCAAGCTGCTGGAGGAATACCACACGCTGCTCACCGACAACCGCATCTGGAAACAGCGCACGGTCGGTATTGGCGTGGTCACGCCCGAGCGCGCGCTCAACCTGGGAATGACCGGCCCCATGCTGCGCGGCTCCGGCATCGCTTGGGACTTGCGCAAAAAGCAGCCCTACGAGGTGTACGACCGCATGGACTTCGACATCCCGGTGGGCAAAACTGGTGACTCTTACGACCGCTATTTGGTGCGCATGGAAGAGATGAAGCAGTCCAACCGCATCATCAAGCAGTGCGTGGACTGGTTGCGCGTCAACCCCGGCCCGGTCATCACCGAGAATCGCAAAGTGGCGCCGCCTTCACGCGAAGGCATGAAGTCGAGCATGGAAGACCTCATCCACCACTTCAAGCTCTTCACCGAAGGTTTTCACGTGCCCGAAGGCGAAGCCTACGCGGCGGTGGAGCACCCCAAAGGTGAGTTCGGCATTTACTTGGTCAGCGATGGCGCCAACAAGCCCTACCGACTCAAGATCCGCGCGCCCGGTTTTGCCCACTTGTCCACCTTGGACGAGCTGGCCCGCGGCCACATGCTGGCCGACGCGGTGGCCATCATCGGCACCATGGACATCGTTTTTGGAGAGATTGATCGATGATCACCTCGACCCCCAACACCCCCGTTGCCGCTTTGTCGGCCGCCACCTTGGCGCGTTTTGACCGCGAAGTGGCCAAATACCCCGCGGACCAAAAGCAGTCGGCTGTCATGGCTTGCTTGGCCATCGTGCAGCAAGAGTTTGGCCACGTCAGCCCCAAGTCCGAGGCCGCCGTCGCTCAGCACTTGGACATGGCGCCCATCGCGGTCCACGAAGTCACGACCTTCTACAACATGTACAACCAGCAAGCGATGGGCAAGTTCAAGCTCAACGTCTGCACCAACCTGCCGTGCCAGTTGCGCGACGGTGGCAAGGCGTTGGCCCACCTCGAGCACAAGCTCGGTGTGCGCATGGGCGAGACCACGGCCGATGGCCTGTTCACCTTGCAGCAAAGCGAGTGTTTGGGTGCTTGTGCCGACTCGCCGGTGATGCTGGTCAACGACCGCCACATGTGCAGCTTCATGAGCAACGACAAACTCGATGCCTTGATCGACGGGCTCAAAGCCGCTGAGGGGAAAGCATGAGCCAAGCCAACGCCGTGATCGAGCGCTTTGTCGCCACCGGTCAAGAATCCTGTTTCCACGATCGACACATCAACCCGCAAATCGTCGCGGGCCTCAACGGTGCGAATTGGCGACTCAAAGATTATGAGGCGCGTGGCGGTTACGCCGCTTTGCGCAAAATTTTGGGCCGCGATGGGTCTGCGCCCAACGCCGAGACCGGCGTGGCGGGCATGACCCAAGACGAGGTGATCGCCACCGTCAAAGAGTCCGGCTTGCGCGGCCGCGGCGGCGCGGGCTTTCCCACGGGCTTGAAGTGGAGCTTCATGCCGCGCCAATTTCCCGGTCAAAAGTACCTGGTGTGCAACTCCGACGAGGGTGAGCCCGGCACCTGCAAAGACCGCGACATCCTGATGTACAACCCCCATGTGGTGATCGAAGGCATGGCGATTGCCGCCTACGCCATGGGCATCAGCGTGGCCTACAACTACATCCACGGCGAAATCTTCAGCGCTTACGATCGTTTTGAAGAAGCCTTAGAAGAGGCCCGCGCGGCCGGCTTCTTGGGCAAGGGCATCATGGGCAGTGGCTTTAACTTTGAGCTGCATGCCCACCACGGTTTTGGCGCTTACATCTGCGGCGAAGAAACTGCTTTGCTCGAATCGCTCGAAGGCAAAAAAGGCCAGCCGCGTTTCAAGCCGCCGTTTCCCGCCAGCTTTGGTTTGTACGGCAAACCCACCACCATCAACAACACCGAGACCTTCGCGGCCGTGCCTTGGATCATCCGCAACGGTGGTCAGGCCTACCTCGAGTGCGGCAAGCCCAACAACGGCGGCACCAAGATCTTCTCGGTCAGTGGCGATGTGGAGCGCCCCGGCAATTACGAGGTTCCCATGGGCACGCCGTTTGCCAAGCTCTTGGAGCTCGCTGGTGGTGTGCGCGGCGGTCGCCAACTCAAGGCCGTGATCCCCGGTGGCTCGTCTTCGCCGGTCATTCCCGCCGACTTGATGATGAAGCTGACCATGGACTACGACAGCATCGCCAAAGAGGGCGGTTCGATGTTGGGCTCCGGCGCGGTGATCGTGATGGACGAGACGCGCTGCATGGTCAAGTCCTTGAAGCGCCTGAGCTACTTCTACATGCATGAGAGCTGCGGCCAGTGCACCCCTTGCCGCGAAGGCACGGGCTGGTTGTGGCGTCTGGTCGATCGCATCGAGCGCGGTGAGGGCAAGCCCAGTGACATGGCCTTGCTTGACAACGTGGCCGAGAACATCATGGGCCGCACCATTTGTGCGTTGGGTGACGCAGCGGCCATGCCGGTGCGCGCCATGGTTAAACATTTCCGGCACGAGTTCGAGCACTGCATCGAGCACAAACAGTGCTTGGTGACTTCAGACGTTTGAGCGGGTTAAAGGCAAAACAACATGGTTGAAATTGAACTCGACGGCCAAAAGGTCGAGGTGCCACCGGGCAGCATGGTCATGCATGCGGCTGAAAAAGCGGGCACCTTCATTCCCCACTTCTGCTATCACAAGAAATTGTCGATCGCTGCGAACTGCCGCATGTGTTTGGTGGACGTTGAAAAAGCGCCCAAGCCCATGCCCGCGTGCGCCACGCCCGTGACCATGGGCATGGTGGTGCGCACCAAGAGCGACAAGGCCATCAAGGCCCAGCAGTCGGTCATGGAGTTCTTGCTCATCAACCACCCGCTCGATTGCCCCATCTGCGACCAAGGCGGTGAGTGCCAGTTGCAAGACTTGGCCGTGGGCTACGGTGCCTCGAAGTCGCGCTACGAAGAAGAAAAACGCGTGGTCTTCCACAAAGACGTGGGCCCGCTCGTGTCGATGGAAGAGATGAGCCGCTGCATCCACTGCACCCGCTGTGTGCGCTTCGGTCAAGAAATCGCCGGCGTGATGGAGCTCGGCATGAGCCACCGCGGCGAACACGCCGAGATCGAAACCTTTGTGGGCCAGTCGGTGGACTCCGAGCTCTCGGGCAAC
>JBEDCE010000102.1:0-6938 GCA_041176905.1 Pseudomonadota bacterium
AAGCCAAACTTGCCGTTGGCCTCGCGCTGCAGGCTGGTCAGGTCAAACAGGCCGGGGCTGGCTTGGGTGGTGGGCGTGGACTCTTCGGTCACGCTGGCCGTTTTGCCGCGCACGGCGTCCACGATCGCTTGGGCCTCGGCAGCGGTCCATTTCCGGTCGGCTTTCTTTTCAGCGTCTTCTTCTTTTTTCCACTTGGGGTCGAACCACTTGGCCGGATACGTGCCCGCCGCCGCCGCGAACTCGGCGTGGATTTCCCAATAGTCGCGGCTGATGAATTTGCGGATTTGCTCTTCTCGCTCGACCACCACGGCCAAGGTGGGGGTTTGTACCCGACCGACGGTGGTCAAGAAAAAACCGCCATCGCGCGAGTTGAACGCGGTCATGGCGCGGGTGCCGTTGATGCCCACCAGCCAGTCGGCCTCCGAGCGGCTGCGGGCGGCGTCGGCCAGGCCCTGCATTTGTTGTTCGCTGCGCAGGCTCTCAAAGCCATCGCGGATGGCCTGTGGCGTCATGGACTGCAGCCACAAGCGTTTGACCGGTTTGCCCAGGGGCTTGGCGCCACCGGCGTATTGCTCGATCAAGCGGAAGATCAACTCACCCTCGCGGCCCGCGTCACAGGCATTGATGAGGGCGCCCACGTCTTTGCGCTTGGCCTGCTTGACCACCGCGTTCAAGCGGCTCTTGGTTTTGTCCACCGGCTTCAAGTCGAAGTGCGGCGGGATGACGGGCAGGTTGGCAAAACTCCACTTGCCACGCTTGACGTCGTATTGCTCGGGGGCTTGGATTTCCACCAAGTGACCCACCGCGCTGGTGACCACATAGGTCTCGCTCTCGAAGTGGTCGTCGTGCTTCTCGAACTTGCCGGCCACAGGCGTCAAGGCCTTGACGATGTCTTGCGCCACCGATGGCTTTTCGGCGATGACCAGGGTTTTGGCGGTGGTGGTGTTTTTCATCTCTACAATCGTGGTCTTACGCGCGTACGCACGCGCACCTGTGCGCGCTCACGTGCGCACATGCATGAAACAACCTTACCAAACTTTCTGAACTGTGCCCCAAATGCCTCAAAAAGCTTCCAGCGCCAAATCCGATGCCCGTCGCATCCAGACCCGTCGCTCGGGCGTGCACGGCAAAGGGGTTTTTGCTTTGGTGGACCTGGCCGAAGGTGAATCCCTCATCGAGTACGTGGGCGAAGTCATCAACTGGGACGAGGCTTTGCGCCGCCACCCGCACGACCCCCAAGACCCGAACCACACCTTTTATTTCCACATCGACGAAGACCACGTGATCGACGCCAAACACGGCGGCAACTCCTCGCGCTGGATCAACCACAGCTGTAAGCCCAACTGCGAGGCCGATGAAGACGGCGGCCGCGTCTTCATTCGTGCCCTGCGCGACATCGCCGCAGGCGAAGAGCTGTTTTACGACTACGGCCTGGTGATCGACGAGCCCTACACCAAGGCCCTCAAAGCCGAATACCCTTGCTGGTGCGGCGCCAAAAAGTGCCGCGGCACCTTGCTCGCGCCCAAGAAACGCGGCCGCTGACATGACCGTGGGCACGAGCGACGCCAGCCTGCGCAGCCACGCCGAGTCCCTGTGGTTGGCTTTGTCGGCTCAGCTGCCGGGCCTGTCGATCGAAATACTACCGACCATCGACTCCACCAACACGCGTTTGATGCAACAAGCCCGCGAAGGTTTGGTCGAGCCCACGGTCTTGGTCGCCGAAACCCAAACCGCGGGTCGCGGACGCATGGGCAAAGCCTGGCACACCGCCACACACCGCGCCTTGACCTTCTCTTTGGGCCTGCCGCTGGCACCGCACGATTGGTCGGGCTTGTCGCTGGTGGTGGGCTTGAGTTTGGCGCGGTCTTTGCACCCCGATCTGCGTTTGAAATGGCCCAACGACCTGTGGTGGCAACAGCGCAAAGTCGGCGGCATCTTGGTGGAAACCGCCAGCATCGCCCAGCGACCTGAACGTTACGTGGTCATCGGTGTGGGCCTCAACCTGGACACGCCCAGCGCACAGGCTTGGCCCAGCGTTGGGGCCACGATGGAAGCGCAAGCCCCCGCCGGTTTGTGTGAGCTGATGGACGGTGCGCTTGAGTCCCGCGGTTCGGTGCTGGCACGCGTGTTGCCCAACCTGATCACCGATGTCCTGCGTTTCGAGCGCGAAGGCTTTTCTGCTTTTGAAATCGGGTTCGCCCAACGCGACGCCTTGTCGGGTTGCACCGTGGCCCTGTCGGATGGACAAAAAGGTACCGCCCAAGGCGTGGATGCTCAAGGCGGTTTGCAAGTGCAAACGTCTCAAGGCATGATTTGTGTGACCAGTTCTACCGTGAGTGTTCGACCATGCTGAGATGGGTGCTGCTGGTGTTGGTGATCGCCAATGCCGTGTTTTTTTCGTGGAGCCAAGGCCTGTGGGCCGCTCAAGGCTGGGCGCCCGCGCGCCTGAGTGAACCCGAGCGCATGCAGCAACAGGTGCAAGCCCAAGCCATTCGCGTGCTCAACAGCGCAGCCGAGACAGCCGATAAACCCACCGAGGCCCCCACCACCGATAGCGTTGCGCTCACCGAACCCAAAAGCTGCTTGTGGGCACCCGGGTTCAGCCCTGGCCAAGCCGACGCCCTTCGCAAGGCCATGGGCACTCTGTCTTTGCCCGAAGGTGTTTGGTCCTTGAGCGAAAACCGAAGCCCCGGGCGCTGGATTGTGTATTGGGGCAAATTTGAA
The DNA here is from genome assembly GCA_041176905.1 of Pseudomonadota bacterium. GTDB lineage: Bacteria > Pseudomonadota > Gammaproteobacteria > Burkholderiales > Burkholderiaceae_C > Hydrogenophaga. The sequence goes on from JBEDCE010000102.1 coordinate 2,725, forward strand.
TCGTCCGATGTCATGATCCAGCGCAAAGCCACCTTGCGCCGACTCAAGATTGATCACCGCGATGTCACCCTGCCTCGTTTGGCGCCTGGCCTGGCTTTGGGCACGTTCTCGAACGAGGATGCCGCCAAAGAAGCGTTAAGCAAAGTGCAAGCACAAGGCATTCGCACGGCCCGCGTGGCGGTGGAACGTGCCGAAACCGTGAATTGGGCATTGCGTTTGCCCGCCATCACCGAGGCCCAGCGCCAAGCCATCATGGGCTTGGGCGCGGCATTGGCCGACAAAACCCTGCAAGCCTGCCCTTAACGGCCCACCACTCGGGCCATCTCCACGCATTTGTTGGAGTAGCCCCATTCGTTGTCGTACCAGCTCACCACTTTGATGAAGGTGCTGTCCAGTGCGATGCCCGCGTCGGCGTCGAACACGCTGGTGCAGGTCTCGCCGCGGAAGTCGGTGGCCACCACTTTGTCGGTGGTGTAACCCAAAACCCCTCTGAGCGCGCCTTGGCTTTGCGCTTGCATCTCGGCACAGATCTCGGCGTAGGTGGCGGCGTTGTTGAGCTCGACCGTCAGGTCCACCACCGACACATCCGAGGTCGGCACCCGAAACGCCATGCCCGTGAGCTTGCCTTTGAGCTCGGGCAAGACCACGCCCACGGCCTTGGCCGCCCCGGTGCTGCTGGGAATGATGTTTTCCAAAATGCCACGACCACCGCGCCAGTCTTTGTTGCTCGGGCTATCCACGGTTTTTTGCGTAGCGGTGGCGGCGTGCACCGTGGTCATCAGGCCGCGCTTGATGCCCCACTTGTCGTTGAGCACCTTGGCCACGGGGGCCAAGCAGTTGGTGGTGCAGCTGGCGTTGCTGATGATGGCTTGGCCAGCGTAGGTCGCGTGGTTGACGCCGTAGACGAACATCGGGGTGTCGTCTTTGGAAGGCGCAGAGATGATGACTTTTTTCGCGCCTGCGGCCAGGTGTTTGCTGGCGCTGTCTTTGTCCAAGAACAAACCGGTCGATTCGATCACCACGTCCGCGCCAACCTCGTCCCACTTGAGCTGGGCCGGGTCGCGCTCTTGACTCAGTCGAATGGTTTTGCCGTTGACCACGATGTGCTGACCGCGCACCTCGACCGTGCCCTTGAATCGGCCGTGCACGCTGTCGTACTTCAGCATGTAAGCCAAGTAATCGGGGTCGAGCAGGTCGTTGATGGCGACGATCTCGACGTCGGGGAAGTTCGCCACGGCGCTGCGCAGCACGTTGCGGCCGATGCGGCCAAATCCGTTGATGCCAATTTTGAGGGCCATGTCCATCTCACTTTCGTTGGGTGTGTTGCTGCAGCCCACCCCGAACGGCGCGGCTGTTCAAGTAACCATCGTATTCGAATTGGTGAAATTTTGTTACGAACTGGTAACCTAATGGGCTTTGTTGGGTGTGCTCAGCCTTTGGGCCGCCAAGGCTTGTGAATTGGTCAAGTCCATGTTTCCGCCATAGTGCGCCATCACGCGAGGGTCCATCCACGCGAACCACAGGCGTGGCCAATACGCCACCGTGATCATGGTGGCGTAGCCTGCGGGCAGTTGCGGTGCCGTCTCGAAATGCCTCAGCGCTTGGTAGCGACGGCTGGGGTGGGCGTGGTGGTCCGAATGCCTTTGCAACTGGTACAGCAACAAGTTGCCCACCAGGTGGTTGCTGTTCCAGGAGTGCTCGGGTTCGCAACGCACGTAGCGGCCGCTGGCGTCTTTTTGTCTCATCAAGCCGTAGTGCTCCACGTAGTTCACCACCTCCAGCATGGAGGCCGCGTACACGGCCTGCAGCAGCAAAAAAGGCAGCACCACCCAGCCCAGCCACGCCACCAGCGCGCCAAACAAGAGCAGCGTCATGCCCCAGGCTTGGAGGTTGTGATTTTGGGGGTGCCAAACGTTCATGCCTTGTTTGTTCAAGCGCTCTTGCTCCAGCGCCCAGGCCGATTGCCAGCTTCCCGCAACCGAGCGCGGCAGAAAGGCCCAGAAGCTTTCGCCCAGGCGGGCGCTGGCCGGGTCTTCGGGTGTGGCCACGCGTTTGTGGTGGCCGCGGTTGTGCTCCACAAAAAAGTGGCCGTACACACTGGGCGCCAAAGCGATCTTGGACAACCACCGGTCCAGGCTTTCTTTTTTGTGGCCCAACTCATGCGCTGTGCCGATGCCCACGCCGTTGATGGCGCCCACCGTGAACACCAAAGCGACGTAGCCCATCCAGGGCAGTGGCTGCGAGACCGCCATCCAAGCCCCCAAGACCGTGCCCATCACTTGCACGGGCACATAGGCCCACACCAGGACGCGGTAAAACACATCCCCGTCGAGTTGCGCCACGGCCGATTCGGGCGGGTTGCTGAAATCTTCGCCAAAAACCCGGTCGAGCAAGGGGAGCCAAACGTGGATGATGAGTGGGGCCAGCAGCATGCACCACCACACACCCGTCCCAACGGCGGCCAACATCGAGCCCGTGAAGACCAATGGGATAGCGGGGCTGAGCAGCCACCACCACCGCTTGTCTTGCCAAGGCTGTTCGTGCGCGAGCGCAGGCGTGCTCATCTGCGCACCTTGAAACAACGCACAAAGTCATCATCCATGAAGCCATGCACCATGCGGGTTCTCCTGTTTCGGGCCATTGTGAATGGTCGGCGACTGGGGCGCCCTCGGCCCGAACCCTTATATTGGCAGCACTCAGCTTTATCGGGGCACTCATGGAATTTGACTACGTGATCGTGGGCGGTGGCTCGGCCGGTTGTGTGCTGGCCAGCCGCCTGAGCGAAGACCCCAGCGTGCAGGTCGCCCTGCTAGAGGCCGGGCCGCCCGACACCAGTGCCTTGATCCATTGCCCCGCGGGCATCGCGCTCATGGCCCGGGTGGACCTGGTGTCGCAAGGCCTGCACACCGTGCCACAGCCCGGCTTGAACGGCCGCGTCGGTTTTCAGCCGCGTGGCCGCACCTTGGGCGGCTCCAGCTCCACCAACGCGATGGCCTACATCCGTGGCCAACAGGTTGACTACGACACCTGGGCCCAGATGGGTTGCGCGGGTTGGTCTTGGGCCGAGGTCTTGCCCTACTTTCTGAAGGCCGAGCACAACGAGCGCATCCACAACGAATGGCATGCCCAATATGGCTCCTTGAACGTGGCCGATCTGCAAGCCCCCAACGTGTTTTCACACCGCTTTGTGGAGGCGGGTGTGCAAGCGGGTTTGCCGCTCACCACCGATTTCAATGGCCCGACGCAAGAGGGCGTGGGTCTGTACCAAGTCACGCAGAAAGCGGGTGAACGTTTCAGCGCCGCCAAGGCCTACCTCACGCCCCATCGGGGCCGCCCCAATTTGCATGTCATGACCGGCGTCACCGTGGACCGCATTGGCTTGGTGGACGGCGCGGCACGGCAGGTGCATGCCTTGCAGGACCGCCAAGCGCTGACCTTGACCGCCCGGCGCGAGGTCATGTTGAGCGCGGGTGCTTTTCACTCCCCCGCCATCCTCATGCGTTCGGGCATTGGGCCCGCTGCGCACCTGAAAAGCCTGGGCATCGAGGTGCTGCACGATTTGCCCGGCGTGGGTGAAAACCTGCACGACCACCCGGATGCGGTGCTGGTGGCCGACGCGCCGGGACACACCGATTTGATCGGCGTCTCACCCCAAGGCGCATGGCACACCCTGCAGGCCCTGTGGGCTTGGCGTCAACACCGCAAGGGACGCCTGACGACCAATTTTGCAGAAGGCGGTGCGTTTTACAAAAGCCGGCCCGAAGAGGCGCACCCGGACATTCAGCTGCACTTTGTGGTGGCCAAACTGGTGGACCATGGACGTCAACTGACGCTGGGCCACGGCTATTCGCTGCATGTGTGTCTGTTGCAACCGGACAGCCGAGGCCGCGTGCAACTGGCCGACCGCAACCCGCACAGCGCCCCTTTGATCGACCCACAATTTTTGAGCGAGCCGCGTGACCTGCAGCGCTTGCGCGACGGTGTTCGCCAAGCCCAAAACATCTTGTCCCAACCCGCATTGGCCGCGTATGGCCAAGAGTGGGGAGCGTCTGCCGATGCGCGCAGCGACGAACAACTGGAACAATGGATTCGCCAGAACGCCGACTCGGTCTACCACCCGGTGGGCACCTGCCGGATGGGCCAGGACCCGATGGCGGTGGTGGGCGCGCCCCAGCGCCTCCACCGCGGGGCGGGCCGGCGGGGGGGCGGTGCCG
>JBEDCE010000103.1:0-6916 GCA_041176905.1 Pseudomonadota bacterium
CCCTTCTGTGCCGGGTCTGAACTGGGGCGGAGGGCTGCGCTCATGTCCCCCGGCCCGGGCTTTGCCCGGCCCTCCTCCTGGACTTCGCTTCGCCCTCCGACCCAGCTCAGACCTGGTCACCACTTCATGAAAGGCGGTGGCGATAAGGGGTGTTGGCGAAACCACTGCCCCGCCGAACGCATGAGCATTTTGTGAAATCCCGCGTTCGGGAAGGCGGCCTGCACCTCCCGCACGAACGCGGCAGGCACGCCCTGACGCAGCCAGCCCATCGAAAAATCCACCAAGTCTCCGCGACGGAAAGCCTCCACCAAGGGAAACTTGGGGTCCTTGAAACGGGTCAGCTTGTGGTGTTCGTCGATCATCAGCGCGACCTCTTCTGACCACGCGGTCTTGCCCTGCGCTTGCAGGTAACGCAGCGCTTCGGTGCGAGAAGGGGGCAGGTAATCCACGGTGTGGGCGCTCCAGATGCCGATGTCGTGGTGCGCGGCAGCGATCACCAGTTTGTGTTTTTCGGACGAATCGCAGGGGTACAAAGCCTGCGTGAAATGGAGCATTCGGTAACAATGGTTTTTGTATCCTTCACCGTCCGCGCCCATCGCGGGCGCCCAAGGGGCCAAAATGTCCTCCAGCAATTCGATGCGTTTTTCGATGTTCACCACAGTTTCCTCATTCCAAAGCTTCGCATTGTCCGAAACCGCAGGGGTGTTTGTCCTTGCATCTGTCCCGAAATACGGGGTTGTCACTTTCAATTTGTAAATCATGGACAAACTCGACCGCGCCATCATTGATGTGCTTCGCCAGCAGGCCCGCATGAGCTGGCAAGACATTGGTCGGCGCGTGCACCTCTCGGGCCAAGCCGTGGCCATGCGGGTCCAGCGTTTGCAGGATGAAGGTGTCATCACCGGTTTTCATGCCCGCATCGCCGCGCCGGGGCGTCACTTGGTCACGGTGTTCATGAACAGCCTGCGTTTTGAGGACTTTGAGCGCTTCGTGAAAGCCGCACCTGAGATCGTCGAAGCCAGCAAAACCGCCGGTGAAGGGTGTTACCACTTGGTGGTGGAGTCCGAGCAGGCGGATCTGGATGTGTTCCTGACCACGCTGCTGAGCTATGGAACCTACCGCGTGCACTCGGTGGTGCGAAACATCAAATAATTGCTCGCGTAAGTGACATGAACAAGACCCAGGCGTACCACCCCCCGGACCGGCGCGCCGGGGTGTCCTGCATAGCGAAGTCAAGGAGGAGACGGCCACAGGCCGTCGGGGGACATGAGCGGCGCAGGGCACCCCGGTGCCCCGGTCCAGCGAACAAAGGGTTGGGCCGCCCCCCCGAAAACCCCAAGCCGCGATCCGGTTTTTAAACGCACGCGCAGGTGACAATCACCCACTGGAGCCACGCGCCAACACCCCACGCATCACGGAGCCAATGGACCCCATGGACGATATCAAGCTGTTGATAGACCTTCACCTCTCGGCGGACCGCCAAGGCCCTGGCGGCGAGGCGCCAACGCGGCGCGCCATCGAACTCTCGGGGCTGTTGAATCGGCGCAGCTTGAAGATCGCCGACATGGGATGTGGCACGGGCGCCTCGACACTGGTGCTCGCTCAAGCACTCGACGCACACATCCTCGCCGTCGACTTTCTGCCCGAGTTCCTCGACGTTTTGAAATCGCGTGCATCACGTGCGGGAGTGGCCGATCGCATCGAAACCCTGAATGCATCGATGGACGCGCTGCCCATCGAGCCCAGCAGCTTGGATGCAATCTGGTCGGAAGGCGCGATCTACAACATGGGATTCGAAAACGGAGTCAGGCAGTGGCGCGAACTCCTCAAGCCCGGCGGCATCTTGGCCGTCTCCGAGCTGACTTGGCTCACCGACCACCGGCCTGCCGAGCTCGAGGCCCACTGGCAGGAGCAGTACGCGGAAGTGGGGACGGCTTCATCCAAGATGGCCGTGCTGGAGCGCAACGGCTACACGCCCATCGGGTACTTCACCTTGGATGAGGCTTGCTGGCTCGATGCCTACTACCGCCCCATGCAGCAACGATTCCCAGACTTCTTGGTCAGGCACGGGTCCAGCGCACCCGCTCAAGCGGTGGTGGCGGCAGAGGCCTTGGAGATCGATCTGTACGAGCGTCATCGGGCTTTTGTGAGCTACGGCTACTACCTGGCTCGCAAGACCGATGACCTGGTGTGAACGCGGGCCGTCCGTGTCGGAGGCGGCGTCGCTTTGTTCGTGATGTCGGCGGGCGTCAGTTCAAAGCCATGCTGAGCTTGCGCCGGTAGCGCGAAATCATTTCGCTTTGGGGATCGAGTTGGGCTGCGGCTTGGCCGGCTAACTCAATGCCACCGGCCGATTTGCCGATGGTGCTGGGGTCCACTTTTTTCGCCGCAGGCGTCATCAGTTCGAGCAGCGCCACAAAAGTCTTGCGGGCCAGTTCGTTTTCCCAAGCGCGGTCGCGCATGACGATTTCCAGCAACTCGTCCAAGGCCGCGGGCCAGTCGCCGGTGGCGATCAGCAAACGGGTCTTGGCCATGCGCGCAGGGAAGTCGCGTTTGTTGGCGGCGATCAAGGCGTCCCAGTGGTCCACGCCGCGGCTGCCTTCGGGGTCTTGGTCCACAAAACGCAGCGCCAGCAACCAGTGGTTCATGGCTTCCAAACGCAATTGCGGCGGAATCTGGTTCAGGCCTGGGGCCAAGGTGTTGGCCGCGTCGTCCAGCAAACCGAATTCGATCAGGCGCTGCGCCAGTTCGGCGCGGGCTTCGTGGTTGTTGGGGTTTTGTTGCAACTCGGCGTGCAAGCGCTCCAAGATTTGTGCCGGGTCTTCTTCGCCCGCTTCGTCCATCGGCGCATCGTCGGCCATCTGGGCGTCACCCGCGGGCAGGTGTTTGTCCAAAAACGCTTTGATCTGGCCTTCAGGCAGCGCGCCCATGAAGCCGTCGACCGGCTTGCCCGCGATCATCAACACGCAGGTGGGGATGCTGCGAATGCCGAAGGCACCAGACAATTCTTGCTCTTGGTCGGAGTCGATTTTGACCAAGTTGAAGCGTCCGCCGTATTCGGCTTCGATCTTTTCGAGCAAGGGGCCGATGACTTTGCAAGGGCCGCACCAAGGCGCCCAAAAATCCACCAACACGGGAATGCGGTGGGAGGCTTCGATGACATCGGTTTTGAAGTTCTCGGTGGTGACGTTGATCATTTCGGGCAGCTGTGTGTGAAAAAGTAAAATTCGGCGATGAACACCATACCAATCGGCATTGTCATGGGTTCCAGCTCGGACTGGGACACCATGGAATCGGCAGTCCAGATTCTGCAGCAGTTTGAAGTCGGCTTTGAGGCCCAGGTCGTTTCGGCCCACCGCATGCCCGACGAGATGTTTGCTTACGCCGAAGCCGCAGAGGGCCGAGGCCTGCAGGCCATCATCGCGGGCGCTGGTGGCGCGGCCCACCTGCCCGGCATGATCGCAGCCAAAACCGTGGTGCCCGTCTTGGGCGTGCCAGTGCCCAGCAAACACCTCCAAGGTGTCGACTCCCTGCACAGCATCGTGCAAATGCCCAAGGGCGTGCCCGTGGCCACCTTTGCCATTGGTACCGCGGGTGCGGCCAACGCCGCTTTGTTTGCCGTGGCCTTGTTGGCCAACCACAACCCCGAATTGCGCCAGCGTTTGCACGCCTTTCGCGCCGCGCAAACCCAAGCTGCACGCGACATGAAGCTGCCCTTATGAGCCAGTCGCCTTTGTTGCCCGGCAGCACTGGGGTGAACCAGCGGCCCATCACCGTGGGCGTCATGGGTGGCGGCCAATTGGGCCGCATGTTCGTGCAGGCCGCTCAGGCCATGGGTTACTTCACTGCCGTGCTCGATCCGGATGCCCAAAGCCCCGCGGGGCTGATCAGCCACCACCACATCGTCACCGCTTACGACGACCCGGAGGGTTTGCAAGCCCTGTGCGCCGTGGCCGATGCCATCACCACCGAATTTGAAAACGTGCCCGCGCAGTCGTTGCAGACCCTGGCTGCCCAACGCACCGTGGCCCCGGCGGCCGTTTGTGTGGCGGTGGCGCAAGACCGGGTGCAAGAGAAAACCCATTTCAATGCCTGTGCCCCGGTCAGCGGCGTGCGCGCCGCGCCGTTTGCCGCGATCGAGCACGTGAGCGACTTGGCCTCAATCGACGCGGGTTTGTTGCCCGGCATTTTGAAAACCACCCGCATGGGCTACGACGGCAAGGGCCAAGCCCGCGTCAACACGCCTGAGGCCTTGGCCCAAGCGTGGCAGGCCTTGGGCCAAGTGCCTTGTGTGCTGGAAAAGCGCCTGGCTTTGCGCAGCGAGCTGTCGGTGATCGTGGCGCGTGGCGCCGATGGTCAGACGGTGGCGTTTCCGGTGCAAAAAAACACCCACCGCGATGGCATTTTGGCGCTCACCGAGGTCTACGAAGGCGCGGTCGACGCCGAGTTGGCGCTGCGCGCCCAAGCGACCACCCGCGCTTTGGCCCAACACTTGGGCTACGTCGGTGTCTTGTGTGTGGAGTATTTTGTGGTGGACGATGGCACGGGCCGCGACAGCTTGGTGGTCAATGAGATGGCGCCGCGCCCGCACAACAGCGGCCACTACACCCAAAACGCATGCAGCTACTCGCAGTTCGAAGCGCAGGTGCGCGCCTTGGTCGGTTTGCCGCTGCCCGAGCCGGTGCAGCACAGCCCCGCGACCATGGTCAACCTCTTGGGCGATTTGTGGTGGCCCCAAGGCGACGCCAGCGCTGCCCCCACCACGCCCCCGTGGGACCGTTTGCTGGCCTTGCCCGGCACCCATTTGCACCTGTACGGCAAGCTCAGCGCGCGCCCGGGCCGCAAGATGGGCCACCTCAACATCACCGGCGCGAGCGTGGCGCAGGTGCGCGAAACCACCGAGCAGGTCTTGGCTTTGCTGGGCTTGCCCTCGATGCAAGCCTTGGCGTCATGACCCTGCGCTGCTGGCCCCCTGAGCGCGCCACCTTCGAAGCGGCTGCGCGCCACTGGGTGGCCGGGGGCTTGGTGGGCATGCCCACCGAAACCGTCTACGGTTTGGCGGCCGATGCCGACAACCCGACCGCCGTGGCGCGCATTTTTGCCGCCAAAGGCCGCCCAAGCGACCACCCGCTGATCGTGCACATCCCAGCGCCCGAGGCGCCGGGTGAAGCAGCCTGGCAGGCCTTGGTGGGCCGTTATGCCCACAGCGTGCCGCCGTTTGCATGGGCCCTGATGCAGGCTTTTTGGCCCGGCCCGCTGACGCTGATCTTGCCGCGCCGCGACGGTGTGGCCACAGCCGCGGCCGGCGGCCACGCCAGTGTGGGCCTGCGCTGTCCCGAGCACCCCACCGCACAAGCCTTGTTGTTGGCCGCTCAGCGCTGGGGCGTGTGGGGCGTGGCCGCGCCCAGCGCCAACCGATTTGGCCGCGTGAGCCCCACCACGGCAGCCCACGTGGCGAGCGAATTTGAGACCTTGAGCGAAGCCGAGCTGATCATCGTGGACGGTGGCGTTTGCAGCGTGGGCATCGAGTCGACCATCGTGGACGCCACACGTGGCGAGCCTTTTGTGTTGCGCCCTGGCATGATCACGGCCGAACAGATCGCTCAAGCGTGCGGTCAAGCGGTGCACGCCGCCGACGCACAAGCCCCCAAGGTCTCGGGTTCCTTGGCCTCGCATTACGCGCCACAAGCCCGTGTCGTTTTGGGCGACACCCCGCAACTCATGGCCGCGTTTGAAGCTTTGAGCCCAGACGATCGGGTTTCGGGCCGTTTTGCGGTGTATGCCCGAGCGGAGGTGGCTGTGCCCGAAGGCTTGCTGGTTGAACGCATGCCCGCTGAAGCCGCGGCTTGTGCCCATGAAGTGTTCGCGGTGCTGCGCCGTTTGGACACCCCCGGGCGAGAAACGATTTGGGTGCACACCCCACCGCCCGAGCTGGTGTGGGACGGCGTGCGCGACCGCTTGCAACGCGCCGCGGCCTAAGGTCTATAGCCGCTGTTCGGCGGCCCACTCCAACACCGCGTCCAAGGCCGCACGCCCTTGGTTGGCGCGCTCGTGGTGGATGAACGCAATGACCACCAAACGCTGACCACTGCGCGTGTCCACATAACCCGCGATGCCCGCCACGTCGCGCAGCGTACCGGTTTTGATCCAAGCTCGGCCATTGGCCAAGCTGTTGGGGCGCTGCGCCAAGCGACGCGTCGTGCCGTTCACCCCAGCCACGGCCAGCGATTGCTGGAATGCCAAGGCCTCGGGGTGTTGGGCGGCGTGGCGCAACAAGTGCAGCAACGCTGAAGGGGTGATGCGCTCTTGGCGCGACAGCCCCGAGCCGTTGTCCACCACGGGCGCTGCCACGTCCAAGCCAAAGGTGCGGGTCCACCAACGCGCCAGCACCTCGCGCGAACGTTCAAACCGGGCCACCGCAGGCGGTGCGGTCAAACTCAAAAACACCTGCTGTGCCATCACGTTGTTGCTGAACTGGTTGACGTCGGCCATGATGTCGCGCAGTGGCAGCGAGTCGGCCGACAAGAGCAAACGCGCCGCCGCGGGCCTTGTGCCGCTGCGCACGCGGCCTGTTAAAGCGCCACCGCCTTGACGCCACAACCCTTCCAGCGCCCGTGCGGCGAAGCTTGGCGGGTCTTGGTAGGCCACCGGCCACACGTTGGTGCCACAGGCTTCGGCGTACGTGCCCAAGAGGCGAATGGCGTTGGGGTCGGAAAAATCCGCTTGCAGGCGCAAGCGCCAATCGACACAGGCGCGTGTGGTCAGAGGCACGCTTGCGTCCACCGTCAAACCGGCCAAGGGCGGCTCGCTGCGCACGCGGGCCACGCCAGCTTCGGGATCGGGCGTGAAGTGCATGAGCACCGACTTGAAATTCACCAACAGCGCGTCGGGCGTGACGTTGTAGGGTCTCAGGTGC
>JBEDCE010000104.1:0-6772 GCA_041176905.1 Pseudomonadota bacterium
ACGGTGTTGGCGGTGGCGAACAGGCGAAAGAAGGGGTTGGGCTTGAGCACCCGGTTTTGGTCCATCAGGGTGAACTGGCCATCGCGCTCCAAGATGCGTTGGATCACGAACATCACGTCGGGTCGGCCCGCGTCGTACTCGTCAAAAATCAAGGCCATGGGGCGTTGCAGCGACCACGGCACGATACCTTCTTGAAATTCGGTCACCTGTTGGCCATCGCGAATCACCACGGCGTCTTTGCCCACCAAGTCCATGCGGCTGACGTGACCGTCCAAGTTCACGCGCACACACGGCCAATTCAAGCGAGCGGCGACCTGTTCGATGTGGGTCGACTTGCCCGTGCCGTGCAGGCCTTGGACCATGACTCGTCTGTCGCGTGCGAAGCCAGCGAGCAAGGCCAAGGTGACCGAAGGGTTGAATCGGTAGGTGCTGTCGGTGTCGGGGACATGCTCGGTGGGCTCGACAAAGGCCGGCACTTGCATGTCGGTGTCGATGCCAAAGGTGTCTCGCACGGAGACCAGGTGGCGGGGTGGCGAAGCGAGCGATTCGGACATTCGGGTGCTTTCGTGGTGTGGCGCTGGCATCGCACCAGCGTTTAAGCGCTGGGCGGCAGCAGAGAATCGAGGGCGTCGTTTTCGATGCGGCTGAGTGCATCGGCGGCGCGGTGCAGGGCCGGCAAGAGCAACAGCGCTTTGTCGGGTGTCAATCGCATGATGGGCGCTTGCACGGCCACGCACAGGTTGGAGCGGCCCGTGGCCGAGGGCACCTTGACCGCCACGCACAACAGACCGGGTAAGAACTCTTCGTTGTCCAGAGCGAACCCTTGGCGCTTGACCTGCTTGATCTCCTCTTCCAAGGCGTCCCACTGAGTCAAGGTTTGGTGGGTGAACGCCTCCAGCGGTGTGTGAGACAGCAAGCGTTGGCGTTGGGCAGGCGTCATGCCGGCCAAAAACAACTTGCCACTGGCCGAGCAATGCACCGGCACCCGCGAGCCCGAATGCAAATAAAAGCGCAGCGGTGCAGGCGTCTCTACGCGGTCCAAATACATCACTTCGCCGCCGCTGAGCGCCGTGAGGTTGCAACTCTCGCCCACCTCATGAACCAAGGCCCGCAAAACCCCATGGCGCGCGCCGTGAAAAGTGTCGTTGATCAGCAGGTTCTCAGCCAATTTGCGCAGGCGGATGCCGGTGCCGTACTGGCGGCTGTCGGCGCTGCGCTCGAGCAGGCCCGCGCTCTCGAGTTGTTGCAGCATGCGGTGCAAGGTGGGTTTGGGGATGTTGGTCTCTTCAGACAAGCCCTGCAGTGAGAAAAACTGGTCTTTGGACGCCACCACCTCAAGCAGCGAAAACAGGCGCAGGGTGGGCGTGTCGCCGTTGATCTCAACCGGCGTTGCGGGGGTGTGGGACACGGCTTTCATGGTGTGGATCATAGTTTAATTTCAATAAAACACCATAAATGTTCCGAAAAGTGAAATTTCGTTTGACCAATCAGGTGCTCTTGCCTATAGTGACGCTACATTTCAAAAACTGGAATGAACCGTTTCAATTTAAGACAACCCAACCGTCGGCCCGAGCCGCAGGAGAGCCCCATGAGCAAAGCCCCCATCGACAAGCGCACCGTCGTCAGCGGTGTTCAAAAAATGACGCCTTCAGAGGCGTTTGTGGAAACCTTGGTCGCCAACGGCGTGACCGACATGTTCGGCATCATGGGCTCCGCCTTCATGGACGCCATGGACATTTTCGCACCCGCCGGCATCCGTTTGATCCCGGTGGTTCACGAGCAAGGTGCAGCGCACATGGCCGATGGCTACGCCCGGGTCTCGGGCCGTCACGGTGTGGTGATCGGCCAAAACGGCCCTGGCATCAGCAATTGCGTGACCGCCATCGCCGCCGCTTATTGGGCACACAGCCCGGTGGTGATCATCACCCCCGAGACGGGCACAACCGGCATTGGCTTGGGTGGCTTTCAGGAGGCGCACCAGCTGCCGATGTTCCAAGAGTTCACCAAGTACCAAGGACATGTGACGCACCCCAAGCGCATGGCCGAGTACACCGCACGCTGTTTTGACCGCGCCATGAGCGACAACGGTCCCACCCAACTCAACATTCCCCGCGATTATTTCTACGGCGAAATCGAGTGCGAAATTCCCAAGCCCCAGCGCGTGGACCGTGGCCCCGGTGGAGAGGCTTCTTTGTCTGCAGCGGCCGAGCTGTTGGCTGGTGCGAAATTCCCTGTGATCTTGGCCGGTGGCGGCGTGGTCATGGGCGACGCGGTCAAAGAATGCCAAGCCTTGGCAGAGCGCTTGGGCGCGCCCGTGGTCACTGGCTATTTGCGCAACGACGCCTTCCCCGCCAGCCACCCGCTGTGGGCCGGCCCTTTGGGCTACCAAGGTTCCAAAGCCGCGATGAAGTTGATCGCTCAAGCCGACGTCGTGATCGCCTTGGGTTCGCGCATGGGTCCCTTTGGCACCTTGCCGCAGCACGGCTTGGACTACTGGCCCAAAACGGCCAAGATCATCCAAGTCGAGGCCGACCACACCAACTTGGGCTTGGTCAAGAAAATTTCGGTGGGCATTTGCGGTGACGCCAAAGCCACCGCGGCCGATCTGAGCCGCCGACTCGCCGGTAAAACCCTGGCCTGTGATGCCAGCAAAGAGGCGCGCGCCAAAACGATTGCCAGCGAAAAAGCCGCTTGGGAAAAAGAACTGAACGAGTGGACGCACGAGAAGGACGCGTTCAGCTTGGACATGATCGAAGAGAGCAAAAAAGAAACCACCTTCAATGGCGGTCAGTACCTGCACCCACGACAGGTTTTGCGCGAGTTGGAGAAAGCCATGCCCCCGCGCGTCATGGTGTCCACCGACATCGGCAACATCAACTCGGTGGCCAACAGCTACCTGCGTTTTGAAGAGCCGCGAAGCTTCTTCGCTCCCATGAGTTTTGGTAACTGCGGCTACGCCTTGCCCACCATCATCGGTGCCAAGCTCGCCGCCATGGACCGTCCTGCGATTGCCTACGCTGGCGACGGCGCTTGGGCCATGAGCATGGTCGAAATCCTCACCGCGGTGCGCCACGACATTCCCGTGACCGCGGTGGTGTTTCACAACCGCCAGTGGGGTGCGGAGAAGAAAAACCAAGTGGACTTCTACAACCGCCGCTTTGTGGCCGCCGAGTTGGAAAACGAAAGCTGGTCCGACATGGCGCGCGCCATGGGCGCAGAGGCGATCGTCGTGGACCGCTTGGAAGACGTCGGCCCAGCTTTGAAGAAAGCGGTGGACATGCAGATGAACGAAGGCAAGACCTGCGTCATCGAAGTGATGTGTACCCGCGAACTGGGCGACCCGTTCCGCCGTGATGCGCTGTCCAAGCCGGTGCGTTTCTTGGACAAATACAAAGACTACGTCTGAGGACAGGCAGAGGTGGGCGCCGCAGGCGCTCGCTGCTCACCCCGCCTGGCAATGTGCCATGAAGTCGGTGGTGGCCCTGCCCAGCCGTTTGTCTTTGCGCAAGACCATGGCCAGCCTGCGGCGTGAGGGGGGGAGGCTGGTTTTGACCTCGGCCAGCCGCCCCGAGCGCAGGTCGTCCAGCGCCGCGTAACGCGACACGCAAGCCAGACCGGCGCCGGCCGCTGCCAGCCGCTTGATGGCTTCGGTGCTGCCCAACTCAAAACCCACCTTGACCTGCCCCAAGTGCTGGATCAGCCACTCGTCGGTGGCCTGGCGGGTGCCTGAGCCCAGCTCGCGCACGATCCAGGTGGCAGCACGCAGTTGGGCTTTGTTCATCTTGTCCGTGCCCACCGTGCCTGAACCCAGCACATGGCCGGGTGCGGCCACCACCATGATCTCATCGGTCAGCCACGGCTTGACCAGCAGATCGGGGTGGGTTTGAGAGCCCTCAATAAAGCCCAAGTCGGCCTCCATGTTGACCACGGTGGCGATGACATCGGTGGTGTTGGCAATACTGAGGCGCACGTGGCTGGCGGGGTGCTGGTGTTGCCACTGCGCGATCAGGTTGGGCAGCAGGTATTCGCCAATGGTCAAGCTGGCGGCCAGCCGCAAAGGGGCGGCGTGTTCTTCGGTGAACAGGCTTTCCAGCTCGGCTGCGTGGTTGAGCAGCGCCAGAACGCCGGGCAACATCGCACGGCCATTCTCATTGAGCACCAGACGCCGACCGATGCGGTCAAACAGTTCCACCGCCAGCGTGTGCTCCAACTCCGCCAGCGCGGCGCTGGCTGCTGACTGTGAGCGCGCGACCCGCTGGGCCGCGCTTCGCGCTGAGCCACCTTGGGCAATCGCCACAAACACCTCCAGTTGCTTGAGCGAAAAACGCAGTCGCGAGGGCAGGGAAGCATGTTCTGATTGATTCATTTTTCAGGTTATCTCATCCATTTTTATGCGCTTTTACTTTTTAGCCATACTTTATAGTATGAGCAATGTTTGCATACCGCTGCTGATTCAATAGACGGTAAAACTGCACCACACTCACCATCTGGAGACAAGGCATGTTCGGTTTTCTTTCCTCCGAGCCGCTGCACGATCCGCTGCAGCAGCCCACGCCCACCGCCGACACCGAAGTCAAGTGCACCACCTGCTACATGTGTGCCTGCCGCTGCGGCATTCGCGTTCACTTGCGCGAGGGTGACAACGGCCCCGAAGTGCGCTACATCGACGGTAACCCCAACCACCCGCTCAACAAAGGCGTGATCTGTGCCAAAGGCTCGGCGGGCATCATGAAGCAGATTTCGCCCGCGCGCCTGACCCAGCCGCTGCTGCGCAAACCGGGCAGCGAGCGTGGTGCTGGTGAGTTCGATGTCATTTCTTGGGAGCGTGCCCTTGAGCTGCTGACCGAGCGCTTGGCCAAAATTCGAGCCACCGATCCCAAAAAGTTTGCCCTATTCACCGGGCGCGACCAGATGCAGGCCCTGACCGGCCTGTTTGCACGTCAGTTCGGCACACCCAACTACGCGGCTCATGGCGGCTTTTGTTCGGTCAATATGGCCGCTGGCATGATCTACACCGTGGGTGGCAGCTTCTGGGAGTTTGGCGGGCCCGACTTGGAGCGCGCCAAGCTCTTTGTCATGCTGGGCACGGCCGAAGACCACCACAGCAACCCGCTCAAGGTGGCACTGTCCAAGTTCAAACGCGGCGGTGGGCGCTTCATTTCCATCAACCCGATACGCACGGGCTACTCGGCGATTGCCGACGAATGGATTCCGATCAAACCCGGCACCGATGGCGCTTTGTTGATGGCCTTGCTGCACGAGCTGATCCGCACCGATCAGTTTGACCATGCGTTCGTGAAACGCTTCACCAACGGCCCGCAGCTGGTGGTGTTGGACGAGGGCGAGCGCGAAGGCTTGTTCGCCTTTGACCCCGACCCAGCCAAAGGCCCGCCGGGCGACGGTCGGCACCCACACAACAAACTGATTTGGGACAAGACCAGCGGCGGCGTCAAGAACGCCTACCCCGAAGGCATTGCCGACGGCTGCGACCCGGCGCTGGAAGGCCACTACACGCTGGCCGACGGCACGCGGGTGGCGCCTTCCTTTCAGCTGCTTCGCGAGCGCGTGGACAGCTGCACGCCTGAGT
This sequence comes from Pseudomonadota bacterium, assembly GCA_041176905.1. Classification (GTDB taxonomy): domain Bacteria; phylum Pseudomonadota; class Gammaproteobacteria; order Burkholderiales; family Burkholderiaceae_C; genus Hydrogenophaga. The sequence continues at coordinate 5,588 of JBEDCE010000104.1, forward strand.
GGGCCAGCGCCATCACCGGTATCGCGGCCGAGCGCATCCGCCAGCTCGCTCAGGAGATGGGCGACGCGGCGTTCAAGCAGGCCTTTGAGCTGCCCATTGCCTGGACCGACGCTTGGGGCAAGGTGCATCCCACCACCCAAGCACGTCCGGTTGCTTTCCACGCCATGCGCGGTTTGGCGGCGCATTCCAACGGCTTTCAGACCGTGCGCTCGCTCGCGGTGCTGATGAGCTTGTTGGGCACCATTGACGCACCGGGGGGCTTTCGCCACAAGGCACCGTACCCACGCCACATCGTGCCCAACTACCGGCCCTTCAGCGACCCGGCCATGGTCCAGCCCAACACGCCGCTGAACGCTGCACCACTGGGTTTTCCAGCCAGCCCAGAAGAATTGGCGATCAACCCCGATGGCTCGCCGATGCGCATTGACCACGCCTACTCTTGGGAGCATCCGTTGGCGGCCCACGGCATGATGCACAACGTCATCACCAACGCCGTCAAAGGCGATCCCTACCGCATCGACACCTTGCTCATCTTCATGGCCAACATGGCTTGGAACAGCTCGATGAACACCTCGGCGGTGCGCGAAATGCTCAACCGCAAGGACGAGCACGGCGAGCACATGATTCCCTTTTTGGTGGTGTGCGACGCCTTCCAGAGCGAGACCGTGGCCTTCGCTGATCTGGTGTTGCCCGACACCACCTACCTCGAGCGGCACGACGTCATGGGCATGCTGGACCGGCCGATCTCGGAATTCGACGGCCCGGTGGATTCCGTGCGCGTCCCCGTGGTCAAGCCCTTGGGTGAATGCCGGCCGTTTCAGGAGGTGTTGATCGAACTGGCCGCGCGCCTGAAGTTCCCGGCTTTCACCACACCCGAGGGTGAGCGAAAATTCAAGGGTTATACCGACTTCATCGTCAACTTCCAGCCCACGCCCGGCATCGGCTTTCTGATGGGCTGGCGCGGCAAGGACGGCCAGAGCCACCTCAAGGGTGAGCCCAATCCCAATCAGTGGGAGATGTACGAGAAAAACAATTGCGTTTTTCAGTACCACATGCCCGAGTCCATGCATTACATGCGCAACTGGAACCGAGAGTACCTGGACTTTGCCAAAGAAAAGGGCTGGCGACAGAGAAACGACCCAGTGCAGCTGGCCTTGTACAGCGACACCTTGCAGAGTTTTCGCC
>JBEDCE010000105.1:0-6763 GCA_041176905.1 Pseudomonadota bacterium
GCGGGCGTTGCGGATCTTCAGGTCGCCAAAGCGGGTGAACATCGTGCCGTTGCGGGCGTTGCGGGTGGGCATGACGCAGTCGAACATGTCCACGCCGTCGGCCACGCCTTGCACCAAGTCTTCGGGTGTGCCCACGCCCATCAGGTAGCGCGGCTTGTTCGCGGGCAGCCGGTGCGGCGTGTGCGCCATGATTTGCAGCATCTGCTCTTTGGGCTCGCCCACGCTCACGCCACCAATGGCGTAGCCGGGGAAGTCCATCTCCACCAAAGCCTCCAGCGACTCTTGGCGCAAGTGTTCGAACATGCCGCCTTGCACGATGCCGAACAAGGCGTTGGGGTTCTCCAAGCGCTCTAATTCGGTCTTGGAGCGCACGGCCCAGCGGCGGCTCATCTCCATGGAGTGGCGCGCTTGCGCTTCGGTGGTGAGCTGGCCTTTGGTCTCGTACGGCGTGCACTCGTCGAGCTGCATCACGATGTCCGAGTTCAGGTTGGTCTGGATCTGCATGCTCACCTCGGGCGACATGAAGAGCTTGTCGCCGTTGACGGGCGACGCAAAGGTCACGCCGTCTTCCGTGATCTTGCGCATGTCGCCGAGCGACCACACCTGAAAGCCACCCGAGTCGGTGAGGATGGGTTTGTGCCACTGCTCAAAGCCGTGCAAGCCGCCGAAGCTTTTCATGACCTCGTGGCCGGGGCGCATCCACAGGTGGAAGGTGTTGCCCAAGATGATTTGCGCGCCCATGTCTTCCAGGCTTTGTGGCGTCACGCCTTTGACCGTGCCATAAGTGCCCACGGGCATGAAGATGGGGGTTTGCACCACGCCGTGGTTGAGCGTGAGCGTGCCGCGGCGCGCATGGCTGCTGAGGTCTTGCTGCAAGACGTCGAACTTCAACATGGTTTTTTCTCCAACAACATGGCGTCGCCGTAACTGAAAAATCGGTAGCCCTGTGCGATGGCGTGTCGGTACAAGGCGTGCATGTGCTCAAAGCCGGTGAAGGCGCTCACCAGCATGAGCAAGGTGCTTTTGGGCAGGTGAAAGTTGGTGATGAGCACGTCCACCACGCGGAACTGAAAGCCCGGCGTGATGAAGATGCTGGTGTCACCGCTGGTGAGACCCGTCTGCGCCCAACTCTCCAATGTGCGCACGCTGGTCGTGCCCACGGCCACCACACGACCGCCGCGTGCGCGGCATTCGGCGATGGCTTGCACGGTTTCGGGCGGGATGTTGTACCACTCGCTGTGCATGTGGTGCTCGCTCAAGTTTTCGGTTTTGACGGGCGAAAACGTGCCAGCGCCCACGTGCAGCGTGACGCTGGCGCGCGCCACACCTTGGGCTTCCAATCCACGCAAGACACCTTCGTCGAAGTGCAGCGCCGCCGTTGGCGCGGCCGCAGCGCCAGGGTTTTTGGCGAAGACGGTTTGGTAGCGGCGCTCGTCCTCGGCCTGTTGTTCTGGGCTGTCGTGCTCAGCGCCGTTTTGGTTTTGGTGGCGCTCAATGTAGGGCGGCAAGGGCATGTGGCCGTGGGCCTGCATGAGCTGGTGCGGCTCGTCGCTGAAGCGAAAGTGAAACAGCGGGCCATCAACGTCCGGCCAACGGCCCAAGACTGTGGCTTCAAACCCACCGTGCATGCGCAGCACGGTGCCCACGGCGGGCTTCTTGCTGACCTTCATGTGCGCCACGACTTCGTGTTGGGTCAACACGCGCTCAACCAAGAGTTCGAGCTTGCCCCCGCTGGGCTTCTCGCCAAACAAACGCGCTTTCACGACCTCGGTGTCGTTGAACACCAGCAGGTCGCCCGCGCGCAGAAGCTCGGGGAGTTGTTTGAAGATGCGGTCTGCCCAGGGGGCTTGGCGGCCGTCGAGCAAGCGAGAAGCGCTGCGCTCAGTGGCGGGGTGTTGGGCGATCAGCGACTCAGGCAATTCAAAGTCAAAGTCGCTCAGTTGGTGTGCGTTCATGTGCTTGAGGGCCGGACGGGCCCGTTCCAAGTGTCGGGGGATTGGGAAGAGGCAGAATTGTCCCATGTCTGAAGCCGATCGCGCACCCTCCGCGTCCGCAGGTCCCAAACCCCTGTCGGCCGCCCAAAAAGCCTTGCGCAAGCTGGGCTTGTCGCGCGACATCGACTTGGCCCTGCACCTGCCCTTGCGCTACGAAGACGAAACCCGCATCACGCCGCTCAAGGCCTGCCGCGATGGCCAGTTGGCGCAGATCGAAGGCGTGGTCACGCGCAGCGAGGTGCAGCTGCGCCCGCGCCGACAGCTCTTGGTCACGGTGGACGACGGTACCGACACCTGTCAGCTGCGCTTCTTCACTTTCTATCCCGCGCACCAAAAAACCTTGGCCGAAGGCGAGCGTGTGCGCGTGCGCGGCGAGGTGCGCGGTGGGTTTTTGGGCTGGACCATGGTGCACCCCACGTTTTCCGGGGCTGGCGGTGAATTGCCCGAGGCCTTGACGCCCGTCTACCCCACCAGCGCGCAGCTGCCGCAAGCCTATTTGCGCAAGGCCGTGGCCAGCGGTTTGCGCCGCGCCGATGTGTCCGAGACCCTGCCCGCGCCGCTGCTTGACAGCTTGCAAGCGGCGGTGGCCCAAGGCCGTGGCCCGCGAATGACTTTGGCGCAAGCGCTGCGCTTGTTGCACCAGCCCACGCCCGACACCGCGCTGGAGGCTTTGGAAGACCGCAGCCACCCGGCATGGCAGCGGCTCAAAGCCGAAGAGTTGTTGGCGCAACAGCTGTCGCAGCTCACGGCCAAACGCGAGCGCGAGCGCTTGGTGGCGCCGTCCTTGCGCGCCGAAGCGGGGGGCTTGCCCGAGCGCCTGATGGCGCGTCTGCCTTTTGCGTTGACCGCTGCGCAGCAGCGGGTGAGCCAAGAGATCACCGGCGACTTGGCCCGCGCCGTGCCCATGAACCGCTTGCTGCAAGGCGATGTGGGTTCGGGCAAAACCGTGGTGGCGGCTTTGGCCTCGACGGTGGCCATGGACGCGGGCTGGCAATGCGCCTTGATGGCGCCCACCGAAATCTTGGCGGCCCAACATTTCGCCAAGCTGGTGCAGTGGATCGAGCCCATCTTGCAGCCCACCGGGCGTTGTGTGGCGTGGCTCACGGGCAGCCAAAAAAAGAAAGAGCGACAAGCCATGCTGGCCCTCATTGCCAGCGGCGAAGCGGCTTTGGTGGTGGGCACACACGCGGTGATTCAAGAGCACGTTGAGTTCCAGCGTTTGGGCTTGGCCATCATCGATGAGCAGCACCGCTTTGGCGTGGCCCAGCGTTTGGCGCTGCGCAGCAAACTGCGCGATGGTGGCGAGCCCCACTTGCTCATGATGAGCGCCACGCCGATCCCACGCACCTTGGCCATGGCGTATTTGGCCGACTTGGATGTGTCCACCATCGACGAACTGCCGCCCGGGCGCACGCCCATCGTCACCAAGCTGGTGGCCGATGCGCGCCGCCCCGACGTCATCGATCGCATCCGTGCCCAGCTGATCGAAGGTCGGCAGGTGTATTGGGTGTGTCCGCTGATCGAAGAAAGCGAAGCCCTGGACTTGAGCAACGCCACCGAAACCCATGCCGAGCTGTGCGCCGCGCTCAACCCACCCGGTGCGTCCTCGGTTTTGGTGGGCTTGTTGCACTCGCGCATGAGCAGCGCCGACAAACAGGCCGTGATGGCCGAGTTTGTGCAGGGCCGCATGGGCGTGCTCGTGTCCACCACCGTCATCGAGGTGGGGGTGGACGTGCCCAATGCGTCGTTGATGGTGATCGAACACGCCGAGCGATTTGGTTTGTCGCAGTTGCACCAACTGCGCGGCCGCGTGGGCCGTGGCGCGGCGGCGTCCGCCTGTGTGCTGCTGTATTCACACAACGAGAGTGGCCGCTTGAGCGAGACCGCGCGCCAGCGACTCAAGGCCATGGCCGAAACCGCCGATGGTTTTGACATTGCTCGGCGCGACTTGGAGATTCGCGGCCCCGGTGAATTCATGGGGGCCCGCCAATCGGGCGCGGCCTTGCTGCGTTTTGCCGACTTGGCCACCGACGGCCATTTGCTGGCGTGGGCACAGGCCGCGGCGCTGACCATGTTGGACCAGCACCCCCAAGCAGCCCTGCGCCACACCGCGCGCTGGTTGGGCGACAAGACCGACTATTTCAAAGCTTGACGAATGACAAAGCCGCCCCCGCGCTTTGACGCAAAATAGCGCCATGACCCTGACCGAACTCAAATACATCGTGGCCGTGGCCCGTGAGCGGCACTTTGGCAAAGCGGCCGAGGCCTGCTTTGTATCGCAGCCCACCTTGTCGGTGGCCATCAAAAAGCTCGAGGAAGAGCTCGAGGTCAAAATTTTTGAGCGCAACGCCAACGAAATCAACACCACGCCCTTGGGTGAAGAGATCGTGCGCCAAGCGCAACACGTATTGGATCAATCGGCCCACATCAAAGAAATCGCCAAGCGCGGCAAAGACCCGCTGGCCGGCCCACTCAAGCTGGGCGTGATCTACACCATCGGCCCGTATTTGTTGCCGCACTTGGTGCGCAACGTGATCGAGCAAACGCCGCAGATGCCCTTGGTGCTGCAAGAAAATTTCACGGCCAAACTGCTCGAGATGTTGCGCAGCGGCGAAATCGATTGCGCCATCTTGGCCGAGCCCTTTCCCGACACCAGCCTGGCCGTGGCGCCACTCTACGACGAGCCCTTTGTGGCCGCCGTGCCGCGCAAACACCCGCTGGCCAGCCAAGCCACGATCACCACCGAAGAGATCAAAAACGAAAACATGCTCTTGCTCGGCACGGGCCACTGTTTTCGCGATCACGTGCTCGAGGTCTGCCCCGAATTCGCGCGCTTTTCTGGCAATGCCGATGGCGTGCAAAAAGGTTTTGAGGGTTCGTCGCTGGAAACCATCAAACACATGGTGGCCGCGGGCATGGGCGTGACCTTGGTGCCGCGTTTGTCCGCCCCCACGTCGGCGCTCAACGGATCGGAATCCGGTGTCAAAGATTACGGCGACTCGGCCTACGTGAGCTACGTGCCTTTTGCGGGCGACCCACCCACGCGCCGCGTAGTTTTGGCCTGGCGGCGCAGCTTCACGCGCTACGAAGCCATTGCCGCTTTGCGCAACGCCATCTACGCCTGTGAACTGCCCGGCGTGACCCGCTTGTCATGATCGCGCTGCTGCGCACGCGGCTGGCGCTCTACCTCGATCTGATTCGCTGGAACCGGCCCGCCGGTTGGTTACTGCTGCTGTGGCCCACACTCACCGCACTGTGGGTGGCGGCCGACGGCTTTCCGGGCTGGCATTTGCTCACGGTGTTCACCTTGGGCACCATCCTCATGCGCAGCGCGGGTTGCACCGTCAACGACGTGGCCGATCGCGAGTTTGATCGCCACGTCAAACGCACGGCGCAGCGCCCCATCACCAGCGGACGTCTGGGCGTCAAAGAAGCCTTGGCGGTGGGCGCGGTGCTCGCGCTGCTGGCGTTTGCGCTGGTACTGACCACCAACACGCTCACGGTGTTGGCTTCGTTCGCGGCTTTGGCTGTGACCTTGGCTTACCCTTACGCCAAGCGCCACGTGGCCATGCCGCAAGCGGTGTTGGGCGTGGCCTTCAGTTTTGGCATCCCCATGGCGTTTGCCGCGGTGCAGGGCGAGGTGCCCGCGCTGGCTTGGGGTTTGATGCTGGGCAACTGGTGTTGGGTGTTGGCCTACGACACCGAATACGCCATGGTGGACCGCGACGACGACTTAAAAATCGGCATGAAAACCTCGGCCATCACTTTGGGCCGTTGGGACGTGCCGGCCATTGCGGGTTTTTATGTGGCCTACCTGTTGTCTTGGGCGTGGCTGCTCGACATCGAATCACGTGGCTTTTGGATGGGGTTGGGGTTGGCCGCCGCCGCCGCACAGGTGCTGTGGCACTTGGCCCTGATTCGCGATCGCAGCCGCAACGGCTGCTTCAAGGCTTTTCGGCTCAACCACTGGATTGGCTTGAGCCTGTTCGCGGGTGTGGCCTTGAGCCACGCGGCGTGAATCAGGCCTTGCCGAATTCGTCGCCGAGTTCGCGCGCCCGCTGTTCGGCGGCTTGCATGGCCTTCACAAACGCGGGCTTGATCTGGGCCGTCTCCATGGCCGTGAGGGCCGCGTAGGTGGTGCCACCTTTGGAGGTGACGCGCTGGCGCAGCACCTCCAGGGGCTCGCTGGACGCCGCGGCCAGGGCGGCGGCACCCGAGAACGTGGCGATGGCCAGTTGGCGCGATTGCTCGGCGCTCAAGCCCATGCCCGTGCCGGCTTCGGTCATGGCTTCCAAGAAATAAAACACATAGGCCGGGCCCGAGCCCGAGAGGGCGGTGACCGCGTCCAAATGGGCTTCCTTGTCGACCCACACGTGTTGGCCAGTGGTGCGGATGACCTGTTCAACCAAGGCGCGATCGGTGGCGGACACGGCGGGACAGGGGAACAGACCGGTGATGCCTTGCCCGACCAAAGCAGGGGTGTTGGGCATGCTGCGCACCACGCGATCGCTGCCCAACCATCGCCGGATGCTGTCGGTGCGGATGCCGGCAGCCACCGACAGGTGCAGGGCTTGGCTGGTGTGGGTGCTCACGGGGGCGGCGGCCTCGGCGAAAACCTGCGGTTTGACGGCCCAAACCACCAGGTCGGCCTGGGCCAAGGCGGGGCCGGCGGCGCTCAGGGCGCTGATGCCAAAGTCGGCTTTCAGCTTGGCGGCGGTCTCGGCAAAGGGCTCAACCACGGTGAATTGGTCGGCGGCCATGCCTTGGCG
>JBEDCE010000106.1:0-6730 GCA_041176905.1 Pseudomonadota bacterium
GGATGGCGTAAGTGGCCTGCTCGGGCAGCTTGGCTTTGACGTACTCCACGCCCACAAAGGCGGAAAAACCCCCGCCAAACAGGCTCAGCGCCAAGCCCGTGGCGTATTGGTTGGTGTTGAGCCAAATCACCAAAACGCCAAACACCGCAGCCAAGGCCGCCCCCGCCGCCATGCCCGCGGCAAAACCGACCCAGGTGTTGCCGGTGTGGACCACCGCCGCAAACCCGGCCAAGGCCGCGCACAACATGATGCCCTCAGCGCCGAGGTTGACCACCCCGGCTTTTTCATTGATGAGCAAACCCAAGGCCGCAATGGCCAACACCGTGCCCGCGTTCAACGAGGAGCCGATCAACAACGCAATGGATTCCATGGTCGGTCCTTATTTTTTCCACACCAAACGGTAGGCGATCAAGGTGTCGCACGCCAAGAGCGTGAACAACAACAGACCTTGGAACACCCCAGTGATCGATTTGGGCAAGCCCATGCGCGACTGCGCGAGCTCACCGCCAATGTAGAACATGCTCATCAAAATGGCCGAGAACACCATGCCCACCGGGTGCAAACGCCCGACAAAGGCCACGATGATGGCGGCAAAACCGTAGCCTGCGGGCACGTAAGGTGTGAGCTGCCCAATCGGGCCCGCCACTTCCAGGGCACCAGCCAAACCGGCCGCGCCACCCGAAATCAACAAGGCCGTCCACAAAGCGCGGCGCGACGAAAACCCGGCGTAGCGCGCCGCTGCGGGCGCCAAGCCCCCCACGGTTTGGGCAAAGCCAGCGTAGGTGCGGAACAAAAACACCCATACTGCACCCGCCCCCACCAAAGCCAAGATCAGGCCAATGGTGATGCGCGAGCCGTCCATCAAACGCGGCATTTGGGTGACGGCTTCGAAGGTTTTGGTTTGCGGGAAGTTGTAGCCCTGTGGGTCTTTCCAAGGGCCATAGACCAAGAAGTTCAACAACTGAATGGCCACGTAGACCAGCATCAGGCTGACCAAAATTTCGTTGGCGTTGAAACGGTCGCGCAAGAAGGCGGTGATGGCCGCCCAGAGCATGCCCCCGGCGATACCCGCGATCAAGACCGCGGCGATGATCCAGCTGCCGGTTTGGCTATCGGCCATCAAGGCCACGCCCGAGGCCGTGACCGCGCCGATCACGAACTGCCCTTCGGCGCCGATGTTCCACACATTGGAGCGAAAACACACGGCCAAGCCCAAAGCGATGATGAGCAAGGGCGTGGCCTTGACCATCAGCTCCGACAAGGCATAGGGCGTTTTGATCGGGTCCCAGAAAAACACCTGCAAACCGCGCACCGGGTCTTTGCCCAGCGCACTGAACAAGATCACGCCGATGACCATGGTGATGAACACCGCCAAGATCGGCGAGGCCATGCCCCAGGCGGACGAGGGTTGGGGGCGGGCTTCAAGACGCAACATGGGACGCTTCTTCCGTTGAGGGTGTGCCGCTCCACAGGCCCGACATCCACTGCCCGATCAGTTCAACCGACGCATCGGCGCGGTTCAGGCTGGGCGAGAGTTGGCCTTTGGCGATGACGTGCAAGCGGTCGCTGATGTCAAACAATTCGTCGAGTTCTTCGCTCACCACCAAGACTGCGCAACCGGCGTCGCGCAAGGCCAAGATCTCGGCGCGGATTTGCGCGGCTGCGCCCACGTCCACACCCCAAGTGGGCTGGCTCACGATGAGCAATTGAGGGCGGGCTTCGATTTCTCGCCCGACGATGTACTTTTGCAAATTGCCACCCGAGAGCGACTTGGCCGCGGCCTGTGGCCCGTTGGCCTTGACTTTGTAGCGCTCAATGATGGCCTGCGCTTGCTCGCGCAAGGGCTTGAGGTGCAACCACCCCCCCCGCCCGACCGCGTCGGTGCGCGTGAGCAAGAGGTTGTGCGCCAAGGACAAGGTGGGCACCGCGCCACGACCCAAGCGTTCGTCGGGCACGAAGTGCAGACCCAAGCGGCGACGCTGCACCGGGTTGGACTGCGACACGTCTTGCTCGCGCACCGAGATGCTGCTCAGCGGCGCACGCATGTCCTCACCCGACAAGGCATACAGCAGCTCGCTCTGGCCATTGCCCGACACGCCGGCAATGCCCACCACCTCGCCCGCACGAACCTCGAAGTTCACGCCTTGCAAATCGGTGCCGAAAGGGTCGTCGCTGCGCAAGCTCAAACCCTGCACGCGCAGGACGGCGGCACCGCCACGGGCCTGGCGCGGCGTCATGACGGCGGGCTCGGCGCCGATCATCAAGCGCGACAAAGACGCGTTGCTCTCTTGGCGAGGGTCGCACACGCCCGTGACTTGACCGCCGCGCAAGACCGTGCAGTGGGTGCACAGCGCGCGGATTTCGTGCAGTTTGTGGCTGATGTACAGGATGCTGCAGCCCTCGGCGGCCAAGCGGCGCAGCACCACAAACAGCTTCTCCACCGCTTGCGGCGTGAGCACCGAGGTGGGCTCGTCCAAGATGAGCAATTGGGGCTGGGTGAGCAAAGCGCGCACGATTTCCACGCGCTGCATCTCACCGACCGACAAGGTGTGCACCGGGCGCTCGGTCTCGATCTCCAAGCCGTATTGCTCGGCCTTGCTTTGGATGCTTTGGCGCACATCGTCGAGCGACAAGGACTTGTCCAAACCCAGCCAGACGTTTTCGGCCACGGTCAGCGTGTCGAACAGGCTGAAGTGTTGGAACACCATGCTGATGCCCAACGCCCGCGCCTCTTGGGGGTTGCGCACCTGCACAGTTTGGCCGTTGAACACCACCTCGCCTTCGTCGGGCTTGACGGTGCCGTAGATGATTTTCATCAGCGTCGATTTGCCGGCGCCGTTTTCGCCCAAGACCGCATGGATTTGTCCGGGGGCCACGTCCAAGGACACCGATTGGTTGGCCACCACACCGGGGTAACGCTTGGTGATGCCGCGAAGTTGCAAACGGGGGGTGCTCATGTGGGGTTCGCAGTCAAAGGAAGGGGCAATTGGTCGGCGCTGATTTTCACCTGTTCTCGCAGCCATTTTCCCGCCAGCGAGGTGTGGCTGCGTTCGTGCCACAACTGGTAATAGACCATCTGGGGGAATTCGACCGGGCAAGGCAGCAACGCCAAGCCGCGCTGCGCTTGTGGGCCTTGTAAAAAGCGTTGGCAGTATTGCCGCCCCGTGGTCAAGACCAAGCGGCTGGACACCACCATCTGCGGCATCAAACCGAAGTGCGCGCAGCGCGCGGTGATGCGCCGTGTCAAGCCCAAGCGGTCCAGGTGTTCGTCGATCACGCCGCGCCAACCGGGGTAGGCTGGCGTGGGGGCGATGTGCTCGCAAACCAGCCAGTCCTGCACCGCCCAACCGCGGCGCACCGCCGGGTGCTGGGCGCTGACCAAACACACCACCTCGTCTTCAAACAAAGGCGCTCGGTGCAACTCGGCGCTGGGCTCGGCCCAGTTGCCAATCACCACATCCACCACGCCCTGCCCCAGGTCGGCGGCGTATTGGGCCTGCGGCGACAAAGCGTGAATTTCGACCTCGCAATGGGGGGCCAAGGATTGGATGCGCGCGACCAAGGCGGGCAAAAACAAAGGGTCCAGGGTGTCGCTGGCGGCGATGCGAAAGGTCTCTTGGGCTTGCCTGGGATCGAAGGGGCGCTGCGGCGCAAACAAGGCCTCGGCCGACTGCAGCAGGTGGGCGGCGGGGGCCAACATGGCCAGCCCCACGTCGGTGGGCACCATGGCGTTGCCCGCGCGCACCAAGATCGGGTCTCCCGTGATCTCACGCAAACGCTTGAGCGCCACGGAGACGGCGGGCTGCTGCTGGCCCAGTCGCATGGCGGTTTTGGAGACACTGCGTTCGATCAACAAGGTGTGTAACGTCCGAATGAGTTGGAGGTCTATCTTGTCGAAGTGCGGCGCTGACTTCATATCCGTTTTCCGATAAGCGTTATGGTGATCGGCCCATGAACCTGCGTCGGCTTTGGCCTAGGATGGTTCAAATCTGTGGACTTACCGCCATGCCAACAACGCCTGTCTCTCCTATGAAATCGATGCTGTCCGAGCAACCCTTGCGCTTTTGGCACCGGGGTCAAACTGTGAATCTGGGCAATGTACCACCAGACCGCACCCTGCTCGACCTGCTGCGCGAGGACCTGCGCCTAACGGCCACCAAAGAGGGTTGCGCCGCGGGCGACTGCGGGGCCTGCACCGTGGTGCTGGCTGAAGCCGTGAACGGGCAGTTGCAGTACCGCGCCGTCAACAGCTGCATCAAGCCCGCCCACGCCATCGACGGCCTGGCGCTGTGGACCGCCGCCGACCTGGCCCAAGCCGACGGCGCGCTGCATCCGGTGCAACAGGCCATGGTCGAGTGCCACGGCTCGCAATGCGGTTTTTGCACACCGGGTTTTGTGATGAGCCTGTTTGCGCTGTACCAGCGCACCGTGGCGCAGGGCCAGGCCGTGGACAAGCACAGCGCGATGGAGGCTTTGTCGGGCAACCTGTGCCGCTGCACCGGCTACCGACCCATCGTGCAAGCCGCTTGCAGCTTGAAGGCCGATGCCACGCAGTCCGTGGATGAAAAACCCATCTTGGCGGCGTTGCAGCAGCTGGCCGCCACCGAAAAGAAGAATGGCGCTTACCTACGCCCCAGCACCCTGAGCACTTTGCTGCAGGACCGTGCACGCCTGCCCCAAGCGCAATTGATCGCCGGGGCCACCGACGCCGGGTTGTGGATCACCCAAGGCTTGCGGCGTTTTGTGCAGGTCATCGACCTCTCGCGCGTGGCCGAGCTGCGCCGGGTAGAAACCTACCCGCACCACATCGCCATCGGTGCGGCGGTGAATTTGCAAGACGCGTTTGAAGCGCTGGCCGCAGACCGGCCGGTGATCGCGCCCTTTGGCGAACGCTTTGCAGGCTGGCCGGTGCGCCAGTCGGGCACGCTGGGCGGCAACGTGGCCAACGGTTCGCCGATTGGCGACAGCATGCCGCTCTTGATCGCGCTGGGTGCGCAGGTGGTGCTGATGGCTTGGCGCAAGGGCAAAGCCGTGCACCGCCATGTGCCCTTGGACCAGTTCTACAACGGCTACCGCCAAAGCCTGCTGGCCCCGGACGAGGTGCTGGCTTGGGTCGTGGTGCCCAAGCCCACGGCGGGTGAATGGCTGGGCGCTTACAAGGTGTCCAAGCGGCAAGAAGACGACATCTCGGCCGTGTGTTTGGTGGTGCAACTGCACGTCGACGGCGGTCGCGTCAGCGCGGTGCGCATCGGTGCGGGCGGCGTGGCGGCCACGCCGGCGCGTGCCGTGAAGACCGAAGCTGCGCTGATCGGCCAGCCTTGGAACGAAGCCACTTTACAAGCGGCGCAGACCGCCATCCAACAAGAGTTTTCACCGCTGAGCGACTTGCGCGCCAGCGCCGATTACCGCCGCCAGATTTTGGGGCAGCTCTTGCAGCGCGCCTGGCTGGAGAGCACTGGGCACCACTCGGTTCGCTTGGAGGCACTGTCATGAGCAGCACACCACGCACCGACAGCAGCCGCCCGCGTTTTCACGAAAGCGCCACCGCGCAGGTGCAAGGTCGTGCCAGCTACATCGACGACCTGCCCTTGGTCGAAGGCACGCTCCACGCCGCGCCCTTGATGAGCCCCCTGGCCAACGCCCAACTGATCGCCATGGACTTGGAGGCGGTGCTGGCCGCGCCCGGCGTAGTGGGCACAGTCACCGCGCAAGACATCCCGGGTGACCCACTGCTGGCCACCTTTGTGCACGACGAGCCCATTTTTGCCGGGCCGCAGCTCATGCACGTGGGTCAGGTCATGGGCTTGGTGCTGGGCCACAGCCACACCCTAGCCCGGCAGGCCGCACGCCGGATGCGATTGCAGACGAAGAACGACACGCCTTTGCTGCACGCCCGCGATGCACTGCAAGCGGGCAGCTTTGTGCTGCCCCAAGTCACAGTGCAGCGCGGTGACGCCGCTGCGGCCTTGAGCGCCGCACCGCACCAGTTGCAAGGCATGCTGGAGATCGGCGGGCAAGAGCATTTCTATTTGGAAAGCCAGATCGCCTACGCCATTCCGCAAGACAACGGCCACTGGCTGATCCACAGCGGCACACAACACCCGGGTGAGGTGCAGCACTGGGTGGCGCACGCGCTGCACATCCCGCTGTCGCAGGTGCGCGTGGTGTGCCGTCGCATGGGCGGCGGCTTTGGTGGCAAAGAAACCCAAGCCGGTCATTTGGCGGTGTGGGCGGCGCTGGCCGCGCACAAATTTGGGCGGCCGGTGAAAATGCGGCTGGACCGGGGCGACGACATCCTGATCACCGGCAAGCGCCACCCTTTCAGCCACGACTGGCAGGTGGGCTTTGATGCGCAAGGCCGTGTGTTGGGCCTCGATTCGGTGCAGCTGGTGCATTGCGGGCACAGCGCCGACCTGAGCGGCCCGGTCGCCGACCGGGCGATTTTTCACACCGACAACGCTTACTTCTTGAGCGACCTGCACATCACTTCGCACCGCTGCAAAACCCACACGCAAAGCCACACCGCGTTTCGCGGTTTTGGCGGGCCACAAGGCGTGCTCTTGATCGAGACCGTCATGGGCGACATCGCCCGCCACCTCGGCGTGGACGCGCTCGATGTGCGCTTGGCCAACCTGTACGGCTTGGGTGAGCGCGACACCACGCCTTACGGCATGAAGGTCGAAGACAACATCCTGCACCCGCTGATGACGCAACTGGCTGAGCAGTGCGA
>JBEDCE010000107.1:0-6658 GCA_041176905.1 Pseudomonadota bacterium
CACCCTCGGGTGGGTGTTGGGGCTCCCCCATGAAACACTCCTTAGAACACCACTTGCCCAAGTTGGTGCTGGCCCCGGCTTTTGTGCTGGGCCTGGCATTCATCTACGGCTTCATGATTTGGAACGGCGCGCTGTCGGTCACGGCCTCGCGCATGCTGCCCAATTACGAGTTCGTGGGCGGGTTGCAGTCGATGGCACTGGGCGTGTTTTTGGCGATCTTGCTCGATCAGAAGGTGCGCGGTGAAGGCTTCATCCGCACCGTCTACCTCTACCCCATGGCGCTGTCCTTTGTGGTCACGGGTACCGCCTGGAAATGGATTCTCAACCCCAGCGATGGTTTGCAAAAAGTCATGCAAGACCTCGGCTGGACCTCTTTCACGTTCGACTGGCTGGTCCAGTCGGACTTGGCGATCTACTGTGTGGTGATCGCCGGTGTGTGGCAATCGGCTGGATTTGCCATGGCCTTGTTTTTGGCCGGTTTGCGCGGCGTGGACGACAGCATCATCAAGGCCGCACAAATCGACGGCGCGAGCCTGCCGCGCATTTACTGGCGCATCGTGTTGCCCACGCTCAAGCCGGTGTTTTTCTCGACCCTCATGGTCTTGTCGCACCTGGCCATCAAGAGCTTTGACTTGGTCATGGCCTTGACCTCGGGTGGCCCTGGCTACGCCACCGACGTACCCGCCACCTTCATGTACGCCATGAGCTTCTCGCGTGGGCAAATTGGCTTGGGTGCGGCCAGCGCGACCATCATGCTCGTCACGGTGGCGGCCATTGTTGTGCCCTACCTGTACAGCGAACTCCGGAGCAAACCCCGATGAGCACCGCCAACCTCTCAGCGGCGCGACGCCGAACGCCCGCTCAAGTCTTGGCCCGCTGGGCCTTGATGGGCACCTTGCTCATCGGTGCGGCCTTTTTCTTGGCGCCCTTGTATGTGATGGTCATGACCTCGCTCAAAGACGCCGACGAAATCCGCAACGGCAACTTGCTGAGCTTGCCCGCGAGCTTGAATTTCTCCGCCTGGAGACAAGCTTGGTCGACCGCCTGCACTGGTGTGGAGTGCAACGGTTTGCAGCCTTTCTTTTGGAACTCGGTGTGGATGGCGATTCCTGCGGTCTTGATTTCCACCACTTGGGGCGCGCTCAACGGCTATGTCTTGAGCCTGTGGAAATTCCGCGGTAGCGAAACGTTTTTTGGTCTTCTGCTCTTTGGCGTGTTCATGCCCTTCCAAGTGGTGCTCTTGCCCATGAGCCAAGTGCTGGGTTGGATGGGTTTGTCGAGCACCATCGGCGGCCTGATTTTTGTGCACTGCTTGGCGGGTTTGCCCAGCACCACGCTGTTCTTTCGCAACTACTACGCCGCCGTGCCCGGTGAGTTGCTCAACGCCGCGCGATTGGATGGCGCGGGCTTTTGGCAGATTTTCTTCCGCATCATCGTGCCCATGTCCACGCCCATCGTGATGGTCACCTTGATCTGGCAGTTCACCCAAATTTGGAACGACTTTCTCTTCGGTGTGGCCTTCAGCGGCGCCGATTCCAAGCCCGTCACGGTGGGCTTGAACAACCTCGCCAACACCACCAGCAGCGTCAAGGCCTACAACGTGGACATGGCCGCGGCCCTGATCGCCGCCTTGCCCACCGTGGCGGTGTATGTCTTGGCGGGACGTTATTTTGTGCGCGGCCTAACGGCCGGCGCGGTCAAAGGATAAGGAAGCACCATGGCATCGGCATTGAACATCCAAGGCATACGCAAGAGCTTCGGCAAGGGCGAACAGAGCGTGGAAGTACTCAAGAAAATCGACATCGCGGTGGAGCCCGGCGAGTTCTTGATCTTGGTCGGCCCCTCGGGCTGCGGCAAGTCCACCTTGCTCAACATCATCGCGGGCTTGGAAGAGCCCACCGAAGGTGCGATCCACATTGGAGACCGCAACGTGGTGGGGGTGCCCCCCGCCCAGCGCGACATCGCCATGGTCTTCCAGAGCTACGCGCTCTACCCAACCATGAGCGTGGCCGACAACATCGGCTTCGCACTCGAGATGCGCAAGGTGCCCAAGGCCGAGCGCCAGCAGCGCATCGCCGAGGTCGCCGCCATGCTGCAGATCACGCACCTGCTCGACCGCCGCCCCAGCCAACTCTCCGGCGGTCAACGCCAGCGCGTGGCCATGGGCCGTGCCTTGGCACGCCAGCCGCAGCTGTTTTTGTTCGACGAGCCGCTGTCCAACTTGGACGCCAAGCTGCGCGTGGAAATGCGCGCCGAAATCAAACGCTTGCACCAAGCCAGCGGCATCACCAGCGTGTACGTCACCCACGACCAAATCGAGGCCATGACCTTGGGCAGCCGAATCGCGGTCATGAAAGACGGCGTGCTGCAGCAACTCGGCACGCCCAACGATATCTACAACCGCCCAGCCAACACCTACGTGGCCACCTTCATCGGCTCGCCCACCATGAACTTGTTGAATGGCCGGTCATTGGGCGCTCAAGGGTTGGCGCTTTCGGGCGTGAACTTGGCGGTGAATTGCCCTGCGGCCGCCGGTCAAGACGTGGTGATGGGTTTGCGCCCAGAGCACTTGGTGCTCAGCGACGCCGCCCTTTGGCGCGGCCAAGTCAACGTGGTCGAACCCACCGGCGCAGACACCTACGTGGTCATCGAAACCGCTCAAGGCAAGGTAACCGTGCGCACCGCCCCCAACGTGGCCCTGCGCCCCGGCGACACCGTGGGCTTGGACGTTCAAACCACGCACGTGAGCTGGTTTGACGCGGCGGGGGTGCGGATTTAAATCACGGCGCCAACAACAAACGCGCCCAACGGCCCGGATCGATGTGCGACACGGTGTCGCCCAAGCTGGCGGCGACGTTGGGGTGTGACAAAACATCCGTCAGGGCTTGACGCGCCACCGTGGTAAAGGCTTTCTGAATGCCAGCGGTGCCGCCTTGGCGCAGGGTTTGTTTGGTTTCGCGCGCGCAGTTCTCGGTCATCAAGCGGGTGAGGGTTTGCGCCATGTTCGCTTGGATGCGGCTCGTCTCTTGGGTGGCTTGCGCCGACGCGTAAGGTGTCAGGTCTGGGTGGCTGGCCAGCGTCACGAAGACCCAGCGGGCCATGGCCTGGCGATCGGCGGCGCTGGTGTGTTGGGCCAAGCAGGTGGCCAAGCCGTCGGTGGGGGTTTGGGCTGCCGCCGAGGTGCTCAGGGTCAGTCCCAAAGCCAGTGCGTACCAAAGGTGTTTCATGGGGTGTCTTTCTTTGACTAGGGGGATGGCAAGACCAAGTCGATGCGCAAGCCTTGAGGGCTCACCGCTTCGGCGTGGGCGTCGCCACCGTGGCGGCGCGCAATTTCTCGCACGATGGACAAGCCCAGGCCGCAGCCGCCGGGCAGTTCGCTGGCGCGCCAAAAGCGGCCAAAGGCCTGCGCACGATCGACATCGTTCAAGCCGGGGCCGTTGTCTTGCACGCGCAGGGTCAGGCCTTGGGCGTTGCGCCACACGCTCAAGGTGATTTCGGTGCCGCGCGGGGTGTAGCGCAGTGCGTTATCGATGAGGTTGCTCATGGCTTCGCGCAGCTGCAGCGCATCGCCAGTGAGTGGCGCGTGGTCTTCGCCTTCAAAGCCCAGGTCCATGCCGGCGGCCAAGGCCTTGGGCGTCCACTCGCGCGCCACCTCGCGTGCCAAGTCGGCCAAGTCCAAGGGCGCGGTTTGGGTCACGGTTTCGGAGCGCGCCAAGGTCAGCAACTGGTGCACCAGGTGGGCGCTGCGCTGCGCGCCGCTCAGGACCTTGCTCAGCCGCGCTTGCAGCGCGGGGTCTTGGGTTTCACGTTGGGCCAATTCGACTTGGCTGATGAGGCCGGCCAAGGGCGTGCGCAGCTGGTGCGCGGCATCGTTCAAAAAGCGTTTTTCTTGGTTCACGCTGCGGTTGACTTCACCCAGCAAGCCGTTGATGGCCTGCACCAAGGCGTGCACCTCGCTGGGGGCTTGGGTCATGCCGATGGGCTGCAAAGCGTTAACCGAGCGGTTCTCCAGCTGTGTTGTCAGGCGCGTGAGCGGCAACAAGCCCCGGCGAATGCCAGCGTGCACCATCAGGCTGAGCACCACGCCCAGAGCCAAGAGCGGCGCCAGCATGTCCCACACCAATTCGGCGGCGATGCGGTTTTGCATCAGTAGGCCCTTGCCCACTTGTACGCGCAGGGTTTGGGGTTGTTCGGGATCGCCATAGGGCAAATCGAGCGCAACGATGCGCATGGGTTGATCGTCGAGCGCTGCGCCGTACAGCAGCGGTGCGTTGAGCACCATGGCGGCGGCGGGTTGGGGCAGGGTAACGTTACCAAGCAAAAACTGCCCCGGTGGCGAGGTCACGGTGTAGCTCACGCGGTCGCTCGGGTCTTGCTCCAAAATATCTTGTGCGGCTTTGGGAAAATCAATCAGCAGGCCCGAGCCCAGCGGTTTGACTTGGCGGGCCAAGGCGCGCACCGACTGCGTGAGCGACTGGTCGATGCCTTTTTCGGCGTAGGCCATGGCGATGCGGTAGGTGAGCAAACCGCCCACCGACCACAAGACCAGTTGTGGCAAGAGCAGCCACAACAAGAGCTGGCGGCGCAGCGACAAACCGGCGGACGCGCTCTCAGCCATGGTCCGTGGTTTCGAGCAAGTAGCCCAAGCCGCGCACGTTGCGGATGTTCAGCGGTGCGTCGCCCAACTTGCGCCGCAAGCGGTGCACATACACCTCCAGCGCGTTGGAGGCCAGCGGGGTGTTGTCACCGTCGGGCGTTTGCCAAGCGGCTAAGACCGCTTCGCGGCTGACAACTTGACCCACATGGGTCCACAACAGCCGCAGCAACTCCCACTCGCGTTGGGTCAGGTCGATGGCCGTCTGGCCGATCCAAGCGCGTGGCATGTCGGTTTCGATGCGCAAGGTGCTCTGCACCAAGGACAACGAGGGGTTGGCGTGGGCGGGCAGGTTGGCGCGGCGCAGCATGGCTTGCACACGGGCCAGCAATTCGTCGAGGTTGAAGGGTTTGGTCAGGTAGTCGTCGGCGCCGGCGTTGAGACCGGCCACTCGGTCTTCCACACCGTCGCGTGCGGTCAAGATCAGCACCGGCAAGGTGGGCCAACGTTGGCGCAAGCGAGCCAGCACCTGAAACCCGTCCAAGTGGGGTAAGCCCAAATCGAGCACCACCGCGTCAAACGCCTCGGTTTGGATGGCGGCCCAAGCCAGCGCGCCGTCCACACAGGTGCTGACCTCGTGACCAGCTTGGGTGAAGATGGTGCGCAGGCCGTCGCGCAGCAACTCGTCGTCTTCGGCAATCAGGAGGTGGGCCATGGCGTGATTATCCGCCGCGTTCGGGCCAAACGCGGGCCACGGCTTCGGTGCGGGCTTGGGCGATGGCGCGCCCCACATGCGGCCCGTTGCTGCCGCGCCCACTGGCGTGTAAATCGGCCATGAGGGCCTCGGTGTCGATGGCCTGTGCGGCTTGCAGGGCGCGGCTCAAGGCTTCGCGTTGGGGGTAAGCGCGGTCCTCCCAACCGAGGCGTCCACGGGCGTCGCATTCGCAGGCCAAGAGCGCCTGCTCGAAACGCTCGGGGCGTCGAAACGCGTCGCAGCGCTCCAGCAAGCGCAGCACGGCCGCAGCGCCAAACCCCAAGCATTGGTGGATGTTGCCGTGCTCGCGCGCCACCACCTCGGCCAAGGCCGAGCAGTCTTTGGGCACGCGCCAGCGTTCGCTCAGGGCGCGCAGCAGGGGCACGCTGCGCGCCTCGTGAGCGATGTGGCGCGGCCACTCGGCCTCGGGTGTGGTGCCCTTGCCCAAGTCGTGGCACAGCGCGGCAAAGCGCACCGGCAGCGGCGCATCGAGCCGGGCGCATTGGTCGAGCACCATCATCAGGTGTATCCCGGTGTCGACCTCGGGGTGGTACTCGGCGCGTTGGGGCACACCAAAGAGGCGCTGCACCTCGGGTAACAACACTGCCAAAGCGCCGACCTCGCGCAAGGTTTCAAAGGCGCGGCTCGGTTGTGTGGCCATCAGGGCGCGGCTGAGTTCTTGCCACACCCGCTCGGCCACCAAGTGGTCGATCTCGCCGCTGTGCACCATGTGGCGCATGAGGGCCAAGGTCTCGGGGGCGATGTGAAAGTGGGGCCAACGCGCCGCAAAACGCGCCACGCGCAACACGCGCACCGGGTCTTCGGCAAAGGCTGGGGTGATGTGGCGCAGGCATTGGTCGTGCAGGTCGCGCTCACCGCCAAACGGGTCGATGCGCTCGGCGTGGGCCGGGTCATCGGCTTGGGCTTCGGGCACGGCGATGGCGTTGATGGTCAGGTCGCGCCGCGCCAAATCGTCCTCCAACGTGACGCTGGGGTCGGCGTGAAAGGCAAAGCCGTGGTAGCCCGGTGCGGTTTTGCGCTCGGTGCGCGCCAACGCGTATTCCTCGTGGGTCTGGGGGTGCAAAAACACCGGGAAGTCGCGCCCCACCGGCACAAAACCCTGCGCCACCATGGCCTCGGGCGAGCTGCCCACCACCACCCAGTCGCGGTCGCTGCCCTGGCCCTGACCCATCAAGGCATCGCGCACCGCACCACCGACCAAGTACGTGGGCATGCCTCAGCGGCCCAATCGGTAGGGTTCTTCGAAATCGAGGAAGTCGTGCTCTTGCAGCGCTTCGTCGATCCACGCT
>JBEDCE010000108.1:0-6634 GCA_041176905.1 Pseudomonadota bacterium
ACACAGCCCACGCCTTAGAGAGCTACCACTTGGGCAGCGTGGCTTGGTCCAACAAGTACTTCGACAAAGGGCTATTCACCAGCAAGGCCTTTAAAACTGCCGAAGTCGCGGCCTTGGCGGTGCTGGACGAAGCCTTGGACACCTTCCCACCCCATGAATGGAGCGTGGCTTACGGATCATCGGGGACGGCCGGTGCCGTGGCCGAAATTCTGGGGCAAAACGGCTGGGCCAGCGGCTTGATCACACGCCCCGGATTGGACTGGCTGCAGGAGCGTTTGATCGATGCGGGTTCCGTCAGCAGGTTACGGCTAGAGGGCATCAAAGAGGATCGGCTGGCCGTCATCGGCGGCGGCTTGAGCGTGCTGCGGGCCATTTTTGAACTCTTTGGTATTGAGCAAATGTTGCCTGCGCAAGGTGCGTTGCGCCAAGGTGCCTTGTACGACCTCATCGACAGACAAACCGACGCCAGTGACGTGCGCGAACGCACCGTGAGCTGGTTGGCCCAACGCTTCAGCGTGGACACGGTCCAAGCACAACGTGTGCAACAGGTCAGTGCCGCGCTGTTTGAACAAATCGCCATCGGCGATAAAAGCCGCGAACGTTACTCGCAAAAACTGGTTTGGGCATCGCGTCTGCACGAAATCGGCGCGCACATTTCTCACGAACGTGCTCACCACCATGGCGGCTACATCTTGGACCACGTGGACGCTCCGGGCTTTTCTATCCCCGAGCAACACCGCATGAGCCGACTTGTGATGGGACAACGCGGAAAATTACGCAAACTCGAGGCCGACCTGAGTGACGAGCTGTTTGCCAAGCAGCTCATCGCCATGCGCCTGGCCGTGCTGCTGTGCCACGCGCGCAAGATGCCCGAATACCAAGACTTGGAGCTGAGCTATCTGGGCCACGGCTTTGAACTGATCACACCGCCCGGCTGGTCCAAGCGTTACCCCCAATCGGCTTGGCTCTTAGAAGAAGAGATTCTGGCTTGGCAAAAATCGCCGTGGTCGTTTCGGGTGGATTGGCGTTGAAAATTGACTTGATAAACCGACCATACGGTTTATACTGTTCGCACCATTAACCAGGAGTTCACATGACCAACACCAAAACCGGCAGCAAAAAAATCAAACTCGTGCGCGACAGCTTCAGCCTGCCCAAGGCCGAGTACGCCACCATTGACGCATTAAAAATACGCGCCATGACCATGGGCGTTTCGGCCAAGAAGAGCGAATTGCTCCGCGCAGGCCTGATGTGGCTCAATGGCGCCAGCGACAGCGCGCTCAAGGCCGCTTTGACCGCCGTGCCCACCCTCAAAACGGGCCGTCCAGCCGCTTCGGCGCCCAAAAAAGTGGCGGCCAAACCAGTGGCAAAAACCAGCGCCAAAACCGCCGCCAAAGCACGGGTGAAAGCCGCCCCGCGCAAAGCCCCAGTGGCCAAAAAAGCAGCCGCCAAGCCCGTGGTGAAAAAAGCAGCGGCGCCCGCCAAAGCGCCCGTGCGCCGCACCCGCGCCAAGCCAGTCGCCAAAACTGTCTCAAAAACCGCCCCCAAACCAGCAGCAGCGTCTTAAACCGTTTGCGGGGTCTGCACGGTGTGGATCATCGCCTGACCGTCGCTGTCCTCGGTGTCGCGGTAACGCAGCCACCACACGGCACCTTTGCGCACCGCGTGCTCGGTCGGGCCCAGCCCCAGCACATCGCCCACCACCATGCCCAAGCTGGGCTGGTGGCCCACCAGCATGACCGGTGTTTTGGCGTGGGGCCACTGAGCGTTGGCCATTAAAGCTTCGGGCATGGCGCCCGGGGCCAGGGATGCCACCGTCTTGAACGGGCGTCCCAAAGCTTTGGCGGTGTCCTGCGCACGGCGCGCAGGGCTCACCAAAATCAAGGTATTCGCCGGCAAATGCCGATCCAGCCAGTCGGCCATGCGGCGGGCTTGACGCTCGCCTTTGTCGGTTAGTCGGCGTTTGAGATCCAGCTCATCGCCTTGCAAGCCCGCCTCACCGGCGGGATGTGTTTCGGCATGGGCATGCCGCCACAAAATCAAATCCACGGCTGCCCCCATCACTGGCCAGTCTGGCCGTAGCGTTGCATCAAACTGGCTTGGGCGGACAAGGCTGGAGCCTTCTTGCCTTCGCCCAAACTGGACACGGTCACATAACGACCATCGGGCATCAACTCCCAGGCATTTTGGTTGTCGTGCAAATAGGCGGTCAAACATTCGTCAATGACGCGTTGGCGCAAATCGGGATCGGTCACTGGCCAAGCCAATTCCACTCGGCGCAACATGTTGCGGTTCATCCAATCGGCGCTGGAGAGCCACAGTTCTTCCTTGTTGCCTTGACGGAAGTAAAACACGCGGGAATGCTCGAGCAAGCGGCCAATGACCGAGCGCACCCGGATGTTCTCGGTTTGACCCGGCACACCAGGGGCCAAGATGCAGGCGCCTCGCACGATGAGATCGATCTTCACGCCCTGCTGTCCGGCTTGGATCAAAGCGCGCGCCAAGGCCTCATCGGTCAGTGCGTTCATCTTCACGATGATGCGGCTGTCTTGTCCGGCTTTGGCCGCCTCGCCCGCGGCGTGCAAGCGGTCCATCATGGCCTTGTGCAAATAAAACGGTGCCATCAACACCTTGTTGAGCTTCGGTAACCGGCTTTGGCTGGCCAAATGCAAAAACACCTGCTCAAGGTCGGCCGTCAAGGCCTGATCGGACGTCATGTAACTGATGTCGGTGTACAAGCGGGCGGTACCGGGGTTGTAGTTGCCGGTGGACAAGTGGGCGTAACGGCGCAGCTTGCCTTTTTCGCGGCGCGTGACCAAGAGCATCTTGGCGTGGGTTTTGAGACCCACCACACCATAAACCACTTGTGCGCCCACCGACTCCAAACGCTCGGCGTAGGTGATGTTGGCCTCTTCGTCAAAGCGTGCTTTGAGCTCCACCACTGCGGTGACCTCTTTGCCCCGTTGCACGGCTTCGCGCAGCAACTCCATCAGCTCGGACTTGGCGCCCGTGCGGTAAATGGTTTGTTTGATGGCCAGCACGTCGGGGTCCATGACGGCTTCGCGCAAGAAGGCCAAAACCGCATCAAAACTCTCGTAAGGCTGGTGAATCAGCACATCACTTTGGTTAAGCCGTTCAAAAAACGATTGGCCGCGCTGCAGTTGGACGGGCCAACCCGCGGTGTAAGGCGGGAAGCGCAAAGCCGGTGCGTCGACCTTGTCGATGAGTTGGGTCAGCCGCACCAAATTGACGGGGCCTGGCACGCGGTACAGCGCCATCTCGGGCAAAGCAAACTGCTGCAGCAAGAAACGCGACAAAAATTCGGAGCAACCCGCTGAAACTTCCAAACGCAAGGCCTGGCCGTAGTGGCGCTCTTGCAAGCCCTTGCGCAGGGCGGTGCGCAGGTTTTTGACTTCTTCTTCGTCCACCGCCAAATCGGAGTGCCGCGTGACTCGGAACTGCGAGAACTCGGTCACTTGGCGACCCGGGAACAGGTCACCCAAGTGAGAACGGATCAGGCTCGAGATCGACACAAAATGGCTCTGCTTGGAACCTTTGGGTGTGGGCATCGGGAAGAAGCGCGGCAAGCTGCGCGGCACCTTCACAATCGCCACTTCGTTCTCGCGACCAAAAGCATCCTTGCCCGTCAAACGGACGATGAAATTCAAGGATTTGTTGGCCACTTGAGGGAACGGGTGCGCCGGGTCCAAACCCACGGGCATCAGCATGGGCTGCACCTCGTTGGTGAAGTAGTCCTTAACCCATCGGCGCTGGGTGGCGTTGCGCTCGCCGTGGGAAATCAGCTTGATGCCTTTTTTCTCCAGCAATGGCAAGAGCTCGTCGTTGTAGATGGCGTATTGCTGAGCAACCAAATCGTGCGTCTTGACGGCCAGTCCTTCGTATGACGCCACGGTATACAAACCGCTGTTGTCCTTGGTCAGGGCAGCCCCCAAATGCGCGCCCATGCGAACTTCAAAAAACTCATCGAGGTTGGATGAGACGATGCACAAATAGCGCAAACGTTCCAGCAAGGGCACTTGGGGACGGCGCGCCCAGTCCATCACCCGCTCGTTGAACGCGAGGATGGAGTGATCGCGGTCAAGAAAGGTATTTTTGGGTGCAGTCATATGAATAACCTAGGGTCAAGAAACAGGCCATTCATTATTAGGCGATGGCATGACCCTTTTGTGACAATTTGATGGGATTTTCTTGACGTTTCTTGACACTGGGGGCCCAGTGCACAATTTCCAAACGTCCATCGAAGTGCTCGACCAAGGCCGTCAAACTCTCCACCCAGTCACCATCGTTGCAATACAAGGTGCCGTCAATTTCACGCATCTCGGCACGATGAATGTGCCCACAGACCACCCCTTGGTAGCCACGCTTGCGGGCCTCAGCGGCCACGGCGACCTCAAAATCGTTGATAAAACTCACCGCTTTTTTAACCTTGTCTTTGAGGTATTGAGACAAAGACCAATAGGGCTTGCCCATGCGGGTTCGCCATGCGTTGTAGTGGCGGTTGATGCGTAAACTCAGTTCATAAAGGTTGTCGCCCAAATAGGCCAACCACTTGGCACACTGGATCACGCTGTCGAAATAATCACCGTGAACCACCCACAAGCGGCGACCATCGGCGGTGGTGTGAACCGCTTCGTTGCGAACCACCACACCACCGAAATGTTGGCCATCGAATTGGCGCGCAAACTCGTCGTGGTTACCAGGCACAAAGACCACTTTGCAGCCCTTGCGCGCTTTCTTCAAAATTTTTTGAACCACATCGTTGTGTGCCTGTGGCCAATGCCATTTGCGGCGCAGCTGCCAGCCATCGATGATGTCGCCCACCAAATACAGATACTGGCTGGGGTGGCTTTTCAAAAACGCCAGCAATTCTTTGGCTTGGCAGCCGGGCGTGCCCAGGTGCAAGTCGGAAATAAAAATGGCTCGGTATTTTGCTCGCTCAGGCCCACCCGCAGCGTGGTCTTCGCCCATGCTGCCCATGAATGCTTGGAAGTCTTGGTACATCAAGCCCCCAACAAAAATTTGCGGTAACGGGCAGGTAGGTCAGCCGCACGCATGAGCATGGGCAAGTCGGCGGCGTTGAAATCTGGGTCCCAGGCCGGTGGGCCCAAGACCTTGGCGCCCAGACGCAGATAGCCTTTGATGAGTGCGGGCGGCTCGACATCCAAGCTGTCGTCCAATTGATCGATCGGCAAGGGCAAGCGCGGACGCACATGCATGTCGATGCCGGCCAGGTGCTTGTCTTTGACTTGACGCCAGATGCTGGCCGCGGCGTGACCGCCACCGACCATGCCGTGTGGGCCTTCGTGCTGCATCGGGATGGTGGCGCAACCAATCATGGTGTCCAAGTCGTTGCGGTCCATGAAGTCGAACAAAGCGCCCCACAAAGCCATGATCACACCACCATGGCGGTGATCGGGGTGAACACAGCTGCGACCCAACTCGACCATGCGATCTCGAATGTGGCGCAAACGGGTCAAATCAAACTCGGTGTCGGTGTAGGTGCCACCCACTCGGCGAGCTTGTGCAGGTGTGAGCACCCGGTAGGTGCCGACGACTTGTTGGGTGTTGGCGTCTCGCACCAACAGGTGCTCGCAAAAATCGTCGAACAAGTCGACATCGTGACCGGGTACTTTGCTGGACAAGTTGGCGCCCATTTCGCCTGCGAACACCGCGAAGCGCAAACGTTGCGCCTCGCGGACCTCGTCTTGGTGTTGGGCCCAAGTCACCACGATGGACTTGGGGTTGAGCGTTTCTGATGGCTGGGGGGTGGTGGAGATTGCGGGACTTGAAACCGCGGGTTTTGGCTGTGACAGCACAGAAGGCTTGATCGCCAGTTCTTCCATTCGAAGCTCCTTTTGGGTCATCCCGGTGATCCGGGCATGCGAACTTTTCTTGATGAGCGAGATCGATTGTGCGAACAGAGAATGTCGGACGGATGTCAATCGCATGAATATTTGGTGACGAATACCACCATTCATCGCACCAACTCCCGCGATTCCACCTTTTGTGACAACAGCTCGGACCAATGACGCTCCACACGTTGCGCAATCCAAGACCAAGACCATTCGGCGGCTTGGTTTTGTGCAGCGGTTCGCAGACCCGACTGCGAGTGAGCCAGCGACACCGCACGGCCCAAGGTGTGCACAAAGGCGTTTTCATCGCCCACCGGAACCAAGTGCCCGCTGGCTTCATGGTCGATGGCCAAGGCAGCGGCCGCGTAGTCGAAAGCCACCACCGACAATCCGCTGGCCATGGCTTCCAAGGTAACGTTGCCAAAGGTTTCGGTCAGACTGGGAAAAGCGAACACATCGGCGCTGGCGTAAACACGGGCCAAATGCTCACCACTCAAGGGGCCCGTGAACACAGCACCAGGCATCTGAGCCATGAAATTCGCTTTTTCTGGGCCATCACCCACGATCACCCACTTGGCTTGAGGGTGCGTTCGTACCAGCGCTTCTCGAGCCCGGATCAACAAGCGCAGATTTTTTTCACTCGCCAACCGGCCCACCGACAAAATCACGCAATCGTCATCAGAAACACCCCAATCGGCCCGAGTCATTCGACTGCGCTTGGTGGATGAAAAATATTGAATATCAACGCCCCGCCCCACCAC
>JBEDCE010000109.1:0-6634 GCA_041176905.1 Pseudomonadota bacterium
TGGACTTCGCCGTTGCCAACGGATACCCCTTGGTGGCCAAAATCGACTCGCCCGACATCGCCCACAAGTCCGACATGGGTGGCGTGATTTTGGGCATCCACAACGAGGTCGCGTTGCGCGAGGCCTTTGCGCGTTTGCAGTCCATCGCACCAGGCCCCGTTTTGTTGCAGCAGCAGGTGCAGGGCAGCGAATGGATTTTGGGCATGAAACAAGACCCGCAGTTCGGCCCCACCTTCACCTTCGGCTGTGGCGGCATCTTCGTGGAAATCCTCAAGGACTACACGACCTTGCTGCCCCAAGACAGCGTGGCCAAGATTCGCCAAAAAATCCAATCGCTCAAAGCCTATCCCTTGCTGGCGGGGGCTCGTGGTCGTGCGCCCACCGACGCGACGCAACTCGCCGAGGTGGTGCACGCCTTCATGCGCATGGGCATGGCCTTACAAAGCGGGGTCAGCGAGATGGAAATCAACCCCTTGTTGGTCGATGGCCATCGCATCGCCGCCGTTGACGTGTTGGTCATTCCCGCCGCAGAGGCCCACGCATGAGCACCGCACCCGAAACCATCCGCACCGAAACCGTGGGTCGCGTGGGCGTGATCCACTTGAGTCGCGCCCGCAAACTGAACGCCATCAACGGCCAAATGATGCAAGAGGCCACCGAGGCCTTGCGCGCTTATTCGATCGACCCAGCCATCGGTGCCATCGTCCTGGCAGCCGAGGGCCGGGCCTTCAGCGCGGGCTTTGACTTGAAAGAGTTGGCCGAACAACACCTCACCACGGCCGAGCAATGGGGCGAGGTGTTGCGCGCCGACTTTGACTTTGTCATGCAGTTTTGGGACTGCCCCAAACCCACCGTCTCGGCCATCCACGGCCACTGCATCGGTGGCGGCATGGAGTTGGCGGTGTCGTGCGACCTGACGATTGCCGATGCCGACACACTCATGGGCGAGCCCGAAATGAAATTTGGCTCCAGCATCGCGGCTTTGGTTTTGCCCTGGCTGATCGGCCCCAAACAGGCCAAAGAGTTGTTGCTCACCGCGAGCGACCAGGTCACGGCGCAACGGGCCTACGAGTTGGGCTTGGTCAACGAGGTCACGCACGGCGGCACCCACTTGCAACGCGCCTTGGAGGTCGCTCAAGCCATGGCGGGTTACTCGGCCATGTCGGTGCAAATGACCAAAAAAGCCATCAACCGCAGCCTGGACATCGCCGGTATGCGCCAAGCTTTGCTGGCCGCCATCGACACCGCCACCTTGATCGAGGCCAATGTGCGCCCCGAAAACGTCGAGTTCGAACGCATCCGCAGCACCGAAGGCATGAAGGCCGCTCTGGCCTGGCGCGATGCCAAAGCTCAGTTGTAATACAGACAACACTTCCTCTTTTCAACACCCCATCATCAAAGGAAACGAAACATGAACACAACCCACCAACCCACCGTGGGCTTCATCGGCTTGGGCAGCCTCGGTGAAGGCCTGTGCCACAGCTTGGTCAAAGCCGGCTATTCCGTGGCCGTGACCGATTTGAACAAAGCCAACGCCCAACGCTTGATCGCCGCCGGTGCGAAGTGGTCCGATGATGTGGCGGGCGTGTGCCGCAACGCCGAGGTGGTCATCACCGTCTTGCCGTCGCCTGCGGTTTCGCGCCACGTGGTCGAAGGCCCTGAGGGCGTGTTGACGCACCTCAAATCGGGTGGCATTTGGATCGAGATGAGCACCACCGATTTGGAGGACCTCAAGCGCTTGGCCGAATTGGCCAAAGCCCGCGGTATTTCGGTGTTGGAGTGCCCCGTCACAGGCGGCGTTCACTTGGCCAACTCGGGTGAAATCACCGTGCTGGTCGGCGGTGAAAAAGACACCTTCCAGCGCGTCGAATCGTTGCTGGGCACCATGGGTGGCGAGATCATTTACATGGGCCCCATGGGCAACGCCTCGGTGGTCAAGGTGGTCACCAACATGCTGGCCTTCATCCACTTGGTGGCGGCCGGTGAAGCCATGATGCTGCCCGCCAAATACGGCGTGGACCCCGATGCCACCTACCGCGCCATCCGCGCGAGTTCGGGCAACAGCTTTGTGCACGAAACCGAATCCAAGCTCATCCTCAGCGGCAGCTACAACGTGAAGTTCACCATGGACTTGGCCTGCAAGGATTTGGGCCTGGTCAACGGCATCGCCGAAAAATTGGGCGTGCCGCTCGAGTTGGGCAGCATCACGCAGCAAATCTTCCGCCGTGCCCGTGGCCTGTACGGCAGCCAAGCGCAGTCGCCCGAGGTGGTGCGCATGTTGGAGCAGGCTTGCGGCTTGGAGCTGCGCGCCGACGGTTACCCCACCGAACTGGTGGCTGAGATCAAGTCATGAGCACATCCAGCGAGACCCGCACACGCGACGACTGGGCGCGAGCCGCGGCGCAGGTGACGCCCGCACAAGGCCACTTCATCGGTGGTCGCAGTGTGCCATCGCGCTCAGGGCAAACCATGCCCTGCATCAACCCCGCCAACGGGCAGACCATCGCTCAGGTGGCGCGCGGGCAGGCGCAAGATGTGGACGCGGCCGTGGCCTCGGCACAAGCCGCTTGGCGCGACGGCCGCTGGCGCCTGCAGTCGCCACGGCAACGCATGGCGGTGCTGCAGCGCTGGGCCGACTTGATCGAGCAACACGCGCACGAGCTGGCTTTGTTGGAGACCTTGGACATGGGCAAGCCCATCTCCGATGTGCTCAACATCGACCTGCCCGAGGTGCTGCGCACCTTGCGCTATTTCGCTGAGTGCATCGACAAATTGGACGGTGCGGTCACGCACACCGCGCCCGAGGCCATGCACCTCATCACGCACGAGCCTTTGGGGGTGGTGGGGGCGATCACGCCGTGGAACTACCCCATGCTCATGGCCATGTGGAAGCTCGCGCCTTGTTTGGCTGCGGGCAACTGCGTGGTGCTCAAACCGGCCGAGCAAGCGCCCTTGACGTGCACGCGTTTGGCGCAATTGTTTGTGGACGCGGGCGGCCCCGAGGGCGTGTTCAACCTGGTCAACGGCGTGGGGGCCGAAGCCGGTCAAGCGCTGGCCCTGCACCCCGATGTCGCCAAGATCACCTTCACCGGCTCCACCGCCGTGGGCAAGTTGCTCATGGCCTACGCCGGTCAATCCAACCTCAAGCGCGTGGCCTTGGAGACCGGCGGCAAGAGTCCGCAAATCTTCATGCCCGATTTGTACGACCTCGACGCGGCCGTGGACCGTGCGGTCGGCGGCATCTACGACAACGCGGGCCAGGTGTGCAACGCCGGTTCGCGCTTGTTGGTGCACCGCTCTTTGTACGACGCCTTCGTGGAGCGCTTCGTCGCGCGCACGCAGCAAACCTACCGGCCCGGCGACCCCTTGGACCCCACCACCACCCTGGGCCCCTTGGCCAGCCGCGGCCACCAAGCCGCGGTGCTCAAGCGCATCGCACAAGCCCAGGCCGATGGTGCGCAATGCGCGATGGGCGGCGGCGCCGCTTTGGGCGATGAAGCCACGTTTGTGGCGCCCACGCTCATCGTCGGGGCGACCCAGTCGATGGCCGTCGTGCAAGAAGAGGTGTTTGGTCCGGTGGCCACGGTGCAAGCCTTTGACACCGAAGCCCAAGCGATTGCCATGGCCAACGATTCCATTTATGGTCTGGCCGCCTCGGTCTGGACGTCCGACCTGAAAACCGCGCACCGCATGGTGGGCGCGCTCGAGGCGGGTGTGGTGTGGGTCAATTGCTTTGGCGACGGCGACATGACACAGCCCTTTGGCGGCTACAAGCAAAGCGGCAACTCTCGCGACAAACACATCGACAGCCTGCTGTCGTACATGCAAAGCAAATCGGCGTGGTTCAACCTCGTCTGAAACCGCCACACGCCAAAGGGGCCACATGATCCGATGCAACTTTTATATCGACGGCGCTTGGGTGGAACCCCAGCGGCCTGGTGCCGAGCACCCCATCGTCAACCCCGCCGACGAGAGCGTCATGGGCGCGGTGGCCATGGGCTCAGCCGACGACGCGGCGCTGGCGGTGCAAGCCGCGCGGCGTGCCTTTGACGGCTTCAGCCAAACCACGATGGCGCATCGCCGCGCCTTGCTGGGGCAGCTCAAAACGGTGTTTGAACAGCGCTACACCGAGATGGCCCAAGCCATCAGCCACGAAATGGGCGCGCCTTGGGATTTGGCCTACGACTCACAAGCCGAATGCGGCCCGGGTCACATCCAAGCCACCTTGGACGCGGCCGAGGACTACCCCTTTGAAGCGCCGATCGGCACACACGGCCAGCTCTTGGCCGAGCCCATTGGCGTGTGTGTGCTCATCACGCCGTGGAACTGGCCCATCAACCAGATCATGTCCAAACTCGCCCCAGCGCTGTTGACCGGTTGCACCGTGGTCATGAAGCCCAGCGAATTCGCGCCTTTGTCGGCCCGATTGGTGGCCGAGATGGTGCACGAAGCCGGTTACCCACCGGGCGTTTTTAACTTGCTGTACGGCGACGGCCCCGTGGTGGGCTCGGCGCTGTGCGCAGACCCGGAGGTGGACTTGGTGTCGTTCACCGGCTCGACCGCGGCGGGTGTGTCGGTGGCCAAGGTCGCGGCCGACACGGTCAAGCGCGTGGTGCAAGAGCTGGGCGGTAAATCGCCCAACCTCGTGTTTGTCGATGCGCCGCTGCAGGAGACCATTGAACGCGCGGTGCGCAAGTGCTTCAACAACACTGGGCAGTCGTGCAACGCGCCCACGCGTTTGTTGGTGCAGCGCGCCGTGTACGACGAGGCGGTGGCGATCGCCGCACGCGTGGCGGCCCAGGTGCGCGTGGTGCACCCGAGCGAGCGCGGCGATGGCGTGGGCCCACTGGCCATGCGCCGCCAATTCGAAACGGTGCAGCGTTACATTCAGTTGGGTCTCGACGAAGGGGCCCGCTTGGTGGCCGGTGGCTTGGGTCGCCCCGACGGCTTTGAGCGCGGTTATTACGTCAAGCCCACGGTGTTTGCCGATGTGCGCAACGACATGGCGATTGCGCAACAAGAGATCTTCGGCCCGGTGCTGTGCATCTTGCCTTTTGACGACGAAGCACACGCCATCCGCTTGGCCAACGACACACCGTTCGGTTTGGCCGCTTACATCAACACCGCGAACCCCGAGACCGCGCAACGCGTGGCCCGGCGCTTGCGCGCTGGCACCATCTCCATCAATGGCGTGGGCAACGAATACTGCTCGCCCTTTGGCGGCTACAAACAGTCGGGCAACGGCCGCGAGTGGGGCCGCTTTGGTCTGCAAGACTACCTCGAATACAAGTGCATCAACGGACAGTGAAACTGGGAGAACCGCATGAAAATCATCGACGTCAAAACCTTTGTGGTCGGCAACCCTCCCCCGGGTTTTGGTGGCCGTTATTTTGTTTTTTTGAAGCTCATCACCGACGCCGGCATTGAGGGCCTGGGCGAGGTGTACAGCCTGCCCTTTCACCCGCACGTGGTGGAAAAAATGATCAAAGACGTGGTCGAGCGCTGCGTGATCGGACAAGAGCCCTACAACATCGAGCGCATTTGGCGTAGCGTGTATTCCAGCGGTTTCACCCAACACCCCGACCTGTCGATGATGGGTATCTTGAGCGGCATCGAGATGGCCTGCTGGGACATCGTGGGCAAAGACGTGAACAAGCCGGTCTACAAATTGTTGGGTGGCCAAGTGCACGAGAAGTTGCGCAGCTATACCTACATCTATCCCAAGCCCGGTGACAAGACCGACGTGTACGCGGACCCCATCTTGGCCGCCGAGCGCGCCGCCGAGTACCTGGCCATGGGTTTCACCGCGCTCAAGTTTGACCCGGCTGGGCCGTACTCCGCTTATGACGGTCGCCAGTTGTCACTCACCGAGTTGGACCGCTCCGAAACCTTCGTGAGGATGTTGCGCGAAGCCGTGGGCATCAAGGCCGACCTTCTGTTTGGCACACACGGCCAGATGACGGCGGCGGGTGCGCTGCGCTTGGCTCGCCGATTGGAGCCCTACGACCCACTGTGGTTCGAAGAGCCGATGCCCCCAGACAACCCACGCGAAATGGCCAAGGTGGCCCGCGGCACCACCATCCCGATCGCCACGGGCGAACGATTGGCCACGAAATACGACTTTGTGCGTTTGCTCGAAGAAGGGGCTGCGGCGATTTTGCAAATGAATTTGGGTCGTGTCGGCGGCATTTTGGAAGCGAAAAAAATCGCCTCCATGGCAGAGGCCTACCACGTGCAAATCGCACCTCACCTGTATTGCGGACCGGTGGTGGGCGCTGCCAACATCCAACTGGCCACCTGCAGCCCGAACTTCCTGATCCAAGAAAGCATCTTGGATTGGAAAGGTTTCCATTCCGAGATCTTGAAGAAACCCATCCAATGGCAAGACGGCTACATCATCCCGCCCACCGAGCCGGGCCTGGGTGTGGAGCTCAACGAAGAGGTGGCTTTGAAGCACCCCTACACCGGCACGGCACTGCACTTGGACATGACGCACCACCCCATCTTGCCGTGATGGCGCAGCAGCGCCAGGCCCGCCGCGTCAGTGGGCCTCGGTGCTGGGGGGAATGAAGCGCACGGAGACTTTGAGGCCCGGTTGCAAACGCTCGGGGTGCGCCGCGTCCATGGCGATGTC
>JBEDCE010000110.1:0-6577 GCA_041176905.1 Pseudomonadota bacterium
GTCCAGTATCGGCGCTGCCACTGAGAAGCTGTTGATATCGGCTGTGGACTCAGCCATGGCGTAACCACGTGCACGCACCAAATCCAATTCGCTGCGCAATTCGACATTGACTTCACCCAGCATGGCGCTCAGCCGCGACGCCGCCAAATGAGCGGCAACAGCCTTTCCGGCAGCACTGTTCGCCAAGGGTAGGCGCGCACCCACGCGCGGCGCAAGTTGGCCGTTGCGTGCGGCTTCCTCACTGGCGACCACCACCAGTTGGTCTCCACTCAGCATCACCAGTTGTACCGATTCGCCCACAGCATCGCGCAACGCCATGAGTTCGTCCTGCGCTGCCAGACGGAGGTCGAAGTCGCTCCACACTTCGTGGGCCAGCTCCAACAAACGAAAGCCCAGTTGAAAGGTTCGTGTGAAAGCGTCGTGCCTCAGCAAACCCTCTCGCACCAGCGTGTTGAGGGTGCGGTGCAATGTGGACTTGGGTAGGCCGGAGGCGGCCAGCAGTTCAGTGAAGGTCATGGGCGCACGTTGGGCCGAGACGATGTTCAGCAAGCCCATGGCTTTTTCAAGCACACCCAGTCCACTGGCGTTGCCCTTGTCGTCCTTGTTCTGCATTCGAGGCTCGAGTTTCGATCAATGAAAACGGCTTGGAGTTGGCCGCTTTTGGATTTTAGTGTCAACCCTGATTTCGAGGGTTTTTACCGATGATTGGAAAAGTATCTCGGTAAATAATCACCCATCTTTTAAAAGTTCCATTCAATGGAACAAAGCTATGCCGAAACTCTTGATCACGGGTCCGTTTTTGCATCCCGACACAATCATTTTGTGGTCGCACAGCAACCGTGCGCCATACGCCCTCCCAACCTTCTGAACCACCAGCCCCTAAGATGTCCCCAACGAATCCAGTCTTTATTCCCATCTCGGGCGTCTTTCCCGTGTTGCCCACACCCTTCGATGCGCAGGGCGCACCGGATGTTGCGGGTCTGCGTACCCTCGTTCGATACCTGCTGAGCTGCGGCGTCGATGGCATCACTTACCCCGGTGTGGCCAGTGAGGTTGGCAAGTTGAGCGTGCCCGAACGACTTGAACTCACTGCCGCCGTGCTGACCGAAGTGGAAGGTCGGGTGCCAGTCATCGCAGGTGTTTCCAGTGGCGATGCAGAGATCACCATCGCCCTGGCTCAAGCGGCCGTATCGGCTGGGGCGACCGCATTGATGGTGGCAGACCCGCCGGATCGGCTCACAGCGCAAGCGCAGATCGCGTATTTCTCGCAAATCGCCGTTGCCGTGCCCAGGGCCACACTGATGCTGCAAAATGTACCGCTGCCCGTGGGCGCAGGGCTTGACCCCGACGTGCTGCTGGAGATTTTGGCCGCCGTGCCGAGCATTCGCTACATCAAAGAGGAAACTCTGCCGAGCGGCCAGCGGCTGTCCGAACTTTTGGCACGAGGACCTGCCAGCTTGGTGGGAGTGTTCGGCGGTGCAGGTGGGCGCTACATCACTGACGAACTGCGACGGGGCGCAGCTGGCACCATGCCGGCCATCGAACTGGCCGAGGTACATGTCGCGCTTTTCGCGGCGCACCGCGCAGGGGATCATGCGAAGGTGCGCGAGCTGTTCACGCGCATGCTGCCGGTGCTCAATGTCCAGGCGGTGTTTCGCTGGTCACTCACCAAATACGTGTTGCAAAAACGCGGACTCATCCCCTGCATGAAGCAACGCATGCCTGGCCCCTTGCTTGATGGGTTGGACCAAGCGGATGTGGATGCATTCTTGACCGACATCCACGATCTGCTCCTGCCGGCCAACCAGTTGTCCAGCTCATTGGGGCAAGTGGCATGACGGCGCGCATCGCTTCAGTCGAGAGTTTCATCATCTCGCTGCCACGCGATGAGCTGTACCTTGGCCCTTTGGGTCCAGGAGAGCGGGTCAACGAGCGCGGCTATCTGATTCGCCATGGCAACCGCACGATTTACCCGTCTACGGACATGTCGGTGCTCATCAAACTGACGGCCGATGATGGCACTGTGGGATGGGGCGAGACTTATGGCATCGTAGCCCCCGACGCTGTGACGGCCATCATCGACGATGTGCTGGGCCCATTGCTGGTCGGGCGTGACCCGCGCGATCCGGTTGTCATCCAGGAAGACCTTTACGACCTGATGCGTGTTCGTGGTTTTTTCGGCGGTTTCTATGTCGATGCCATCGCTGGAATCGACATTGCCATTTGGGACCTTTTTGGCAAGCTGGTCGGTCAGCCCGTGGTCAAGCTGCTGGGCGGCCAAAGACAGGAGCGCATCCCAGCCTATGTGTCGGGTCTGCCTGGCGCCACACTGGACAATCGTCTGGCTTTGGCGAGTAATTTTAAAACACGCGGATTCGATGCCTTCAAGTACGCTGCAGCCGTCTCATTCGAAGGTATCGTGCAGGAGATGCGGGTGTTGCGAGAAGGCCTCGGGCCTGATGTGCGTTTGATGGTCGACCTACATTGGAAGTTCACCGCGCAAGAAGCCATTCAGTTGATCGATCAATTGGCACCATTTCGCCCCTATTTTGTCGAGGCACCTTGCCAACCGGA
Source organism: Pseudomonadota bacterium (assembly GCA_041176905.1). Classification (GTDB taxonomy): domain Bacteria; phylum Pseudomonadota; class Gammaproteobacteria; order Burkholderiales; family Burkholderiaceae_C; genus Hydrogenophaga. The sequence goes on from JBEDCE010000110.1 coordinate 2,575, forward strand.
GGACATCGACGGACAGGTTCAAGTTGGCGCCAGCGCGCGGGTGCCGTTGGCACTGGGCGAAGAGTTGCGCACTGTTTTTGAGTACCGCCCACGCATGGAGCGGCGTGCCATGTCCATCGTGCAGCCAGAAATGGGCCACACCGGCATCAGTCAGTTCATGCAGATTGGCCGTATGGCCAACGCCTTTCACATGAAGGTCATCCCTCATGCGAGCATTGGCATCGGCATTTACCAAGCGGCCAGCTTGCATGCAACGGCCGCATTACCCAACGCGCCGATGCACGAATATCAGCACTCCGTGTTCGACCGAAATCTGCGATACGTTGACACCAGCATGCGTTGCGAACAAGGTTTCTTCACTTTGCCCCAAGGTCCGGGCTTGGGCATTGCGCCTAACGCCTCGGTCTGGCAGTTTCTTCGATCCAAGATCAAATCATGAGAACACATTGCTTCACGTCATATCACCCCCATGATTTTCACGCGAAGGTCCTCCCATGAGCGGCCTGATTGCGATCGATTGGGGCACTTCCAACCTGCGAGCGAGCTTGCTCAATGCGCATGCAAGGGTGGTGGAAGCCCGCTCAGCGCCGGGGGGCGTGATGAAGGTCAAGGACGGACTGTATGCGCCTGCACTGCTGGGGTTGTGCGGCGATTGGATCGATCAAGGCATGGGGGCACTGATCGCCAGTGGCATGATCGGCAGCCGACAAGGCTGGAAGGAGGCGCCATACCTCCACTGCCCTGCGGGCTTGGCCGAGGCCGCATCACAGCTGACACGCGTACAAGTCAAACCCGGTGTGGATCTGTCCATCGTGCCGGGCCTGACATGCATCGGTGCTGATGGCGAGCACGACGTCATGCGCGGCGAGGAAACGCAGTTGTGGGGTGCGGCGCTGCCACCGGGCAGCTGTTGTGTGCTGCCAGGTACCCACAGTAAATGGGCATGGATCGGCAGTGGCGGTGCGGTCGAGAGCTTTGCCACCTACATGACAGGCGAGTTGTATGGCTTGCTCACACAACACGGCATCCTGGGACGGTTGATGCGTTTTGGCGAATCGCATACCGAGTCCTTTGAGGCCGGTGTTCGACTGGGCTTGGATCATCATGCCAATGCGACGCATGTGATCTTCTCGGCGCGCACGGCGGGGCTGATGGGCCGCATCTCGGCTGAAGGCTTGCCCGATTACCTGTCCGGCATTTTGCTGGGGGTGGAAATTGGCAGTGCACGCTCGGCGACCCGTACTCTGGGTGGCTCTGCTGCGGCTGGTCTCACGAAGGGTGTGTTTTTGCTCGGTGACGACGATCTGTGCGCGCGCTATGCCACGGCCTTGCGCCTTGCGGGTTTGTCATCGACACGTGTTGACGACGGTGCCACAACGCGGGGGCAGTGGCTGGTGGCGCAACAGGCAGGCCTCGTGAGGCACGCCTCATGAACACAGGCACTGATCACCTACTAGGCGCATGTACAGCTTGAAGTGCATGGGTATTGGCCACATGGCGGCCTTTGGCAAGCGGCGGGCTTGAAGGACTGACTTGTTTTGACTGAAGTGAGCTTTTTAACTGTGATGAAAACAACGAAGGAGATGATGATGACTTTGAAATCCCGCCTTTATGGCAATGAGTTGAAAACAACGAAGGAGATGATGATGACTTTGAAACCACGCCTTTTTGGTGCCTTGGTGGCTGTCGCGGCATTCACTGTGTCAGCTGTTGTGGCGACACCGTCTTTGGCACAGACCAGCGTTTACCCCTCCAAGCCGGTGCGAGTCATTGTGCCGGTGCCCGCTGGTGGCGCAGCCGACATGATGGCCCGTATGGTCGCAGCCCACCTTCAAGCCAAATGGGGTCAGCCTTTCGTCGTGGACAACCGTCCGGGTGCGGGCTCCAGCTTGGGCATGGACGTGGTGGCTAGGGCCGCGCCAGATGGTTACACCATCGGATTGGGCAATATCGCCGCCAACGCCATCAATCCTGCTGTGCGACCCAGCGCATTTCCCTATCAACCGGTCAAGGACTTCGCCGCCATCTCGATGGTTGGAGCAACGCCTCTGATCCTGGTGGTCAATGCAGAAAAGGTGCCCTCTCGCACTCTGCCAGATTTCATCAAATTCCTGAAGGCCAATCCTGATAAGTTGTCATATGGCTCGTCTGGCGTTGGTTCATCACTGCACCTAGGCATGGAACTCATGCTGTTGCGAACGGGCACCAAGATGATCCATATTCCCTATAAGGGCTCGGCGCCGATGGTCGCCGATTTGATTGGCGGACAAACCGAAGCTTCCATGGATGCGGCCACAACATCGATGCCCCATGTGCAAACGGGCAAGCTTCGAGCGCTTGGCGTGTCGTCCAAAGAGCGCGCATTCTTTGCGCCAGATGTGCCGCCAATCGCTGATGTCATCCCGGGATTCAATATGCAACCCTGGCACGGCATGATGGCCCCTGCTGGTACGCCAAAGGCGATCGTGGATAAATTGTCCGAAGAGATCCAGGCTTTCCTGCGCACGCCAGATGCAGAGGCCAAATTGCGCGCTGCGGGAGTGGTTCGCATTGGATCCAGTGCGCGCGATTTTGCGCAAGCAATGGAGGAAGAATTTGAAACTTACAAAAAGGTTGTCAAAGATGCTGGTATCAAGCCAGAATAAAAAGCCCCACGCTTGACCAGATCATTGCTTTGAGAAGCCCGTCCCGTAGATCAATCCAGCGGCTTGGCGCAGCCGCTTCTTAGGGACTGGCTGGTACGAGCTCAAGCCCTGTGGTTCTGGGTTCAATGATGTCCTGCTTGGAAAAGACGTAACCTCACACCACTCGCCATCTCAAGCTTCTGCCAGTGATAAAGCCAACGGGAGGTCTTAGAAAGCCGCATTCAGTCAAAATCATGAGTCATGTCGCTGAGCTCCCTTGACCACGGGAATCCTTTGGCACTGAATTCCCCACCGTGCGCGGCAACATGACCGATTGATTTCAAATGACCCATCCCTCAAAAACTCTGGACATCGTGGCGCTTGGCGAAGCCATGGTCGAATTCAACCAGCGCCCCCTGACAAACGCCGACGATGCCCCCCTGTACCTGCAAGGCTTTGGCGGCGACACGAGCAATGCCGTCATCGCAGCCGCCCGCGCCGGTGCACGGGTGGCTTACCTGAGCCGCTTAGGCACCGACCGCTGGGGCGACAGCCTCATGACGCTTTGGCAGCGAGAAAACGTGGGCACCATCACCGTGCTGCGCGACGCCCAAGCACCCACCGGCATGTACTTTGTGAGCCACGACGCACAAGGTCACCACTTCAGCTACGCCCGCGCTGGTTCGGCCGCCAGCCGCATGCAAGTGCAAGACCTGGCGCATTGGCAAGACGACATCGCCAGCAGCCAATGGCTGCACCTGTCGGGCATCTCGCTGGCGATCTCAAGCTCGGCCTGCGACACGGCGTTTGCCGCCATGCAGCACGCCCGCAAGGTCGGCACGCAGGTGGCGCTCGACTCCAATTTGCGTTTGTCGTTGTGGCCGCTGGCCCGTGCGCAGGCCTGCATCCGCCAAGCCGTGGGCTTGTGCGATTTGTTTTTGCCCAGCCTAGAAGACATGACCGCGCTCACGGGCCTCACGCAAGCGTCCGACATCATCGCCTGGAGCCACGCGCAAGGCGCAGCGCAAGTGGTGCTCAAGCTGGGTACAGACGGCGCGCTGGCCAGTGACGGCCAAAGTTTGCGCCCCGTGCCGGGCCATGCGGTCAAGGCAGTGGACGCCACGGGCGCGGGCGATTGTTTTGCGGGCAACCTGTTGGCGCGGCTGTCGACGGGAGATGACCTGTGGGCCGCCACTGCTTATGCCAATGCCGCAGCCGCTTTGTCGGTACAGGGCTATGGTGCAGTCGCCCCGCTGCCACAACGCGACGCTGTCCTGAAGGTGTTGAAAGCCACCTCAAAAGGCACACCCGAATGAACCCCCAAAGACATTTGATCGCCATTGACTGGCTGCAAGCGACAGATGCGCTGTGCCTGATCT
>JBEDCE010000111.1:0-6482 GCA_041176905.1 Pseudomonadota bacterium
TTGAGAAAACACCAAACGGTGCCGAGCCAGTACACCCATCACCAACTGCGCAGGCGCACCTTGTGCAGACAATGCGGCGCTGATGAGGATGTTGGTGTCAATGACCAGCTTAAGACTCGTCACGCAACAAGTCTTCCAGCTGCTCAGGGGTCAAGCCCGCACGTTCAGCCTTGGCGGCCGTGTCCACCAAGGTGTGCTGCAGACGGTTGGCGTAGAACTCGCGCATGGCTTCGTAGTCTTGCGCAGAGACCATCACGCCGACTACCCGATCGCGGCGCATGACGCGCACAGGCTCGCGTTGCGCCAGATCGATGAAATGGCCGAACTGGGTTTTGGCTTCGTTGGCGGTCAGGGTTTGCATGACCTGAATATAGCACCAAACGATCGAATCGTTCGATTGGATCGCTTCAAACTCAGGTTTTCGGCTTTTTGGTCGGCCGCTGGTAGTTGGCGATGCTGACCTGTTTGCCGCGCGCCACACTCAAGGCGCCGGGTTCGGTGCTCTTGGTGATGGTCGAGCCGCCACCCACCGTGCCGCCCGCACCGATGGTGACCGGGGCGACCAGCACGCAGTTGCTGCCGATGTGCACGTCGGCTTCTATCACGGTGCGGTGTTTGTTGGCGCCGTCGTAATTGGCGGTGATGCTGCCCGCACCGTAGTTCACACGTTCGCCCACGGTGGCGTCGCCGAGGTAAGCCAAGTGGTTGGCTTTGGCGCCCTTGGCCATGGTGGAATTTTTGACCTCAACAAAGTTGCCGATGTGCACCTCGGTCCCCAGCTGCGCGCCGGGGCGCAAGCGGGCAAACGGGCCAATCAGCGAGCCCTCACCGATCGACACGCCGAGTTGTTCGCCGTCGATGTGGGTGAAGGGGTGAATCACCGCACCGGCCTCGATGCTGCAATTGGCGATCACGCAGTTCGCGCCAATGCGCACGCCGTCGCCCAGTCGCACGCGGCCTTCGAACACGCAATTCACATCGATGTCCACGTCTTGACCACACACCAAGCTGCCGCGCACGTCAAATCTAGCCGGGTCGGCCAAGCGCACGCCATCGGTCATGAAGGCCTCGGCCAAGCGGCGCTGGTAGACGCGTTCGAGTTCGGCCAATTGCAAGGGGCTGTTGACGCCCGCAACTTGCGCGGCGTCACCGATTCGGTGCGCTAGCACGGCACAGCCGTCGGCCACGGCGAACTTCACCACATCGGTGAGGTAGTACTCCTGCTGCGCGTTGTGGTTGTCCAGCCGCGCCAGCCAGCCGCGCAGCAACTTCGTGGGCACGGCCATGATGCCGCTGTAAATCTCTTGTATGGCTCGTTGCTCGGGCGTGGCGTCTTTGTGCTCGACGATGGCTTGGACCGAATCGCCTTGGCGCACGATGCGGCCATAACCCGTGGGGTCGGCCATGTCCAAGGTCAGCAATGCCAAGTGTTGGCCTGCGCAACGCTCGATGAGGGTTTGCAAGGTGCTGGCGTCGGTCAGGGGGACGTCGCCGGACAGGACCAAGGTGATGCCGTCGTCGGCCAAGACCGGCACGGCTTGTTGCACCGCGTGGCCCGTGCCGAGCTGCGGCATTTGGCGCACAAACTGCAAGCCACGGATGCCCTCGGGCGCGGACAAGCCCGCCTCGACCACCTCGGCGCCGTGGCCGGTGATGACGACCACCGAGCGCGCCGATACCCGTGCGGCGGTGTCGATCACATGCTGGGCCAAAGCGCGTCCGCCCAAACGGTGCAACACTTTGGGCTTCTGGCTTTTCATGCGCGTGCCTTTGCCGGCCGCCATCACCACCACATCCACAGGAAACGACATGAGCACCTCTTGGGTCAACCGCTGGCGCCACCATGGCCACCAGATCGGGCAATCAGCGATTATCGCGCCGCGCTGGCGCATGGTCCTGGCCCTGGTGTTGGTGACCTCGCTCACGGCCTGCAGCACCTTGCGCCTGAGTTACAACCAAGGCCCCACGGCTGCGTATTGGTGGGCCGATCGCTATGTGGATTTCAGCGACGCACAAACCCCAGCGGTGCGACAAGACCTGAAAGATTTTTGGGCTTGGCACCGCCGCACCGCCCTACCAGGCTACGCCTCCCAACTCACGCGCTGGCAAACCGCGTTGGGCGGCCCGGTGAACGCCGACCAAGTCTGCCGCGAATTCGATGGCGTGATCGCACAACTGCGCACCATGGGCGAACAAGGTGCAGCGCCTTTGTCTCGCTGGGCCATTGCGCTTCAACCGCCCCAACTCGATCGCATGCAGGCACGCTTTGACGACCGAAACCAAGATTTCCGTGAAGACCACCTGCAAGGCAACGCCGTCAAGCAACGCGACAAGCGTTTAAAAGACAACCGACAGCGTTGGGCCGATTGGTACGGTGACTTGACGCCCGCACAAAACGCTTTGGTGGAGCAACAGATGAACGCCTTGCCGTGGAACCCGAGCGTTACGTTGGAGGAGCGACGCTGGCGCCAAGCCGATTTGATCGCCACGGTGCGCCAAGCTCAAAACCAACCGGCTCAAGCCTCAAAAGCCATGGTCGAACACCTGCAGCGCTACCTCAGCGCCAGCACGCCCGAGCGAGAAGCCCAGCGCCAACAAACGGTGCGCGCACGCTGCGCTCAATTTGCGGCCATGCACAACACGATGTCGGCCGATCAGCGCGTGCACGTGCAAGCCAAATTGCAGGGCTACATCGACGATGTGCGGGCGCTGCAGGAGCGAGCACAACCTTGATCGCCGCTCAGCGGCCGGGCCAGGCCACGCCGCTGTCGCACAGGATGGCGTCCAGCGGCACGTCGTGCGACTCGGGCTTCAAGTCGGGCAGGTACGCAAAGTCGTAACCCAAACCCACCGTGAACGGTTTGGGCTGCAGTTCGGCCAAGGTGCGGTCGTAAAAGCCACCGCCATAACCCAAGCGGTAACCGCCGGGGCCGAAGCCCACGCAAGGCACAAAAATCAGCGTTGGGGTGACGACCTCGGTGTCCTTGGGTTTGGGAATGCCATAAGCGTCTTCTTCCATCGGGCAACCGGGGTACCAGGTGTGAAATGTCAGCGTTTTGGTTTGCTTGTTCACGACCGGTAAGGCGATGCGCCGCTGCAGTTGCGCCTCCAAAGCGTCGGCCTCCATGCCCGCCTCTTGCCAACGAAACAGCGCGGGCAGCGGGTCAAACTCGCCCTTGATGGGCCAATAGGCGCCGATGACCGCATCGGGTCGGTCGATGAGCCAGCTGCGCATGGTGCGCTGAATCAGGTCGTTGCGCCAAGCGCGGTCGACCAATTGCTGGCGTTTGGTCACCAAGGTTTTTCGCCAAGCGGCTTTGGCCAAGGCGCCGTCTGAGGGCTTCGGCGCGCCAGCGCTGGGCTGGTCGGGGTTGTTGTTCATAATCGGCTCATGAAAACAGGGATTGTGACCATTATGGCCGTGCTGGCCATGCAGGCTGCTGGCGCTCAAAGCGCTGGCGATGCGGCGCTGCTGCGCATGCAAGACGCTTTTCGCAAAAACCAAAGTGCGGCACTGAGTCAAACGCTGCCTCAGATGCGCGGGCATGTGCTGGAACCGATGGCCGCGTATTGGGAGATGCGCGTGCGTTTAGACACGGCGCCGGTCGCACAAATCACCCAACGCTTGACCGCGCTTCAAGGCAGTTATTGGGAAGACCGCTTGCGTGCCGATTGGTTGGCCCTGTTGGCCCGCCGCGATCAGTGGGACTTGTTTGATGCGCAGTGGCCGCTCTACCGCATGCGCGATGAGCGCAGCCTCTTGTGCAGTGGCACCCTGCGCGACTGGCAGCGCGGCGTGGTGCCTTCGGCGCGGGCCGCCGCCGACATTGGCCGCTGGTGGCACGCCCAGCGCGAGATCGATCAAGGTTGTGCCCAAGCTGCCAGGTTGATGCTGGCCAAAAAGGCCTTGAGCGAAGTCGTGGTCTGGCGCCGGGCGCGCTTGGCCATGGAGGTCAACCAACCCAGTGCAGCCGAGCAGGCCATGGCGATGGTCGACCCCGCGAGGGCCAAGACCGTGCATGCCATCGCCAAACAACCCGAACGCTACCTGAACGAAAAAATCACGGCCTTTCGCACCAGCACCAAAGAGCTGGTCACCTTGGCCCTGATCCGCTTGGCGGCCAACGACCCCGAAGCCGCGGTGAGCGCCTTGCAGAACAACCGCTGGCGCATCCAACTCACGAGCGAAGAACGCAGCTGGGTGTGGGGCGCGATTGGCAAACGCCAAGCGCAGCGCTTGCAAGACACGGCCTTGGAAACCTTCGCCAAGGGCCCAACCAACGGCATGCACGACGACCACCTCGCGTGGAAGACCCGGGCGGCCTTGCGCGCGGGGCAATGGGGCGTGGCCGATAACGCGATCGCGGCCATGAGCACCGAACAACAAGAGGACCCCACCTGGGTCTATTGGAAAGCCCGTGTCAAATTGGCACAGATGCCAACCCAGGCGCAAACCGAGCAAGCCCAAACCTTGCTGCGCAGCATTGCCTCCACGCGCCACTTTTACGGCCAACTGGCCACCGAAGCCTTGGGGCAAAGCATCACCTTGCCGACGGTTCCCGCGCCGCTCTCGGTTGACGAGCGACTGCTGGTCCGCAGCAATCCCGGTTTGCAGCGCGCCTTGGCCGCCATCCGTTTGGGCTTACGCACCGAGGGCAACCGCGAGTGGAACTACACCGTGAGCCTGCACACACCCGGGGGCATGAACGACCGCGAACTCTTGGCCGCGGCCGAGTGGGCCTGTGAGCAAGCGCGCTGGGACCGGTGCATTTACACCAGCAAGCGCACCCAAATCGCACACGAACAAAGCCAGCGCTTCCCCTTGCCACACCGCGACTTGGTGGTGGCGCAAGCCAGCGCCATCGGCTTGGACCCCGGTTTGGTGTTCGGCTTGATTCGCCAAGAAAGCCGTTTTGTCACCGACGCACGATCACACGTGGGCGCCTCGGGCCTGATGCAGGTCATGCCCCCCACAGCCAAGTGGACGGCCAAACGGATCGGCTTGCGCAACTTCAAAACCCAAGACATCAACGACCAGCTCACCAATGTGCGCATCGGCACCGCTTACCTCAAGATGGTCATTGACGATTTCGATGGGTCGTTGCCTCTGGCGGTGGCCGCTTACAACGCAGGGCCCAGCCGTTCGCGCCAATGGCGCAACGGCCCCATCTTGGCGGGTGACATTTGGGTGGAAAACATCCCCTTTGAAGAAACCCGCGACTACGTCAAACGCGTGCTCGCCAACAGCGTGAACTACAACGCCCTCATGAACGGACAGCCACAATCGCTGCGCGCACGTTTGGGCACTGTGGGGCCGCGCATCAGCGCCGCCCCCGTCAACACCGAATTGCCTTGACTGGCGGGAGACATCGATGAAAAACGCATTGGTATTGGGCGGCACGGGGTTTGTGGGTCGTCACGTGTGCGAAGCCTTGCAGCGCGAGGGCTGGCTCATCACCGTCCCCACACGGCGCGCTCGAAACGCGAGAGCGATTCAACACCTGCCGCGCTTGACAGTGTTGGAAGCGGATGTGCACAACGCCGCCGCGCTGAGCGCACTGGTGGCAGGCCACGACGTGGTGATCAACCTCGTGGCCATCCTGCACGGCAATGCCGCGAGCTTTGAACACAACCACGTGCGATTACCCGGTCTGATCGCACAGGCCTGTCGTGCACAAGGTGTTCGCCGCCTCATCCACATCAGCGCCTTGGGTGCCGAGCCCCACGCACCGTCTCTTTACCAGCGCAGCAAAGCCCGCGGTGAAGCGGTCTTGCAAGCCGCAGCCATCGCTGGCGACTTGGATCTGACGTTGATCCGCCCGAGCGTCATTTTTGGTGCCGGCGACAAGTTTCTGAACACCTTTGCCGCCTTGCAATCGGTCTTGCCGTTTGTGCCGCTGGCCGGTGCGGGCACGCGCTTCCAACCGGTTTGGGTGGGCGATGTGGCCCAAGCCGTGGTGCACTGCGCCAGCCACGCCCACACCATCGGACAAACCATCGATGCGGTGGGCCCCGATGTGCTCAGCTTGGCGGACTTGGTGCGTTTGGCCGGTGCGGCCAGTGGTCACCCCCGTCCCGTCTTTGGCGTACCCGAATTTGTTGGTCAACTGCAGGCTGGGGCCATGGCGCTCATGCCGGGCGAGCCCCTCATGAGTCGCGACAATTTGCGCTCCATGCGCGTGGACAATGTGCGCACGGGCAGCGGCCCGGACCTTCAAACCTTGGGCATCACACCGTCGGGTGTGCAGGCCATCGTTCCCACCTACCTCCGTGCCCGACAGGGCACCGCATGACCATGGGCCTGCAGCTTTACATCGGCAACAAAAACTACTCTTCTTGGTCCATGCGACCTTGGGTCTTGATGCGCCAAGCCGGCATCGAGTTCGAAGAAGTCATGGTGCGCTTTGATTCCTTTGATGCGGACTCGACCTTCAAGCGTCAGTTGCGCGGCATCAGCCCATTGGGCAAGGTGCCGGTGCTGG
>JBEDCE010000112.1:0-6457 GCA_041176905.1 Pseudomonadota bacterium
TCGATGGCCTCAAGCAACTCGGGGCTGAGGATGACGTCCCAGGCGTCGATGCACTCATCGAGCTGGGCCACTGAAGTCATACCGATGATGGTGCTGGCCACGCGCCAATTGCGGTAACAAAAGGCCAAGGCCATGGCGGTCGGGGTGAGGCCGTGTTCGCGGGCCAGGGCGTTGTACAAGGCAGCGGCTTGCAAGGACATGGGTCGGCCCCAGCGCTGTTGCCGAAAGCGCTCGTACAAAGCCATGCGGCTGTTGGCCACCGCCGAGCCGGTGAGGCCCGGCTTGTCGTATTTACCGGTCAGCAAACCAAAGGCCAGTGGCGAATAGGCCAGCAGGGACACACCCAAACGGTGGCCGGTTTCGTCCATAGCGTTTTCATGGCTGCGGTTGAGCAGGTTGTAGGCGTTCTGCACCGAGACCACGGTGGGCAATCCGTGTTGCTCGGCCAAGCGCACGAACTCGTGCACGCCATACGCGGTCTCGTTGGACAGGCCCACCGCACGGACTTTGCCCGAGAGCACCAAACTGGACAAAGCCTCGAGTTGTTCGGTGATCGGCGCACAAGGGGCATCTAGGGACGGGTCAAAGCGGTTGTTGCCGAACACCGGCAAGTTGCGTGCAGGCCAATGCAGTTGGTAGAGGTCGATCACATCGGTTTTCAAACGGCGCAAACTGGCCTCACACGCCGAGACGATTTCGGCACGGCTCAGGCCCGAGTGGTCCCCCCGAATCCACGGCATGCCGCGTGACGGACCCGCCACCTTGGTGGCCAAGACCACACGCTGGCGTGCACCGGGGCGGCTGGCGAACCATTGCCCGATGATGGTTTCGGTGGCGCCAAACGTTTCGGCGCGGGCCGGCACCGCGTACATCTCGGCGGTGTCGAAAAAATCCACGCCACGCTCCAAAGCGCGGTCCATGATGCGGTGCGCCATGTCGGTGTCAACCTGCTCACCGAAAGTCATGGTGCCCAAACAGATCGGGGCCACGCGCAAATCGCTGTGGCCCAAGGCCACGGGGGTGATGGGGGTTTTCATGGTGCGGGTCTCCTGAACTGACACTGTAGCAAGCCCGTGCGCCAACCCACGGGAACGTGAGAAAATCCCATCTTTATGTTTGACAACCGAAGGTTCCCCATGGAAGCAGAACGCAGCAACGCCATCCAAGCCCGACTCCAAGACCTCAGCATCCGCGTGGTCGAGTTACGGAGGTATCTTTGACTACGATCGCAAAGCATCGAAGTTAAAGGAAGTCGAATCTGCGCTGGAAGACCCCACGGTCTGGAACAACCCCAAGCGCGCCCAAGAACTGGGCAAAGAGAAGAAATCCCTCGAAGACGTCGTCTTGGTCTTGGACCGGCTCACGGGTGAGTTGGCCGACAACAGCGAACTCTTTGAGATGTCGTTTGCCGATGGCGACGAAGATGGCCTCATCACCATCGAGGGTGAGGCGCAAGGCGTGGCCGCCGAGGTGGAGAAGCTGGAATTCCGCCGCATGTTCAACAACCCAGCCGACCCGTTGAACTGCTTTGTGGACATTCAAGCCGGCGCGGGCGGCACCGAGGCATGCGACTGGGCCAGCATGTTGCTGCGTCAATACATCCGATACGCCGAACGCAAAGGCTTTAAAGCCACGGTGGAAGAAGAAACCGCAGGCGACACTGCGGGCATCAAGAGTGCCACCATCAAGATCGAGGGCGAGTACGCCTACGGTTTGCTGCGCACCGAAACCGGCGTTCACCGCTTGGTGCGCAAGAGCCCATTCGACTCCTCGGGCGGTCGCCACACCTCGTTCGCGTCTTTGTTCGTCTACCCCGAGATCGACGACTCGATCGAGATCGACATCAACCCCGCCGATGTGCGCACCGACACCTACCGCGCCAGCGGTGCGGGCGGTCAGCACATCAACAAAACAGACTCGGCCGTGCGCTTGACGCACATGCCCACCGGCATCGTGGTGCAGTGCCAGGATGGCCGCAGCCAGCACGGCAACCGCGACATCGCTTGGCAGCGTTTACGCTCCAAGCTCTACGATTTTGAAATGCGCAAGCGCCAAGAAGAGCAACAAAAACTCGAAGACACCAAAACCGACGTCGGTTGGGGCCACCAAATCCGCAGCTACGTGCTGGACAACAGCCGCATCAAGGATTTGCGTACGAACGTGGAAATTTCGGCCACCCAAAAAGTGCTCGATGGTGACCTCGACCCGTTCATCGAAGCTTCGCTCAAGCAAGGCGTTTGATAAAGGACTATGTGATGCGTGAAGGACAAGCCCATTTGGTTTTGCGGGAGCAGTACGCCCCGTCGGCTTACTGGATCGACTCCGTCGATCTGAGTTTTGACCTCGACCCCGCCAAAACGCGGGTGCTCAACAAGATGCACCTGCGTCGCAACCCCGACGTGCCTGCTCAGGCCCTGCGGCTCGATGGCGAGGATCTAACAGTGGTGCGCGTGCTGGTCAACGGCGCAGGCTGCTCTTTCAAGATGGACGGCGCGCAACTGGTGCTGGACAACCTGCCCGAAGACGCCGCTGGTTTTGACTTGGAGATCTTCACCACCTGCGTGCCCGAGAAAAACACCCAACTCATGGGCTTGTACGTCAGCCAAGGCACGTTTTTCACGCAGTGTGAGGCCGAGGGTTTTCGCCGCATCACCTACTTCCTCGACCGCCCCGATGTGATGGCGAGCTACCAAGTCACGCTGCGCGCCGACAAAGCCCAATACCCGGTGTTGCTGTCCAACGGCAACTTGGTCGAACAAGGCGATCTGGACGGTGGGCGCCACTTTGCCAAGTGGGTCGACCCCCACAAAAAGCCTTGCTATTTGTTTGCCTTGGTGGCGGGGCAGTTGGTCGCGCGCGAGCAGCGCATCACCAGCCGCAGCGGCGGTGAGCACCTCTTGCAGGTGTTTGTGCGCCCCGGCGATTTGGACAAAACCGAACACGCCATGCGCTCGCTCATGGCCAGCGTGGCTTGGGATGAAACCCGCTTTGGCCTGCCCTTGGACCTCGAGCGCTTCATGATCGTGGCCACCAGCGACTTCAACATGGGCGCCATGGAAAACAAGGGCCTGAACATCTTCAACACCAAGTACGTGCTGGCCAACGCCGCCACGGCCACCGACACCGACTTCGGCAACATCGAGTCGGTCGTGGGCCACGAGTACTTCCACAACTGGACCGGCAACCGCATCACCTGCCGCGACTGGTTCCAGCTCTCGCTCAAAGAGGGCCTCACGGTCTTCCGCGACCAAGAGTTCAGCATGGACATGTGCACCAGCCCGTCGGCCAAAGCGGTCAAGCGGATCGAAGACGTGCGTTTGCTGCGCACCGCTCAATTCCCCGAGGACGCGGGCCCCATGGCCCACCCGGTGCGACCCGACAGCTATTCCGAAATCAACAACTTCTACACCGTCACCATTTACGAAAAAGGTGCCGAGGTCGTGCGCATGATGCAGACCTTGGTCGCCACCGATGGCGACGCGGAAGGCCGCGCCGGTTTTGCGCGGGGCATGAAGCTGTATTTCGAACGCCACGACGGCCAAGCCGTGACCTGCGACGACTTCGCGCAAGCCATCGCCGACGCCAACCCTCAGAGCGAACTGGCCCGTTTGCTCGAGCCCTTCAAGCGCTGGTACAGCCAAGCCGGCACGCCCCGCGTGAGCGCCACCGGCCTATACGACGCCGCCCAGCGTCGCTACACCCTGACCTTGGCCCAGCGTTGCGAACCCACGCCCGGGCAAGCCGACAAGGCGCCGATGGTCATCCCGGTCACGCTGGGTTTGCTCAGCCCCGAGGGCCAGGCTTGGCCGGTGCAGCGCGCCGGACACAGCGCCCAAGCACAAACCACCTTGGTCTTGACCCAAGCCATCGAAAGCTTTGTGCTGGAGAACCTTGACGCCGAGCCGGTGCTCTCGCTCTTGCGCGGCTTCTCCGCGCCGGTGCTCCTGCATACCGAGCACAGCGATGCCCAGCGACTGACCCTTTTGGCCCACGACAGCAACGCCTTCAACCGCTGGGAAGCCGGCCAGCAACTGCTGCTGGGACAAGCCTTGCGTGCGGTGCGCAGCGAGGCACCCATCTCGGCCACGCCCATCGACGCGGGCACCGTGGACGCTTTGCGCACGGTCTTGCGTCACCCCGAGCTCGACGCGGCCTTCAAAGAGCTCACGCTCACCCTGCCCTCCGAGACCTACATTGCCGAGCAACTCGATTCGGTCGACCCCCAACGCGTGCACGCGGTGCGCGAGGCCATGCGCCTGCAATTGGCCACGGCCTTAAACGCCGATTGGGCGTGGGCCTTGGACACGCACACCAATCACGGCAGCTACCGCCCCGACGCCACCAGCGCTGGGCGTCGCGCTTTGTGCGGCATGGCATTGACCCAGCTGTGCGTGACCGCACAAGGCGCACCCAGTCCTTGGGCCGATCGCGCTGCGGATCAGGTGCGCACCGCCAGCAACATGACCGACCGGTTCAATGCCCTCTCGGCCTTGGTGGTGAGCCGCCACCCGCTCGCCGCGGCGGCCTTGGCCCACTTCCACGCCCTGTTCAAAGACGAGGCCTTGGTGATCGACAAATGGTTCGCCTTGCAAGCCAGTGCGCCGGATGTGGGTGGGCAAGTCTTGCCCTCGGTGCGACAACTCATGGCGCACAAAGACTTCAACCTGAAGAACCCCAACCGCGCGCGCAGCCTGATCTTCGGTCTTTGCAGCGCCAACCCCGGCGCCTTCCACCGCATGGACGCGGCCGGCTACGTGTTCTGGGCCGACCGTGTGCTGGAACTCGACGCCATCAACCCGCAAGTGGCGGCACGGCTGGCCCGCGCCATGGACCGCTGGGCCAAGCTGGCCGAACCCTACCGCAGCGCTGCGAAAGCAGCCATTGAGCGCGTGGCCGCCAAGCCGAGCCTGAGCAACGACGTGCGCGAGGTCGTTGGCCGCGCGCTCAACCCCCTGTGAACGAAAGTCCCCCCATGAGCCAACGCATTTCCCTCACCCGCTACCTCGTTGAACAACAGCGCGAACACGGCAACATCCCCTCCGAGCTGCGTTTGCTGCTCGAGGTGGTGGCGCGGGCTTGCAAGAGCATCAGCCAAGCCGTGAGCAAAGGCGACCTCACCGGCATCTTGGGTGTGGCCGGCAGCGAGAACGTGCAAGGCGAGGTGCAAAAGCAGCTCGACATCATCGCCAACGAGGTGCTGATCGAAGCCAACGAATGGGGCGGCCATTTGGCGGCCATGGCCAGCGAAGAGATGGAAGCCATCCACGTGGTGCCCAACCGCTACCCCCAAGGTGAATACCTGTTGATGTTTGACCCGCTGGACGGCTCGTCCAACATCGACGTCAACGTGAGCATCGGCACCATCTTCAGCGTGTTCAAAAAACCCGAAGGTGGTCACGCCGTGACCGAACAAGACTTTTTGCAAAAAGGCAGCCAACAAGTCGCGGCCGGCTACTGCCTCTACGGCCCACAAACCACGCTGGTGTTGACGGTGGGCGCCGGTGTGGTGATGTTCACCTTGGACCGTGAGCAAGGCTCTTTTGTGTTGATCAAAGAAAACGTGCAAGTGCCCGCCGATACCCAAGAATTCGCCATCAACATGAGCAATATGCGCCACTGGGCCGAGCCGGTGAAGCGTTATGTGGACGAATGTTTGGCTGGAAAAGAAGGCCCACGCGGCAAAAACTTCAACATGCGCTGGGTGGCCTCCATGGTCGCCGATGTGCACCGCATCCTCACCCGTGGCGGCGTCTTTATGTACCCCTGGGACCAACGCGAGCCGAACAAGGCGGGCAAGTTGCGCTTGCTGTACGAAGCCAACCCGATGGGCTGGCTGATCGAACAAGCCGGTGGCGCTGCCACCAACGGCCAGCAACGGATTTTGGATCTGCAACCCACCGCCCTGCACGAGCGCGTGAGCGTGATTTTGGGTTCGAAAAACGAGGTCGAACGCGTGACCCGATACCACACCGGTCTATAATTCGGAGCTTCGCCGGTGTAGCTCAGTCGGTAGAGCAGCTCATTCGTAATGAGAAGGTCGGGTGTTCGATTCATCTCTCCGGCACCAACCAAAGCAAGGGTTAGCAGATCTGTGACTGCTGACCCTTTTCTTCATGCCTTGGGCTTTGATGGCTCACGCAGTCAACAGTACAATGAGAAAAATCTCATTTTTTGCAAAGCCACCCCATGAACAAACCTTTTGACCCCGCCAACCAAGACCTCATCATTGGCGAGGGCGTGACCTTCACCGGCACGATCGATGCCCCCGGCAAAGCCATCATCAGCGGTGCTGTCTCTGGCTCCATCGCTGCACAAGACCTGTTGGTCGAGAAGGCCGGCACCATCACCGGCAAGGTGCGCGCCGACACCATGCACGTTCACGGGGCCATCGCCAACGACGTGGCCTGTAGCGCCAATTTGGTCATTCACGCCACTGGTCAAGTCTCGGGTGCGTTGC
>JBEDCE010000113.1:0-6341 GCA_041176905.1 Pseudomonadota bacterium
CTACCCCAAGGGGTGGCTGCGCCGCTGGCGTCGGGTGCACCGCGCAAGGCCACGTGCAAGACCGCGCGGTGTTCGCTGGTGTTGATGGCTTGGCCACTGAACATGGCGTCGCGTTGGGCCGTCACTTGGGCTTCGCTTGCCAGCGCTTGCAAGGCGCTCCACACCTCGCCGTCAAATGCTTGGCGGCTGTAGTCCAAGTGAATGCCGGTGCCTTCGGCGGCGGCTTGCATGGCCGAGCGCTGGGGTTCTTGCAGGCGTTCGCGCAAATGGGGCTGGGGCTGCGCGGCGAGTTCGGCCAGTTGGCGCCAAGCGGGCAGTTCGGTGGGCGACAGGGTGTGTGTGGCGGTCATGGACGGCGGGTGTTCAGCGTTGGGCGATGGTGCTGGCCTGGCGGGCCAGCTCGGTGATGCGGGCCCATTGGCCTTGTGCTTGCAGCTCGGGCGGGGTGAGCCAAGACCCACCGGCCACGGCCACATTGGGCAATTGTAGGAAATCGGCCAGGTTGTCCACGCTCACACCACCGGTGGGGCAAAACTGCACATCGGGCAGCGGCGCGCCCAAGGCCTTGAGCATGCCCATGCCACCGGCTTGTGAGGCGGGGAACAGCTTCATGAGCGTGAAGCCTTGGTCGCGTGCGCGCATGACCTCGCCGGGCGTCATGACACCGGGCACAAAGGGCAGGCGGGCGTCTTGCACGGCCTGCACCAAGGCGTCGGTGCAGCCGGGCGACAGGGCAAAGCTCGCTCCGGCGTCGATCACGCGCCGCACGTCTTCGACGCGGGTGACGGTGCCCGCGCCCACGTGCATGGCCGGCACGGCCTTGGCCACCGCGGCCATGGCGGCCAGCGCAGCGTCCGAGCGCAAGGTGATTTCCATCACGTCGATGCCGCCTTCTAGCAAGGCGTGGGCCAAGGGCACGGCGTGCGCCACATCGTGGATGACGATGACGGGCACCACACGGGAGACAAAAGCGGGGCGGGTGAAACAGGTGGTCATGGTGGGAAGTCTTAAGCGTTGAACAAAGGCGATGCGCCGGTTTCGGCGGTGCTGGCGTGTTGGCGAAACAGGCCAAAGAGCTCGCGGCCCGTGCCGTGGCCGTTGTGGCTCAGATCGGGGTGGCGCACAGCGCGAGCGGCCCACGTGGCCTCGTCGACCTCGACGTGCAAGAGGCCGCGCTCGCAGTCCAAGGTGATCATGTCGCCGTCTTGCACCCGGGCGATGGGGCCGTCGGCCAAGGCCTCGGGGCTGAGGTGGATGGCCGCAGGCACTTTGCCCGAGGCGCCCGACATGCGCCCGTCGGTGACCAACGCGACCTTGAACCCCTTGTCTTGCAGCACGGCCAAGGGCGGCGTGAGTTTGTGCAACTCGGGCATGCCGTTGGCGCGTGGGCCTTGGTAACGCACCACGGCGACGAAGTCGCGCTCGAGTTCGCCTGCGTTGAACAGGGCCAACAGGTCTTGCTGGTCGCTCACCACCACGGCCGGGGCGCGCACCACGCGGTGCTCGGGTTTGACTGCGGAGACCTTGACCACGCTGCGGCCCAAATTGCCTTGCAGCAAGCGCAAACCGCCATCCGCACTGAAAGGCTCGCTGACCGGGCGCAAGACGCTGGTGTCGGCGCTGATGCTGGGGACTTCTCGCCAAGCCAAAACCCCTTGGTCGAGCCAAGGCTCTTGGGTGTAGGCCTGCAGGCCTTGCCCCATGACGGTGGTCACTTCGGTGTGCAACAAGCCGTTGTTCATCAACTCGCGCATCAAAAACCCCATGCCACCGGCGGCGTGGAAATGGTTCACATCGGCGCTCCCGTTGGGGTAGACGCGGGCGAGCAAAGGCACCACCGCGGAGAGTTCGGCGAAGTCGTCCCAGTCGATGAGCACCCCGGCCGCACGCGCCATGGCCACCAAGTGGATGGTGTGGTTGGTCGATCCACCGGTGGCCAAGAGGCCCACGATGCCGTTGACCACGCTGCGTTCGCTCACGATGTCGGCCATGCACACGGCGGGTTGGCCCGTGCGGCCGGTGTTGGACAAGGCGCGGGCCAAAGCGGCCTCGGTGAGGGCTTGACGCAGCTCGGTACCGGGGTTGACAAAGGACGATCCGGGCAGGTGCAAGCCCATGATTTCCATCAGCATTTGGTTGCTGTTGGCCGTGCCGTAGAAGGTGCAGGTACCAGGGCTGTGATAAGCCTGTGCTTCGGACTCGAGCAGCGCTTCTCGACCGACCAAACCTTGGGCGTACTGCTGGCGCACCTTGGCTTTGGCGTCGTTGGACAAGCCACTGGTCATCGGACCGGCGGGCACAAAAATGGTGGACAAATGCCCGAACTGCACCGCGCCCATGAACAAGCCGGGTACGATTTTGTCGCACACACCGAGCATGAGCGCGGCATCAAACACCTTGTGCGACAGGGCCACGGCGGTGGACAGGGCGATGACGTCGCGCGAGAACAGCGAGAGTTCCATGCCCGATTCACCTTGGGTGATACCGTCGCACATGGCGGGCACACCGCCAGCCACTTGGGCACTCGCGCCCATGCGCCGAGTCGCCGAGCGCAACAGCTCGGGGTAATGTTCAAACGGTTGGTGGGCCGAGAGCATGTCGTTGTAAGCGGTGACGATGCCCACGTGGGGGGCGCGTTCGGCGTGGATCTTGAGTTTGTCGCTGGCGCTCAGGGCCGCGGTGGTGTGCGCCATGTTGGCGCAACCCATGCCAGCGCGTTGGGTGCCGGCTTTGCGCTGGGCGGCCACCGACTGCAGGTACAGCCCGCGGCTGGCGCGGCTGCGTTCGATGATGCGTTGGGTGACGAGGTCAAGACGGGTGTTCAAGGCGGTCATGTGGCGCTTTCAGGGCGTTGGGTTCAGGCGGCCCACACTTGCACCGGCGCACCGCCGGCTTGCAACACGTAGGACACGGGGTGGTCGGCGACGATGCCCGCTTGGGCGCGGGCCAAGACGGCGCGTTTGGTTTCGCCCGCGATGGAGAGGTGCAGTTCGCGCGCGCTGCGCAGCGCGTGCAGGGTCAAGGTCAGGCGCGCATGGGGGGCGGTCGATGGGCGCACCCAAGCCACTCGCTCTGGGCTGCTCAAGGCCTGCGCCAAGCCCGGGGCATGCGGAAACAGCGAGGCGGTGTGCCCGTCCTCGCCCATGCCCAAAATACCCACGTCCAGCGGCCATGGCAGGGCGGCCAAGCGCTGCTGTGCGGCTTGGGCCAAGGCCGTGAGCGCGGCATCGCTGAGCTCACCCTCGGGCAGGTCTTCAAAAAAAGGCACGAAGGTGGCCGCAGCGGCGGGGCCTTGCAAGAGGTGTTGGCGCACCAAGGCGGTGTTGCTGTCGGGGTGTGTGTGCGGCACACAGCGCTCGTCCACCAGCACCACCGTGACCGCCGACCAGTTCAACGGCGATTGGCGCAAACGTTCAAACAAAGCGATCGGTGACTTGCCGCCAGAGACCGCGAGCAAGGCGTGGCTGCGTTGCTCCAGGGCTTGCTGCAAGGCATCAGCGACGTGTTGCGCCAAGCGCTCGGTGATCGAGTCGCCGCTCATGCCTCTTCCACCCAAGCCGATCCCTCGCGCGCCATCAAGGCCGACGAGGCGGCTGGGCCCCAGCTGCCGGCGGTGTATGCCTTGGGTTTGTCGCCCAGCTGCTGCCACCCTTGCAAAATGGGGTCGCACCAAGCCCAAGCGGCTTCGAGTTCGTCGCGGCGCATGAAGTGCGTCAAGCGGCCTTTGATGACGTCGATGAGCAAGCGCTCGTAGGCTTCGGCGCGGCGCTCGGAGAAGGCGGTTTCCAAGTCCAAGTCCAGATTAACCGGGCGCAAGCGCATGCCGCTTCCGGGTTCTTTGGCCATCATTTGCAACTGCACGTGCTCCTCGGGCTGCAAGCGGATCATCAGTCGGTTGACCGACTGGCGCGGTGTGTCCGAGAAGATGGTGAAGGGCAGGTCGGCGAACTCGATCACGATCTCCGATCGGCGCTCGGCCATCCGTTTGCCGGTGCGCAAAAAGATCGGCACGTTGGCCCAGCGCCAGTTGTTGATGTGGGCTTTGAGGGCAACAAAGGTTTCGGTGTGGCTGCCAGCGGGGACGTGGTCTTCTTGCAAATAACCTTTGGCCGATTCGCCGCCCGAGGCGCCCGCACCGTATTGGCCACGCACGGTGTTGCTCGCTACATCGGTCACCGACATGGGACGCAGCGAGCGCAAGACCTTGAGTTTTTCGTCGCGCACCGCGTCGGCGTCGAGCGAGACTGGGGGCTCCATGGCCACGATGCACAACAACTGCAGCAAGTGGTTTTGGATCATGTCGCGCATGGCGCCGGTGCCGTCGTAAAAGCCCGCGCGGCTGCCCACGCCCACGCTCTCGGCCACCGTGATTTGGATGCTCTTGATGTGCGGGCTGCGCCACAGCGGCTCAAAAATCGAGTTGCCAAAGCGCAGCACCATGAGGTTTTGCACCGTCTCTTTGCCGAGGTAGTGGTCGATGCGGAAGATCTGCGCTTCTTGGAAGTAGCGGCCCACCTCGTCGTTGATTTGACGCGCCGAGGACAGGTCGTGGCCCAGGGGTTTTTCCAGCACCACGCGGCTACGCGCATCGATCAGACCCGCGCCGTGCAAGTGGCCGCAAATGTCCGTGAACAGGCTGGGCGCAGTGGCCAAGTAATACACGCGGTCCGAACCGGGTTGCAGGGCTTGTCCCAAGGCCGTGAAGCCCGCGCTTTGGGTAGCGTCCACCGTGGTGAAGTGCAGGCGGTCCAAAAAACTTTGCCACGTGGGGGCTTGCATGGCGCTGGCATCAATGAAGCCCACCACCTTGTCTTGGATGAAGGCCAAAAACTCTTCGCGGCCCCACGCTTGGCGGCCCAAGGCGTGGATGCGTGTCTGCTCAGGCAGGTTGTTGTGCCGGTGGGCCATGTACAGCGCGGGCAAGAGTTTGCGAACCGAGAGGTCGCCCACACCGCCAAAAATCACCATGTCCAGTGGGGGTTTCGTTGCGCTGCTGGTGTTCATGTTCGCCTCAAAGAAGTTACGTGATTGGAATGGTTATAGTGTAACTAAGTTACAAAATATAACCAGCCCCAGTGAGATTTCCTAGGTGCGAAGGTGTTTTTCTGTAACGCGCTTGAGCGGGCCGAGTGGGGTCATGTCACGGGTGAGGCCTAGGGCGTGACTAGAAAATCCTTGCGCAGCATCTCAACCACAATGTTGGCCGCGGGGGAGAGATTCACGCCCCTGCGGGTCAAAATACCAGCGCTTCGAACAATGGCCGGCTTGATGGGAATGGTGATCAGGTTTTCGTTGCCTTGTATCAGCCGGGGCGTTTGGATGGTGGCGAGTTGCGTATTGGCGACCATTTGCAAAATGGCATCGATTGAATTGGTTTCAATATGCACCAGTGGTGCGGACATCGATTTCATGAACGCTGCATCAATGATTCGCCGTGAAATGTATTCATGGGTCAACAAGGCCAACGGTGTTTGCGCAATGGTCTGGAACGACACAGACTTCAACCCAGCCAAGGCATGCTGAGGAGAAACGATGAGGGCCAACTCTTCTTTAAACAGGGTTTCCCACTGAACATTTTCGGCACTGACCGCTGGGCCGTAAGCCAAACCGAATGCGATCTCACCTTCCCGAACTTGCCTTTCCAATTCACCTGTGGGCAGTTCTAGAACGGTGAGCAAGATGTCAGGGTATTTTTCTTGGAATCGAGATAAGACCGGAGGCAACAAGCTGTTGATGAAGGAGGAGATCACGCCAAATGAGAGGCTGCCCAAGCGCAGTTTTTGAAACTCTTGAATGGCGGCTTTGCCGTTTTCCACTTCCTTGATGGCCCGATGAGCGTATTCGGCAAAGATTTGCCCGGCGTTCGTCAGTTGCACGCGTCGACCCGAGCGGTCGAACAGTTCACATCCCAATTGGTCTTCCAACTGACGAATCTGGTGCGACAAGGTGGGCTGTGTGATGCAAAGCTCGTCAGATGCTTTTGTGAAGCTCCCGATTTTCACAATGCTCAAAAAATACCTCAGGTGTCTCAATTCCATGGCATTTTGTATAGATGTTGTGTATGGGCTCGATTGTAACTAACACATTGATCTATTCAATATTCGGGCGTAACTTGTGGGTAGGTTACACAGCATTGAATGGGAGGCAGTTTTGGCCGAGCGCATCGAGTTGAAAAATGTTTTCTTCACCTATCCCACACAAGGTGGTGAAGTCTTGGCCGTGGAGGATGTTTCATTTTCCGTCGAGCCTGGTCAGTTTGTGTGTTTGGTGGGCCCCAGTGGGTGTGGCAAAACCACCATTCTCAACATGTTGGCTGGTTTTTTAAAGCAGACATCGGGCGA
>JBEDCE010000114.1:0-6249 GCA_041176905.1 Pseudomonadota bacterium
GTTCGGTCCAGGGTGCCCAGTGACATGTGGGGTCGGGCGCTGGGGGGCCAGCTTTATTCGTTGGTGAAGATCGTGCCCAAGTGGTCCATGCGCTCCAAGGCCATGCCACAACCGCGCACCACGCAGGTCAGCGGGTCTTCGGCCACCAAAACCGGCAAGCCGGTCTCTTCGGCAAGCAAGCGGTCCAGGTCGCGCAGCAAAGCACCGCCGCCGGTGAGCATCATGCCGCGCTCGGCGATGTCAGCGCCGAGTTCGGGCGGGGTTTGCTCCAAGGCGGTTTTGACGGCGGCCACGATCTGGTTGAGCGGGTCGGTCAGGGCTTCCAAGATCTCGTTGCTCGAGATGGTGAAGCTGCGCGGCACGCCTTCGGACAGGTTGCGACCTTTGACTTCCATCTCCCTGACCTCGGCGCCGGGGAAAGCGGAGCCAATGTTTTTCTTGATGGATTCGGCGGTGGGCTCGCCAATGAGCATGCCGTAGTTGCGGCGAATGTAGGCAATGATGGCTTCGTCGAAACGGTCACCGCCGACGCGCACGCTGCCTTTGTAGACCATGCCGCCCAAAGAAATGACGCCAACTTCGGTCGTGCCGCCGCCGATGTCCACGACCATCGAGCCCGACGCGTCGGAGACGGGCAAGCCCGCGCCGATGGCCGCGGCCATGGGTTCTTCGATCAGGTAAACCTGCGAGGCACCAGCGCCGAGCGCCGATTCGCGGATGGCGCGGCGCTCCACTTGGGTGGAGCCGCAAGGCACACAAATGATGATGCGGGGGCTTGGCTTGAACATCGAGCGGGGGTGAACCATCTTGATGAACTGCTTGAGCATTTGCTCGGTGACGGTGAAGTCGGCGATCACGCCGTCTTTCATCGGGCGGATGGCCTCGATGTTGCCGGGGACTTTGCCCAGCATGGCCTTGGCTTCATGGCCAACGGCTTGGATGGTTTTTTTGCCTTGTGGGCCGCCTTCGTGGCGAATGGACACCACGGATGGCTCATTGAGCACAATGCCTCGGTGGCGCACATAAATCACCGTGTTGGCCGTGCCCAAATCGATGGCCAGGTCGGTGGAAAAGTGCCGACGAAAAGCTTCAAACATGATGAAATCCTAAGGGGTACAGCCCCGACACACGTGTCAAACCTTAGATAATACAGTATTGGCCCACCAAAACACGGGTGGTTTAGCACCTTAAGCAACGCCATCAGCGCCTTTAAAACGTCTCCGATGGGGAATGTTTTGGCGGCCACCGTTATTCACCAGGACCCCAACCGCATGTCTTTGACCCTGCCCGATATTGAGCGCATCGCCCATTTGGCCCGTTTGGAATTCAACGCCGAGCAACAAACGCGTTTGCTTGGCCAACTCAACGGATTTTTCGACATCGTCGACCAGATGCAGGCCGTCAACACCGAGGGCATCACACCCTTGGCCCACCCCACCGAGGTCATGGGCGAGGTCGCCCTGCGCTTGCGCCCCGACGTGGTCAGCGAGCCCAACAAACGCGAAGCCAACCAACGAAGCGCCCCCGCCGTGGAGCAGGGCCTGTTTTTGGTGCCCAAGGTCATCGAGTGAAGGAAACCCCATGACACAAGCCCTTCACCACCAATCTTTGAGCGAACTCAGCGGCGCTTTGCGTGCCAAAGCGCTCAGCGCCGTTGAACTGGCGCAGCATTTTCTGGCCCGCGCCCAAGCCGATACCTCGGGTGCTTTTCTGGACATCAACGCAGACGCCACCTTGGTCCAAGCCCGCGCGGCCGACGCGCACTTGGCCGCCGGTACTGGCGGCTGCTTGACCGGCGTGCCCATCGCGCACAAAGACATTTTTGTCACCCGAGACTTCATCACCACCGCGGGCTCCAAGATGTTGAAGGGCTACCAATCGCCCTTTGACGCCACCATCGTGCAACGCATGGGCGTGGACGGCGCGGGCATGGTCACTTTGGGCAAGCTCAACTGCGACGAGTTCGCCATGGGCTCGGCCAACGAAAACTCAGCCTACGGCCCGGTCAGCAACCCTTGGGACCGCCGCCGCGTGCCCGGTGGCTCTTCGGGCGGCAGCGCCGCGGCGGTGGCCGCGCGTTTGGTGCCCGCCGCAACGGGCACCGACACCGGGGGTTCGATCCGCCAACCCGCCAGCTTTTGCGGCATCACCGGCATCAAGCCAACCTATGGCCGCGCCAGCCGCTACGGCATGATCGCCTTCGCCTCCAGCTTGGACCAAGGCGGCCCGATGGCGCGCTCGGCCGAAGACTGCGCGCTCTTGCTCAGCGCCATGTGCGGCCCCGACCTCGACCGCGATTCCACCTCGCTCGATGTGCCGGCGGAGAACTTCTCGGTCTCGCTGGCCCAGCCCATCCGCGGCTTGCGCATCGGCATCCCGAAAGAATTTTTTGGTGAGGGCTTGGCCGGCGATGTGCGCCTAGCCATCGACGCGGCTTTGCAGACCTTCAAAGACCAAGGTGCCACGCTGGTGCCCATCAGCTTGCCGCGCACCGAGTTGGCCATTCCGGTCTACTACATCATCGCCCCGGCCGAGGCCAGCTCCAACCTCAGCCGCTTCGACGGCGTGAAATTCGGCCACCGCGCTGAGCAGTACACCGACTTGCTCGACATGTACAAAAAGTCGCGCTCCGAGGGCTTTGGCGAAGAGGTCAAGCGCCGCATCATGACCGGCGCGTACGTGCTCTCGCACGGTTACTACGACGCCTATTACCTGCAGGCACAAAAAATCCGCCGCATGATCGCCGACGATTTCCAACAAGCGTTTGCGCAGTGCGACGTGATCGCTGGCCCCGTGGCGCCCACCGTGGCTTGGGCCCTGGGCCGCCAAGGCGTCGACCCTTTGGCCGATTACTTGGCCGACATCTTCACCTTGCCCGCCTCGCTGGCCGGTTTGCCCGGCATGAGTGTGCCGGTGGGGTTGGGTGAAGGCGGCATGCCCGTGGGCTTGCAGCTCATCGGCAACTACCTCAAAGAAGCCCAGCTCCTCAACGTCGCGCACCAATACCAATTGGCCACCGACTTCCACCTTCGCCAACCGGAGGGCATCTGAAATGACCGCCAAACTCGTCCAAGGCTACGAAGTCGTCATCGGCTTTGAAACCCACACCCAACTCTCCACGCAGAGCAAAATTTTCAGTCGCGCCTCGGTGGCGTTTGGCGCGGAGCCCAACACCCAAGCTTGCGCGGTGGACTTGGCTTTGCCCGGCACCTTGCCGGTGATGAACGTGGGCGCGGTCGAACGCGCCATCGAATTCGGTTTGGCCATCAACGCCCACATCGCCGAGCGTAGCGTGTTTGCGCGCAAAAACTATTTCTACCCCGACCTGCCCAAGGGCTACCAGATCAGCCAGTTCGAGATCCCGGTGGTGCAAGGCGGCGAGGTGTCGTTCTTCTTGGAAGAGGGCAAAGAAACGGTGCGCAAAACCGTGCGCCTGGAGCGTGCCCATCTAGAAGAAGACGCGGGCAAATCGCTGCACGAAGACTTCATCGGCCAGTCCGGCATTGACCTCAACCGCGCCGGCACACCGCTCTTGGAAATCGTGACCCATCCCGATATCCGCTCCAGCGACGAGGCCGTGGCCTACGCCAAAGAACTGCACAAAATCGTGACGTGGATCGGCATCTGCGACGGCAACATGCAAGAGGGCAGCTTCCGCTGCGACGCCAACGTGTCGGTGCGCAAGCCTGGCCAACCTTTGGGCACACGCCGCGAGATCAAAAACTTGAACAGCTTCAAGTTCATGCAGCAGGCCATCGACTACGAAGTCCGTTGGCAGATCGAAGAAATCGAAGACGGCCGCGCCATCCAACAAGCCACCGTGCTGTTCAACCCCGACACGGGCGAGACGCGCGCCATGCGCACCAAAGAAGACGCCGCCGATTACCGCTACTTCCCCGACCCGGACCTGCCGCCGTTGGTGATTGCCCGCGATTGGGTTGAGCGTGTGAAAAGCGAGATGGCCGAGCTGCCCCGCGTGATGGCCGAGCGCTTCGTCAACGATTACGCTTTGCCCGAATACGACGCCACGCAACTGACACAAAGTAAAGCGGTCGCCGCCTACTTCGAAGCCACGGCCAAAGCCTGCGGCCAGCCCAAACTGGCCAGCAACTGGATCATGGGCGAGGTCTCGCGCCGATTGAACACCAGCGAGTTGAGCATCGAGCAATCGCCGGTGAGCGCCGCGCAATTGGCCGCCTTGATCGGCCGCATCAGCGACAACACCATCAGCAACAACGCGGCGCGTCAGGTGTTTGAAGGCCTGTGGAACCGAGAGGGTGAAGTCGACGGCCTCATCGAAGCCAAAGGCCTCAAGCAGATGAACGACACCTGCGAGCTGGAAAAGATCATCGACGATGTGCTGGCCGCCAACCCCAAGAACGTCGAAGAGTTCAAGGCCGGCAACACCAAAGCCCTCAACGGGTTGGTCGGGCCGATCATGAAAGCCAGCAAGGGCAAAGCCAACCCGGCGCAGGTCAACGCTTTGTTGATGAAGAAGCTGGGTTGAACAACCCCACCAGCACACCCGACGTGAGCGTCCCCCACAGCGGGTGGGAAGACGCTCAAGGTCTGCTCACAGGGTGTTTGTTCGTGGCGCTGGGGGTGTTGTTGTTCCAAGAGGCGGGCCTGTTCACCGGGGGTGTGACGGGCTTGGCGTTTTGGGCGCACTACGTTTGGGACGTGCCGCTGGGCTGGGCGGTGTTTGCCATCAACCTGCCGTTTTATGTGTTTGGCTGGTTCCGTCTGGGTCGGGCCTTCACCGTCAAGACGTTTTTGGCGGTGGCATTGCTGGCGACCTACATTGAATGGCTGCCCCGTTGGTTGGACTTTGCGTATGTGCAGCCGCTGTTGGCGGCGGT
Source organism: Pseudomonadota bacterium (assembly GCA_041176905.1). Classification (GTDB taxonomy): domain Bacteria; phylum Pseudomonadota; class Gammaproteobacteria; order Burkholderiales; family Burkholderiaceae_C; genus Hydrogenophaga. The sequence continues at coordinate 4,860 of JBEDCE010000114.1, forward strand.
CTTGGGCGGCTTGCTGGTGGGTACGGGCATCCTCATGCTCATCCGCCACCGCGCCAGTTTGGGCGGTGTGACCATCGTGGCGCTGTACTTGCAAAACACCCGCCGCTGGCAAGCGGGCCATGTGCAAATGGCGCTAGATGCTTTGATCTTGGCCGCGGTGTTTGTGGTGGTGGATGTGCGCACCGGTGTCTTGTCGCTGCTGGGCGCGTTGGCACTCAACTTGGTGATCGCGGTCAACCACCGCGCCGGGCGTTACCACGGCGCTTGATGCGCCACTGGGCCCGCCCGTTGCTGGGCACTCAGACGCCGTAGCGTTGGCGGTACGCCTCGGTGCGGGCCAGGTGCTCGCCCATGGTGTTGCCGGGCTGGGTGCCGAGGTAGCTCAGCAGGTCGCTGAGTTGTGCGATGGCACAGACCTTCAGGCCCATTTGCTCGCGCACGTATTGCACGGCGCTGTAGGGCACGTCGCGAACCGAGCCGTCGGCGAGTTTTTCGGTCGCCATTTCTTGGCGGTCCAGCGCAATGGCCACTGCGTGCGGCGTTGCGCCCGCGGCTTGGATCAAGGCAATCGACTCGCGAGCAGCCGTGCCCGCGCTCATCACGTCGTCGACGATGAGCACCCGGCCTTGGAGCGGGGCGCCCACCAGCGTGCCGCCTTCGCCGTGGTCTTTGGCTTCCTTGCGGTTGTAGGCAAAAGGCACGTTGCGGCCCAAGCGCGCGAGTTCAATGGCCACGGCAGCGCCCAAAGGAATGCCTTTGTAGGCCGGGCCAAAGATCATGTCGAACTCGATGCCGCTGCTGACCAAGCGCTGCGCGTAGAAGCTCGCGAGCTGGCCGAGCTTGGCGCCGTCGTCGAACAAACCGGCGTTGAAGAAGTAGGGCGAGAGGCGGCCCGCCTTGGTTTTGAACTCGCCAAATTTAAGCACGCCACAATCCAGCGAAAATTGCACAAACGCCTGGGCCAACGCGTCTTGGTTTGCCGCACTCTGATTCATGGGGATATTCCTTGTTCACACTCACCAGCCTCAACCTCAACGGTATCCGTTCAGCGACCAGCAAAGGCCTTGAAGCCTGGCTCGAAAAAGCCAAACCCGATTGTATTTGTGTGCAAGAGGTCAAGGCCCAGGCCCCCGATGTGGCCGGCAAGTTCGAGGTGCTCGCGGGCTTAAAAGGCCATTTCCACTTCGCCCAGAAGAAGGGCTACTCCGGCGTGGGCGTGTACACCCGCGAGGAGCCCAGCGACGTGATCGTGGGGTTTGACGGCGGCGAGTTCGACTTTGAGGGTCGCTACATCGAGCTGCGCTTTGACACGCCCCAGCGCAAACGCTCCCTCATCAGCAGCTACTTCCCCAGCGGCTCCTCGGGCCCCGAGCGCCAAGAGGCCAAGTAC
>JBEDCE010000115.1:0-6239 GCA_041176905.1 Pseudomonadota bacterium
ACCTAGGTCGCAGCGATGTCAACGAGTTGCACGTTGAGGCCGGCCACGGCCTCAACGCCTCCTTGTTTCGCGGTGGCTGGGTCGACGAATGCCTGATTTACTTGGCCCCGCAGCTGCTCGGCCAAGGCGCTGGCATGGCCAGCTTGGGGCCTTTGAATGCGCTCAGCGAGGGTGTGGCACTGTCGTTTGGCACGATCGACCGGGTGGGGCCGGACCTGCGGGTGATCGCCCGTGTTGGCGAACACCAGAATTTCTTGCACCTCGATTGACCCCGGCGCGGGAAAGCACCCCCAAACCTGCGAAAATACCGGCATGTTTACCGGAATCATCACCGGCGTGGGGCGCATCGCCGCCTTTGACGCTTTGGGCAGCTCATCGCAGCACGGCAAGCGTCTTCTCATCGAGACGCCCAGCGGCTACCTCGACGATGTGGCTTTGGGCGACAGCATCGCCCTCAACGGCGCGTGCATGACCGTCACCACCCTGCCCACGGGCGGCTTGCACTTCACTGTTGACGTATCGGCCGAATCGCTCGACAAAACGTGTGGCTTGAACCAACTTGGCTCGGTCAACTTAGAAAAAGCCTTGCGAGCCCACGACCGCCTGGGTGGACACATCGTCTCCGGCCATGTCGATGGCGTGGGCCGCGTTAGCCGCTTTGAACAAGTCGGCGAGAGCTGGTTGCTGTGCGTCATGGCCCCCATCGCCTTGGCCAAGTACCTGGCCTACAAAGGCTCGATCACCATCAACGGCGTGAGCCTGACCGTCAACCAAGTGCGAGACAGCGCCGAGGGCTGTGAGGTCAGCATCAACCTGATTCCGCACACCGTTCAAAACACCGCACTGGGCAGCCTGGAACAGGGAAGCCCCGTCAACCTTGAAATCGATACCGTGGCCCGCTACGTGGAGCGCATGCTCAGTGCGGGCCTCAACCTGAAAGACCCGGCATGAACGCCATCACAAACCCCGTGGCCATTTCCCCCGTTGAAGAGATCGTGGCCGAAATGAAGGCTGGTCGCATGGTCATCTTGGTCGACGAAGAAGACCGCGAAAACGAAGGCGACTTGGTGCTGGCCTCTGACCACGTCACGCCTGAGGCCATCAACTTCATGGCGCGTTTTGGTCGCGGCCTGATTTGCCTCACGCTCACCCGCGAACGCTGCGAATTTTTAAAACTCCCACCCATGGCCGTGCGCAACGGCACGGTCTACAGCACCGCCTTCACCGTCTCGATCGAAGCGGCCGAGGGAGTGACCACCGGCATCTCCGCGGCCGACCGTGCCCGCACCGTGCAAGTGGCGGTCGCCAAAAACAGCCAGGCCAACGACTTGGTGCAACCCGGCCATGTGTTCCCGCTGCAAGCGGTGGACGGCGGCGTGCTCATGCGCGCGGGCCACACCGAAGCCGGCTGCGACCTGGCCGCCATGGCCGGTTGCTCCGCCTCGTCCGTGATTTGCGAAATCATGAAAGACGACGGCACCATGGCCCGCTTGCCGGACCTGCAGCTGTTCGCGGCCGAACACGGTCTGAAAATCGGCACCATCGCCGACCTCATCGAGTACCGCAGCCGCACCGAGTCGCTGGTCAAAAAAATTGCCACCCGCACCCTGACCACCACACACGGTGTCTTCACCGCCAACGCCTACCAAGACGCCACCAACGGTGGCGTGCACTTGGCCTTGATCAAAGGCACCTGGAAACCCGACCACGCGGTGCTGGCCCGGGTGCACGAGCCGCTGTCCGTCCTCGACGCACTTGAAACCCAACGACTCATGCACTCTTGGCCGCTGGACACGGCATTGGCGCGCATCGAACAAGAAGGTGCCGGTGTGTTGGTTCTGCTCAATTGTGGAGAGAGCGCTCAACAGCTCTTGGCGCAATTTGACGGCACCGCCCGTTCGGCGCACGCGCCCGAGCGCGGGCGCATGGACTTGCGCAGCTACGGCGTGGGCGCGCAAATTTTGCGCGACTGCGGTGTGGTCAAGATGCGCCTGATGGGCACACCCAGGCGCATGCCCAGCATGACCGGCTACGGCCTGGAAATCACGGGCTACATCAGCCCTGACGCCTGATTCACTTTTTACGAACGGAACCCCACCATGTTTGGCGCCCAAAAAGGCAACGCATCCCACACCGACGGCAGCCAGTTGCGCATCGGCATCGTGCAAGCCCGCTTCAACGAAGACATCACCAACGCTTTGTTCGCGGCCTGCCACAGCGAGCTGCTGGCCTTGGGCGTGATCGCCAAGAACATCGAGCACGTCACCGTGCCCGGGGCGCTGGAAGTGCCGCTGGCCTTGCAGGCCATGGCAGAACGCGACGACTTCGACGCGCTCATTGCCTTGGGCTGCATCATTCGCGGCGAAACCTACCACTTCGAACTCGTGGCCAACGAGTCGGGCGCAGGCGTGACCCGCATCGGCTTGGACCACCACTTGCCGATCGCCAATGCGATTCTGACCACTGAAAACCTCGATCAGGCCGTGGCCCGCCAAACCGACAAAGGTCGCGATGCGGCTCGAGTGGCCGTTGAAATGGCTCACATCCTCGATGACCTGAGCTGAGCCATGACCGCTGCACCCGCCACCAAAACCCCGCGCAAAGCCGCCGACAAATCGGGTCGAACCCGCGCGCGCGAATTTGCTCTGCAAGCCATCTACCAACACATCGTCGGGCGCAACCCCGCTGACGATATCGACACCTTCACCCGCGACCTGGCCGGCTTTCACAAAGCCGACAGCGTGCACTTTGACGCCTTGCTGCACGGCTGCATTGCGCAGGCCGACGAACTTGATGCGCTCATCAAACCCCTGCTGGACCGCCCACTGAACGAACTCTCACCCATCGAGCGTGGGGTGTTGTGGATCGGCTGCTATGAGCTCCAACACTGCCCCGACGTGCCGTGGCGCGTGGTGCTCAACGAGGCCATCGAACTGGCCAAATCGTTCGGTGGCACCGATGGCCACAAATACGTCAACGGTGTCTTGCACCAACTCGCCGAACGCCTGCGTCCGCTGGAAGTTCAGGCCAACACCCGCGCATGAAGCTCTCGCAGCGCGCTCAACGGGTGGCTCCGTTCTACGTGATGGAGCTGGCCAAAGCCGCCAGCGAGATGCAAGCGCGCGCACGCCCTGGCGATGCGCCGATGATCGCCCTGAACATCGGCGAGCCCGACTTCACCGCACCACCCTTGGTGCAAGCTGCGGCGCAGCGCGCCATTGAACAAGGCCTGACCCAATACACCCCAGCCACCGGCCTGCCGGCCTTGCGCGAAGCCATCAGCCGCTGGTACGCCACGCGATGGGGTGTGGCCGTCGACCCAGCGCGCATCATCGTCACCGCTGGCGCTTCGGCCGCGCTGCAACTGGCCTGTTTGGCGCTGATCGACGAGGGCGACGAAGTCCTCATGCCCGACCCCTGCTACCCCTGCAACCGCCAGTTCGTGCAAGCCGCCGGTGGGCAGCCGGTGTTGCTGCCCTGCGGCCCCGATCAACGCTTCCAGCTCAGCACCGAGGACGTCACCGCCGCCTGGGGCCCCGCCACGCGTGGCGTGCTGCTGGCCTCTCCATCCAACCCCACAGGGACCTCGATCGACCGCAACACCTTGCAGGGCATTGCCACGGCCGTGCGAGACCGTGGCGGCGTGACCATCCTCGACGAAATCTACTTGGGCCTGAGCTTTGACGAACGCTTTGGCCACAGCGCACTGACCCTGCCCGATGGCTTGGGCGAGGGCGTCATCAGCGTCAACAGCTTCTCGAAATACTTCAATATGACCGGTTGGCGCTTGGGCTGGTTGGTGGTGCCAGCCGCTTTGGTTGAGCCCATTGAGCGGCTCGCGCAGAACCTGTTCATTTGCCCCAGCACGGTCGCGCAACACGCGGCCTTGGCCTGCTTTGAGCCCGAGAGCTTGACCATTTATGAAACCCGACGCGCCGAATTCAAAGCGCGTCGCGACTACTTCATCCCCGAACTGCAGCGCCTGGGCCTTCAGGTGCCGGTCATGCCCGACGGCGCGTTCTACGCTTGGGCCGACGTGAGCGATTGGTGCGAGCGCTGGGGCCTGCCACCGGCCCGCGTGAACGGGCGCGTCAACGAGACCGGCGGCAGCTGGGCCTTGGCGCTGGCCTTGATGGAGCGCTGCGCCTTGGCCACCACACCGGGGCGCGACTTTGGCGTGCAAGAACCCGGGCGCTACCTGCGCTTTTCCACCGCCAACGCCATGGGCCAATTGCGCACCACCATCGAACGACTGGAGCAAGTCCGATGAGCGAGCGGGTCTTTCATTGGCCCGTGCGGGTCTACTGGGAAGACACCGACGCCGGCGGCATCGTGTTCTACGCCAACTACCTCAAGTTTTTTGAACGCGCACGAACCGAATGGCTGCGCCACCTGGGGGTGAATCAACACACCCTGCGTGAAACCACTGGCGGCATGTTCGTGGTCACCTCCAGCCAATTGAACTATTTGCGCCCGGCCCGACTCGATGACATGCTGAGCGTGAGCGCGGAGCTCACCGAGGTGTCCCGGGCCTCCATGACCATCACCCAAACCGCACACCGCATGGACGAGGCCAACGGCCCTGTCCCCTTGTGTGTGGGTAAGATTGGCATTGCATGGGTCAACGCCCAGACCCTGCGCCCCGAGCGCATTCCCCCACGCGTGGTGTCGGTCCTTCAAGACCGGCATTGATGGATTTTTAACCCAACCGATACACGACACCCATGACACACGATTTCTCCATCGTTGCACTGATGCTCAACGCCAGCTGGGTCGTCCAAGCCGTTGTGCTGCTGCTCATCTCGGTCTCCATCATCAGCTGGGCCGCCATCTTTCGAAAAATCATGGCCTTGCGCCGCGTGAACCAAGACGACGAAACCTTTGAGCGCGAATTTTGGTCGGGCGCCAGCCTGAACGACCTGTACAGCGCAGCCAACCAACGCGGTCGCGACAGCGGCCCCATGGAGCGGATTTTTGCGGGCGGAATGCGCGAATTTGCCAAGCTGCGCGAGCGCCGCATCAGCGACCCTTCGGCTTTGTTGGACGGTGCTCGCCGCGCCATGCGAGCCGGCTTGCAGCGCGAACTCGACGCGCTTGAAGTCAACCTGTCCTTTTTGGGCTCGGTCGGTTCGGTCTCGCCCTACGTGGGCTTGTTTGGCACCGTTTGGGGCATCATGCACGCCTTCACCGGCTTGGCCTCCATGGCCCAAGTGACCTTGGCCACCGTGGCCCCTGGCATTGCCGAAGCCTTGGTGGCCACCGCCATCGGCCTGTTTGCTGCCATTCCTGCGGTGTTGGCCTACAACCGCTTCTCGCACGACATCGACCGCATCGCCAATCGCTTGGAAACCTTCACCGAAGAGTTCTCCAACATTTTGCAACGCAACGTGGGCGCCTCTGCCCCGACCAACGCGCCTGCGGCTCGCTGAAACATGGCCAGCATTCAAAACCGCGGCCGTGGCCGCCGAACCATCAACGAGATCAACATGGTGCCGTTCATCGACGTCATGTTGGTCTTGCTCATCATCTTCATGGTCACGGCACCCCTGATTTCGCCGAGCCAAATCAACCTGCCCAGCGTGGGCCAAGCCGCACAACAGCCCGAGCGCTTTGTGCACGTGGTCATCGACGGCGACAGCCAGGTGCGCGTGAGCGAAGGCCGCGGCAAGAGCGACACCCCCGCCGTGGCACTGGACCAAGTGGCCCAGCGGGTGCAAGCGCTGCAAGCCGGTGGCGATGTTGGCCAACAAGGCAACGCGGCCAACGTGCCCGTGGTCATCAGCGCCGACAAAACCGTGAAATACGAAACCGTCATTGGTGTCATGGACCGCTTGCAACGCGCTGGCGTGGCCCGCGTCGGCCTGTCCGTGCAAATCGCCCCCTGAACATCGCCTGCGCATGAACCGCCAAAGCCCCTACCCACTGCCTGAGCCTGGTGGCTCTTGGGGCTTGCCGACGGCGCTGGCTTTGTTGGTACATGCATTGCTCGTGGTCGCGCTGACGTGGGGCGTGTCTTGGAAGCAAACACCCGAGCCGGTGCTAGACGCCGAGCTCTGGTCCGCCTTGCCCCAAGTGGCTGCGCCCGCATTGGTGGAGCCCCCCACCGAAGCGCCCACAGAGCCCCAGCCTGAACCCAAAGCGCCTGAACCCGAGCCAGAGCCCAAGCCCGCACCACCGCCACCGCCCCCACCACCGGCGGCCAAAGCCCCGAGCCCGGCCAAACCGGACATCGTGGCTCA
>JBEDCE010000116.1:0-6222 GCA_041176905.1 Pseudomonadota bacterium
GGAAAAGTCCTGGACGTCAACGGCGTCAAGCAATTGGCCAATATCCCCTCCAAAGAGGTGTTGTTGTCCCAGTTGTGTGGCTTGCTCATGTCGCCCGTGTCCCGCACCGCTGTGGTGTTGGGTGCTTTGGCGGCGAAAAAAGGCGAAGCTGCTGCGGCCTAAGGGCCAGCAGTGCAAATGTTCAACACGCCGTGCGCGCACGGCACAGATAGATCAATTGTTAGGAAATCAACATGGCATTCGATAAAGACGCATTTTTGACCGCACTCGACAGCATGACGGTCATGGAACTCAACGAATTGGTGAAAGCCATCGAAGAGAAATTTGGTGTGAGCGCTGCTGCTATGGCCGCGCCCGCAGCTGGTGGCGGCGGTGGTGCAGCCGCTGCAGCTGAAGAGCAAACCGAATTCAACGTGGTGCTGCTCGAAGCTGGCGCCAACAAGGTGTCGGTGATCAAGGTGGTGCGTGAACTCACCGGTTTGGGCTTGAAAGAGGCCAAAGACCTGGTCGACGGTGCGCCCAAAAACGTCAAGGACGCCGTGCCCAAGGCCGACGCCGAAGCCGCCAAGAAAAAGCTCGAAGAAGCTGGCGCCAAAGCCGAAATCAAGTGATGGTTTCACCAGGGGTGGCGCAAGCCGCCCCTCGGTGCGCTCTCAGAGCGCACTTGAAAGTGCACTGCGCAAGGGTGCTTTCAAGTGTCTTCTGACCCGACTGCGGAAGATGCCTTGGTTCGGGCTGCGTGCAATGCGTGGCCGTCCGCCAACGCTGGTAGTGGCCAGCCGCCAAGTTTGAGGTGGGGGTGTTGAGCCTCGCCTTGAAACAGTCCTGAAAGATCAAGCCCGGAGATCTCATGGCCTACACCTACACAGAACGCAAACGCGTGCGCAAGAGCTTTGGCACCCGTGACAGCGTGCTCGAAGTCCCCTACCTGTTGCAGATGCAAAAAGACGCGTACACCGCCTTTTTGCAAGCCGAAACCAGCCCCAAAAAGCGCACGCCCGAAGGCCTGCAAGCGGCTTTTGAGGCTGCATTCCCCATCGTCTCGCACAACGGTTTTGTGGAGATGAAGTTTTTGGAATACAACTTGGCCAAGCCCGCCTTTGATGTGCGCGAGTGCCAAACCCGTGGCTTGACCTTTGGTTCTGCTGTGCGCGCCCGCGTGCAGTTGATCATCTATGACCGTGATTCATCGACCCCGCAATCTAAGGTCGTCAAAGAGGTCAAAGAGCAAGAGGTTTACATGGGCGAAGTGCCCTTGATGACCGACAAAGGCTCGTTCATCATCAATGGCACTGAGCGCGTGATCGTGTCTCAGTTGCACCGCTCGCCGGGTGTGTTTTTTGAACACGACAAGGGCAAGACCCACAGCTCGGGCAAATTGCTGTTTTCAGCGCGCATCATCCCTTACCGCGGTTCATGGCTGGACTTTGAGTTTGACCCCAAAGATATGCTGTATTTCCGCGTCGACCGCCGACGCAAGATGCCAGTGACGATTTTGCTCAAAGCCATTGGCTTGAACAACGAATCCATCCTGGCCAACTTCTTTGTCAACGACAACTTCCGCTTGATGGAAACTGGCGCGCAAATGGAGTTTGTCGCCGAGCGTTTGCGTGGCGAAGTGGCGCGTTTTGACATCACCGACAAATCGGGCGTGGTTGTGGTGGCCAAGGACAAACGGGTCACGGCACGTCATACCCGTGAACTCGAGCAAACAGGCACCACCCACATCAGCGTGCCAGAAGACTTTTTGATCGGCCGTGTGATGGCGCGCAACATTGTGGACGCTGAGACCGGTGAAATCATTGCCAAGGCCAACGAAGAATTGACCGAGGCTTTGCTGAAAAAATTGCGCACCAGCGATGTGCAAGAACTGCAGTGCATCTACACCAATGAACTTGACCAAGGTGCGTATATCTCGCAAACCCTGCGCATCGATGAGACCGCTGACGAGTTTGCTGCCCGCGTCGCCATCTACCGCATGATGCGCCCCGGCGAGCCGCCCACCGAAGACGCGGTGCAAGCCCTGTTCCAGCGCTTGTTCTACAACCCCGACACCTACGATTTGTCGCGTGTGGGCCGCATGAAGTTCAACGCCAAAGTGGGTCGCCCCGAAAGCACTGGCCCCATGGTGCTCAACAACGAAGACATCATGGCTGTGGTGAAGATCCTGGTGGATTTGCGCAATGGCAATGGTGAAGTCGACGACATCGATCACCTGGGCAACCGCCGTGTTCGTTGCGTGGGTGAGTTGGCTGAAAACCAATACCGCACCGGTTTGGCGAGGATTGAAAAGGCGGTGAAAGAGCGTTTGGGTCAGGCCGAGCAAGAGCCTTTGATGCCCCATGACTTGATCAACTCCAAGCCCATTTCTGCGGCCCTCAAAGAGTTCTTTGGTGCCTCGCAACTGTCGCAGTTCATGGACCAGACCAACCCCTTGTCTGAAATCACGCACAAGCGCCGTGTCTCTGCCCTGGGCCCAGGCGGTTTGACCCGCGAACGCGCTGGCTTTGAAGTGCGCGATGTGCACGTCACCCACTATGGCCGTGTGTGCCCCATTGAAACCCCTGAAGGTCCCAACATTGGCCTGATCAATTCGCTGGCCTTGTACGCCCGCTTGAACGAGTACGGCTTCATTGAAACGCCTTACCGACAAGTGGTTGAAGGCAAGGTCACGATGGACATCGACTATTTGTCGGCCATCGAAGAAGGCAAATATGTGATTGCCCAAGCCAATGCTTCCCTGGACAAAGAAGGTCGCTTGACCGACGAACTGGTGTCTGCCCGTGAAAAAGGCGAGTCCATTTTGGTCGGGGCCGAGCGCGTTCAGTACATGGACGTGTCCCCCGCACAGATTGTTTCTGTGGCGGCATCTTTGGTGCCTTTCTTGGAGCACGATGATGCCAACCGCGCTTTGATGGGCGCCAATATGCAGCGACAAGCTGTGCCGGTTTTGCGGCCAGAAAAAGCCTTTGTGGGCACGGGCATTGAGCGCGTGGCCGCCATTGACTCGGGCACTGTGGTCACGGCCACCCGTGGCGGCGTGGTCGACTATGTGGATGCCACCCGCATCGTGGTGCGCGTCAATGACGCCGAGACACAGGCCGGTGAAGTCGGTGTAGATATTTACAACCTGATCAAGTATCAGCGTTCGAACCAAAACACCAACATCCACCAACGCCCCATCGTCAAGCAAGGCGACAAGCTGGCCAAGGGCGATGTGATTGCCGATGGTGCCTCCACCGATTTGGGTGAGTTGGCGCTGGGACAAAACATGTTGGTGGCCTTCATGCCCTGGAACGGGTACAACTTCGAAGACTCGATTCTGATCTCCGAACGGGTGGTCTCTGAAGATCGCTTCACCTCCATCCACATTGAAGAGTTGGTGGTCATGGCGCGCGACACCAAGTTGGGTGCCGAAGAAATTACCCGCGACATTCCCAACCTGGCTGAGCAACAACTCAACCGATTGGACGATTCGGGCATCATTTATGTGGGTGCCGAAGTGCAGCCCGGCGATGTGTTGGTGGGCAAGGTCACCCCCAAAGGTGAAACCACCCTGACACCTGAAGAAAAACTGCTGCGCGCCATCTTTGGCGAAAAAGCATCGGATGTGAAAGACACCTCGCTGCGCGTTGACCAAGGCTCACAAGGCACGGTCATCGATGTGCAGGTTTTCACCCGCGAAGGCATCGTTCGTGACAAGCGTGCACAGCAAATCATTGACGACGAGTTGAAGCGATTCCGCTTGGACTTGAACGACCAGTTGCGCATCGTTGAAGCCGACGCGTTTGACCGCATTGGCAAGCTGCTGTCGGGCAAGACCGCCAACGGCGGCCCGAACAAACTGCCTAAGGGCAGCAAGATCGACAAAGCTTATCTCGACAGCGTGGAAAAATTCCACTGGTTCGACATCCGCCCAGCCGATGAAGATGTGGCAGCGCAACTCGAGAGCATCAAAAATGCCTTGGCCCAAACCCGCCACAGCTTTGATTTGGCGTTTGAGGAAAAGCGCAAAAAGCTCACCCAGGGTGACGAATTGCCAGCGGGTGTGCTCAAGATGGTCAAGGTTTACTTGGCTGTCAAGCGTCGCTTGCAGCCCGGTGACAAGATGGCCGGGCGCCACGGCAACAAGGGTGTGGTCTCCAAAATCGTGCCCGTCGAAGACATGCCTTACATGGCCGACGGCACACCTTGTGACATCGTGCTCAACCCCCTGGGCGTGCCTTCGCGCATGAACGTGGGGCAGGTGCTGGAAGTCCACTTGGGGTGGGCCGCGAAAGGCATTGGCCAACGCATCGGTGACATGTTGCAAGCCCACACCAAGATGGCTGAAGTGCGCAAGTTCTTGGACCACCTGTACAACAACTCCGGCCGCAAAGAAGCTTTGGACAACCTCAGCGACGCCGATGTGTTGGAGATGGCCGGCAATTTGCAGCACGGGATTCCTTTTGCGACGCCAGTTTTTGACGGCGCATCCGAGGAAGAAACCCGCGCGATGTTGCACCTGGCGTATCCCGAAGAGATCGCACGCATCAAAGGCCTCAACGCCAATCGTACGCAGGCCCAGTTGTATGACGGCTGCACCGGCGACGCCTTCGAACGCGAAACCACTGTTGGTTACATGCACGTGCTCAAGCTGCACCATTTGGTGGACGACAAGATGCACGCCCGCTCCACGGGCCCATACAGCTTGGTCACCCAGCAACCTTTGGGCGGCAAAGCCCAGTTTGGTGGTCAGCGTTTCGGCGAGATGGAGGTGTGGGCGCTGGAAGCCTATGGCGCCTCTTACACCTTGCAGGAAATGCTCACCGTCAAATCCGACGACGTGCAGGGCCGCACCAAGGTGTACGAAAGCATTGTCAAAGGTGAACACGCCATCGAAGCGGGCATGCCCGAATCGTTCAACGTGTTGGTGAAAGAAATTCGTTCATTGGGCATTGATATCGAGTTAGAGCGCTCCTGACGTTGAACCTGACCGCGCACAAGCCCCGGCCTGTGTGCGGCGATGAAACCGATCAAGCCTCTCTCTTTTAAGGATGAAAACATGATGCCATCAAAATTGGATTGGCTTCCCCAGAGAAAATCCGTTCCTGGTCTTTTGGCGAAGTCAAAAAGCCAGAGACCATCAACTACCGCACTTTCAAGCCCGAGCGCGACGGCTTGTTTTGCGCCAAGATTTTTGGCCCCATCAAGGACTACGAATGCTTGTGCGGCAAATACAAGCGCCTGAAACACCGCGGCGTGATTTGCGAGAAGTGCGGCGTTGAAGTCACCCAAACCAAAGTGCGCCGTGAACGCATGGGCCACATCGACTTGGCCGCGCCCTGTGCGCACATTTGGTTCTTGAAATCCTTGCCCAGCCGTTTGGGCCTGGTGCTGGACATGACCTTGCGTGACATTGAGCGCGTGCTTTATTTCGAAGCCTATGTGGTGACCGACCCCGGCATGACGCCGCTCAAGAAGTACGGCATCATGACCGAGGACGATTACGACGCCAAGCTCAAAGAGTATGGTGACGAATTCGTGGCCAAGATGGGTGCCGAAGGCATCCGTGAGTTGCTCGAAGGCATCGAAATCGAATCCGAAATCGAGCGCCTTCGCGGTGACCTGACGGGGTCTGAAGTCAAGGTGAAGAAAAACTCCAAGCGCCTCAAAGTGCTGGAGGCTTTCAAGAAGTCGGGCATCAAGCCCGAGTGGATGGTGTTGTCGGTGTTGCCGGTGCTACCACCTGATCTGCGTCCCCTGGTGCCCTTGGATGGTGGCCGCTTCGCCACCTCTGACCTCAACGACCTGTACCGCCGAGTGATCAACCGCAACAGCCGTTTGCGCCGTTTGCTCGAATTGAAGGCACCAGAAATCATTGCCCGCAACGAAAAGCGCATGTTGCAAGAAGCCGTGGACAGCTTGCTGGACAACGGACGCCGTGGCAAGGCCATGACGGGTGCGAATAAGCGCGCCCTCAAGTCTTTGGCCGACATGATCAAAGGCAAGAGCGGTCGTTTCCGCCAAAACTTGCTGGGCAAGCGGGTGGACTACTCGGGTCGTTCGGTGATCACCGTGGGCCCAACCCTCAAGCTGCACCAGTGTGGCCTGCCGAAATTGATGGCGCTGGAGTTGTTCAAGCCCTTCATCTTCTCTCGCCTGGAAGCCATGGGCATTGCCACCACCATCAAGGCGGCCAAGAAGGAAGTCGAATCTGGCACGGCCGTGGTGTGGGACATT
>JBEDCE010000117.1:0-6070 GCA_041176905.1 Pseudomonadota bacterium
GAATTCGATCGTCAAATCGGGGCGTTTGCGAACAGGCTCGTCCAAGGGTTTCAGTTGCCACAACGCCAGGGCGACCGCATGCAAAAACAGCACCGCCACGGAGGTGGCCGCCACCAGAGCTGCCCGTGGCGTGAGCTCGGGGGTGGCTTGGGGACGCGTAGGGCTGAAGATCACTTAGGGGCGTTGGATGTTGGCCGCATCGCGAAGTTGGGCCAAGTAAGCCGCCCGACGTTGTTGGATCAGGCTGGCGCGCAACTGGACAGTGGCCTCCTCAAATTTGGGAGGGACGAAATTTCGCACATCCTCCACGCGCACCACGTTCCAACCGTTGGGGGTTTGGATCGGGGCGGCCGCCAGCTTGCCCTTGCTCACATTCACCACCACGTTGGCGACCATGGGCAACATTTGGTTGGGCAGCAGCCAGTCCACCAGTCCCCCGTTGGCTCGGCTGGGGTCGGTGGACGATTGACGAACCAACTCCTCCATGGATTGTCCTTTGTTGATGTCGCGCATGGCCTCTCTGGCTTGGGTTTCGGTGGGCAACACCAGCACCCGCAATTGGTATTGCTGGGTCGAGCCGACAGCCTTGAGCGTATCGATTTGGCGTCGGTACTCGGCTTTGAGGGCTGCCTCATCGATGGGGTTTTTCTTGAAGTAGTCTTCCACCGCCAAGTCGATCAACACCGATTCACGGGCCTGCTGCAACTGAAGCTGGGCTTGGGCCGGTTTGTCGAGTTTCTTTTTGACCGCATCTTGAACCACCAGCTCGCGGCTGATCAGCTCTTCCAACAGGGCGCGACGGCCTTCGGGTGTGTTCGCTTGTTCTGGACTGGGGCTGGTTCGAACCACTTCATCGAGTTGAAACTGGCTGATGTTTTTGCCGTTGACGGAGACCAGCACGGTTTTGTCAGCCGCCGATTGCGCATGCAATGCCGATGTGCATCCCAGCAGCAGGCCGGTGGCTGTGGACAGGGCTATGAGGTAGCGTTGGGTGTGTGTCATTCTTCTATTCTTTCATAGTCGAGATTTCACTTTTTAGAGCTTGCGGACCATTCCGCTGTGCTTCAGTGGCCCATGGAAAAAACCGAAAAATCCATGTTACAATATGCGTCTTCGCGGCTGTAGCTCAGTTGGATAGAGTACTTGGCTACGAACCAAGGGGTCGTGGGTTCAATTCCTGCCAGCCGCACCAAACGAGATGCCCCAGAACAGCCATGTTCTGGGGCTTTTTCGTTTCTAACTGTGGAACCACCGCATGAACAAAGCGTTCACCCGCGAAAACGACGATGCGGACGATGACGATGTCCCAGACACCGCGCCGCCTCTGCCCACTGGCAAAAACTACATCACCCAAAGCGGTTACGACCGCTTGCGCAACGAACTCATGTCGCTCATCGACGAGGAGCGCCCGCGCATCGTTGAGATCGTGCATTGGGCCGCGAGCAACGGCGACCGATCCGAAAACGGCGACTACCTCTACGGCAAGAAACGTTTGCGTGAGATCGATCGGCGCATCCGCTTTTTGACCAAGCGCTTGGAAATCGCCGAGGTCGTCACCCCCAGCATTCACCACGGTCGCGATCAGGTGTTTTTTGGTGCCACCGTGACCTACGCCGACCAGAGCGGTGCGGAGACCACCGTGACGATTTTGGGCGTGGACGAGGCCGACACCGCAGCGCATCAAATCAGCTGGGTTTCGCCCGTGGCGCGGGCCTTGCTCAAAAGCCGCGTGGGCGATGTGGTGCGATTGCAGTTACCCAGCGGCTGGGACGAGCTCGAGGTGGTCGAGGTGAGCTACCCCGCGAAGGGGTAAATCAAGAACGCGTGGGCTTGGCGCGTTGCGCCTTGATGACCGATGGTGTGCGCTTGAGCGTGCGCAAGACCTCGGCCAAGTGCACCCGGTCGCGCACGGCCAGCGTGAACACCAAGTCGGTGGTGCTTTGAGCCGGTTCGCGGCCCATGTCGACGTGGGTGATGTCGGCCTCGGCCGCGGCCACCGCCGCTGAGACCCGTGCCAACACGCCTTTGCCGTTGGCCACGGTGACCAACACGCCGGTTTCAAAAGCGCGGGTGGGCTCTTCTGACCATTCCACACCCAAGAAGCGTTCGCTGTCGCGCGCCAACAGGCGTTTGCCGTGCGGGCATTCATCGGTGTGCACCATCAAGCTCTCGCCTCGACCCAAATAGCCCACGATGCCGTCGCCAGGAATCGGTTTGCAGCAGCTGGCGTATTGCACCGAATGGCCCTCACTGCCGTCGAGCGTGAGCACGCCTTGACTCACCGACTCTTCGTCCACGCTGAAGCGTGCCGTGCTGATGAGCAGCGGGTCGGGTCGGTGGCCGGCCTCGGTCATGAGGGCCGCCAATTTTTTGGCCACCATGCTGGCGATGCGTTTGCCCATGCCGATGTCACTGATCAGCTCATCGGCCGTGCGGTTGCCAGTGAAGCGCAGGAGCTTGTCCCACAGCGCTTTTTCTCTCTCGGACTCGCCGGGCAGCTCGGCCAAGCCTTCGCTGCGCAAGGCCTGAGCCAGCATGCGCCGGCCCAAGTCCAGGCTGGTGTTTTCACCAGCGGTCTTGAAGTGGTGGCGGATCTTGGAGCGGGCCCGTCCGGTTTGCACGAACGACAACCACACGGGGCTGGGCTCGGATTTCGGGTCGGTGACGATCGCCACCACATCGCCGTTGCTCAGCTCTGAGCGCAGCGCGCGTTGTTCGCCGTTGATCACGCAAGACACGGCGTGATGGCCCACATCGCTGTGGATGGCGTAGGCAAAGTCCATCACCGTGGCCCCGCGCGGCATGGCCATGATCTTGCCCTTAGGCGTGAACACATAGACCGCGTCGGGGAAGAGGTCGATCTTGATGTGGTCCCAAAACTCGGCGGCGTCGTGGGTTTCTTGCTGGATGTCGAGCAAGGACTGCAACCACTGGGTGCCCAGGTTTTGTGCGGTCGGGCTATCGGGCGCTTTGGCTTTGTAGAGCCAGTGTGCGGCCACGCCCGATTCGGCCACCACGTCCATGGATTCGGTGCGCAGTTGAAACTCGATGTTGGTGCCCACGGGGCCGATCAGGGTGGTGTGCAGCGACTGGTAACCGTTGGCTTTGGGGATGGCCACGTAGTCGCGGAACTTGCCCGGCACCGGCTTGTACATCTGGTGCAAGACGCCCATGCCGGTGTAGCAGTCTTTGATTTCGGGCACGATGATGCGAAAGCCATAAATGTCGGTGACCTGCGAGAACGACAGGTGCTTGCCGTCCATTTTTTGGTAAATCGAGTGCAGGGTTTTTTCGCGGCCCAAGATGCGAACGGACAAACCTTGGGCTTCAAACGCTTG
This sequence comes from Pseudomonadota bacterium, assembly GCA_041176905.1. Taxonomy (GTDB): domain Bacteria; phylum Pseudomonadota; class Gammaproteobacteria; order Burkholderiales; family Burkholderiaceae_C; genus Hydrogenophaga. The sequence continues at coordinate 3,339 of JBEDCE010000117.1, forward strand.
CTGCACCTCAAGCTTGACGCGGTCGATCAGGTCGGTGCGGCGCTTGCGCGATTTCTCCAGTGCCTTGTTGAGCACCTGGTAGCGCCAGGGCAACAGGAATCGAAACGACAGGTCTTGGAGCTCGCGGTAGGTGAAGTTCAAGCCCAAGCGGTGGGCAATGGGGGCGTAAATCTCCAGCGTTTCTCGGCTGATCCGGCCCCACTTGGTGCGCGGCATGTCGGCCATGGTGCGCATGTTGTGGGTGCGGTCGGCCAGCTTGATGAGGATGACCCGCACGTCCTTGGCCATGGCCAAGAGCATCTTGCGAAACGACTCGGCTTGGTTTTGTTCGCGGGTGTCGAACTCGAGCTTTTCCAGCTTGGTCAGCCCGTCGACCAGTTCGGCCACCGGCGCACCAAAGCGCTCAATCAGTTCTTGTTTGGTGATGCCGCAGTCTTCCATTGCATCGTGCATGAGCGCGGCTTGCAGGGCGTGGGCGTCGAGTTTCCACTCGGCGCATTGGGCGGCCACGGCGATGGGGTGGGTGATGTAAGGCAGGCCGCTTTTGCGCAGTTGGCCCAAGTGCGCCTCGTCGGCGAAGCGGTAGGCTTGGCGAACCTGGTCGATGTCGCTGCTGCTGAGGTAATCGAGACGCTCCAACAAGCCCGCAAAGCTGGCCGCGGCCGCGCTGTCGGCGGCCGGCAAGGGCACTTCTGCCGGTGGCGGCTTGGGGGCTCTGGGCTTGGGCGATGCGGTCAACATGCCTGTACTTTAGCGCGAGTTCGCTGAGAATGCAGCCGCGTGGGGCAAAGCGCTTGGGTTTTGGTCGAAAAAAAACACCACGTCGGTGGTGTTTTTTCGGGTGAGGGCAGGGCCCGCGAAATCAGAGGGGCACTTTTTTCAGCATCTCCAGGCCGATTTTGCCTTCGGCGATTTCGCGCAAAGCGGTCACGCCAGATTTGTTTTTGCTCTCGATCTTGGGGGCATGGCCTTGGTTGAGCATGCGGGCGCGGTAGGTCGCGGCCAACACCAACTGGAAACGGTTGGGGATTTGATCCAGACAATCTTCGACGGTGATGCGTGCCATGTGGGCTCCAGTAAACGGTGGGATCAAAGAATGTTGAGTGCGCGAAACGTGTCGCTGCGGGCCATCAGCTGCGATGAGAACTTCAGCCGCTGAGAATGAACCACGGCTTTGAGGTCAAACAAAGCCCGTTCAAACAACTCGTTGATTATAACGAAGTCGAATTCCTTGGCGTGCGCGGTCTCCAGGGCCGCGTTCTTCATGCGCAGGTCGATCACCTCGGGGGAGTCTTCGGCCCGGCGCTCCAAGCGCGAGCGCAGTTCTGCCCAGCTCGGGGGCAAGATGAAAATCAGCACCGCGTTGGGAAAGATGCGCTTGATCTGAATGGCACCCTGAAAGTCAATTTCCAGCACCACATCGGCGCCTTGGGCCATGCGCTGCTCGATCGAGGCGCGAGAAGTGCCGTAGCGGTTGCCGTGCACCGAGGCCCATTCCAAGAATGCGTCTTGCAAAACCATCTGGTCAAAGGTGTCGTTGCTCACGAAGTAGTACTCGCGGCCATGCAGCTCTTGGCCGCGCGGCGGTCGTGTGGTGTGCGAGACCGAGGGCACCACGCGTGCGTCGAGCTCCATCAAGGCCTTGACCAAACTTGACTTGCCCGCCCCACTGGGGGCGGCCACCACAAACAGGTTACCGGGGTATTGCATGGTTTATTCGATGTTTTGAACTTGTTCGCGCATTTGCTCGATCAACACCTTCATGTCCACCGAAATGCGGGTGAGCTCCAGGCTCGATGATTTGGAGCCCAGTGTATTGGCTTCGCGGTGCAGCTCTTGAATCAAAAAGTCCAAGCGCTTGCCGATGTCGCCGCCTTTGGCCAGCAGGCGGTCGATTTCGCTCAGGTGCGCGTCCAAGCGGGTGATCTCTTCGGCCACGTCGATGCGGATGGCAAAGGCGGTGGCTTCGTTCAGGGCGCGGTCTTGGGCGGCTTCGCTGCCCACGCTGCCGGCGTTGCCCATGGCCTCGTTCCAGCGGTCCAAAAAGCGCTGGCGCTGTTGGGCCACGAGCTGCGGGATCAGCGGTTGCGCTTCGTGCGCGAGCTGGCGCAGCTGGCGGCTGTGGTCCAAGAGCATGGTGGCCAAGCGTTGGCCTTCGCGCTGGCGGGCCTTCATCAAAGCGGCCAGGGCTTGGTCGGCCAAAGCCAAGAGATCGTCGTGGCCGTCGGTCACGGCCACGCTTTGGCGGCGGGTGAGTTGCAAGACCTCGGCCACGCTGAGCGCGGCGGCTTGAGGCAGCCAAGCTTGAATACCATCTTGCAGGCCCACGAGCTTTTGCAGCTCGGCGGCGGCGGGGGCTTGCAGTTCGCCTTCGCCACGGCCCTCGATCCAGACCCGCATTTCCACCTTGCCGCGTTTCAGGCGCGCCGTGGTGCGTTCCCGCAGGGCTGGCTCACTGCCGCGCAGCTCTTCGGGGAGCTTGAAGGTGAGGTCCAAAAACCGGCTGTTGACCGAGCGAATTTCCACCCCGATGCGGGTGGTCGGTGCCGCGGTGGCGTAGCCGGTCATGCTGTAAACTGCCATTGGACTGATGTCCCATTCAGAAGCGTTCCAAAACAGGGCGTTTCGGATTGTCAGCTTGAATTATCGCAAAGCGGCCAGCGCCGCCGACGCAACACCCGCCTCCGGCCCGTTTCTCCCCACCGTTTGAGCCCACGCATGACCCACTCCAC
>JBEDCE010000118.1:0-6051 GCA_041176905.1 Pseudomonadota bacterium
CGCGCCCGACATCGACGCCAACCGCGTGATCGAAGACATGCGGCGCACGGCACCCCAGTGGCTCAAAGGCTGTGTGCTGCGCAGCTGCTTCTTTGAGCCCACGTTCCACAAACACGCGCACCAGCTGTGCGCCGGCGTGCAAATCCACGTTGAAGACCCCAGCCATTACGACCACCAGGCCTTCCAGCCTTGGCGCTTGCAAGCCTTGGCGTTCCGCGCCGTGCGCATGCAACAGCCCGACTACCCGCTGTGGCGCGACTTTCCCTACGAGTACGAACACGACCGCCTGGCCATCGACCTCATCAACGGCGGGCTCGGTCTGCGCGAATGGGTGGACGACCTCAGCGCCCCACCCGAGGCCTTGGAAGCGCTGGCAGCGCGCGACGAAGCCGCTTGGATCGAGGCGCGGCGGCCTTACTTGTTGTACTGAAGCTCAGCGGGTGTCAGCCCGCTTGAACGGCTTGCACCAGCCGCTCAGCACACGACTGCGCTTGTGCGGCGTCGGCGGCTTCGACCATGATGCGCAGCAAAGGCTCGGTGCCGCTGGGGCGGATGAGCACGCGCCCGGTGTCACCCAGCTCGGTTTGCACGGCTTGGGTGAGTTCGGCCAAACGCGTGTTGGTTCGCCAGTCTTGTCCTGGCTTCAATCGCACGTTGAGCAAGACTTGGGGGAAGAGCGTGACACCGTCGAGCAAGTCGTCGAGGTTTTTGCCGCTGGCTACGCAGGCTTGCAAGACCTGCAAGGCCGAGACCAAACCGTCGCCGGTGGTGTGTTTGTCCAGCACCAACAAATGTCCCGAGCCCTCGCCGCCCAAGAGCCAGCCTTTGTCTTGCAAGGCTTCGAGCACATAGCGGTCGCCCACTTTGGCGCGCACGAACTGCACGCCGCGTTGCCGTAAAGCCAACTCCACGGCCATGTTGGTCATCAATGTGCCGACCACGCCGGGCACGTCGTCACCGCTGTCCAAGCGGTGCGCCGCCACGATGTAGAGCAGCTCATCGCCGTTGAACAAGCGGCCTTTGGCGTTGACGATTTGCAAGCGGTCGGCGTCGCCGTCGAGCGCAATGCCCACGTCCGCGCCGTGTTCGGCCACGGCCTTGACCAAGGCTTCGGGGTGGGTCGCACCCACACCCTCGTTGATGTTCAAACCGTTGGGTGAACAACCGATTTTGATGACCTCAGCACCCAACTCGTGGAACACGGCTGGCGCGATTTGGTAGGCCGCGCCGTTGGCGCCGTCGACCACAATCTTCAAACCCTTGAGCGTGAACTCGGTGGGGAAGGTGTTTTTGCAAAACTCGATGTAACGACCCGCGGCGTCGTCCAAGCGGCGCGACTTGCCCAGCTGCGCCGAGTCCACCCAGACCGGGTCTTCTTTGAGCGCGGCCTCCACGTCCAGCTCCCACGCATCGGGCAACTTGGCGCCTTGGGCGCTGAAAAATTTGATGCCGTTGTCGGCAAAGGGGTTGTGGCTGGCCGAGATCACCACGCCCAAGCTGGCGCGTTGGGCACGCGTGAGGTAGGCCACGGCCGGTGTGGGCACAGGGCCCAAGAGGACCACATCCACACCCGCGGAGTTGAAGCCACTCTCCAGCGCCGACTCCAGCATGTAACCCGAGATGCGGGTGTCTTTGCCGATCAGCACCACCGGGTGAGCCTCGGTGCGCTTCAAGACGCGACCGACCGCATGGGCCAAGCGCAAAACAAAATCGGGGGTGATGGGGGGCTGGCCCACGGTGCCGCGGATGCCATCGGTGCCAAAGTAAGTGCGTGTCATCTCGCCATTATCGCGCCAGTGCCGCACGCCAAACGGCGGCGGCTTGCACCGTGGGCGCCACATCGTGCACCCGCAGCACCCGCGCGCCCCGCTCCAGCGCCAGCACGGCCGCGGTCACACTGGCGGCCACGCGATCGGCCGCCACGCTTTGGCCGGTCACCGAGCCCAAGGACGATTTGCGCGACCAACCCGCCAAAATCGGCAGCCCCATATCCAACAAGGCCGATTGCCGAGACAGCAATTCGAAGTTTTGCTCGACCGTTTTGCCAAAACCAATGCCCGGGTCCAAAACGACGCGCGAATCGGCCACCCCCGCTTCGCGCACGGCCTGTGCGCGTTCGCGCAAAAACGCCTTCACCGGCTCGATCACATCGCCTTGCATGGGGGCCACTTGCATGGTTTGTGGGTCGCGGTGCATGTGCATCAAACACACGCCACAACGCGGGTGTTGAGCCACTACCGCCAAGGCGCCGTTTTGGCGCAAGGCCCACACGTCGTTGATGATGTCGGCGCCCGCGTCCAAGGCCGCTTGCATGACCTCGGCTTTGTAGGTGTCCACCGAAATCGGCACACCCCAAGCCAAAGCCCCGCGCACCACAGGCAAGACCCGGGCGAGCTCTTCCTCCAAACTCACCACGGGCGCGCCGGGCCGTGTGGACTCGCCCCCCACGTCCAAGATGTCGGCGCCTTCGCGCAGCAGTTGCTCGGCGTGCGCCAAAGCCGCGCTGGCGCTGCTGTGGCGGCCACCATCAGAAAACGAATCGGGGGTGACGTTGACGATGCCCATGATGCGTGGGCGCTGCAAGTCGATGTCAAAGCGGCTGGTCTGCCAGATCATGGGGCAAGCCCTCCATGAACAACGGGGCCGAAGCCCCGTGTGTGTGTTTGCAAAGCCGAATCAGGCCGCGCTGGGAGCTGGCTCGGTGGCAGGTGCCGCCGCCTCGCCGCCGCCACCACCGCCGCCCACGGATGGGTTTCGCGGCGTCCAGTCTTTGGGTTCGCGCGGGGGCTTACCGGCCATGATGTCATCGATTTGATCGGCGTCGATCGTCTCCCATTCCATCAGGGCCTTGGCCATGGCGTGCATCTTGTCGCTGTGGTGCTCAATCAGGTCACGGGCGAGTTTGTACTGCGCATCGATGATGCGGCGCACCTCGTGGTCCACCTTGCGCATGGTCTCTTCGCTGATGTTGGTGGTTTTGGTGACCGAACGGCCCAAGAACACCTCGCCCTCGTTTTCAGCGTAAACCATAGGGCCCAAGGCATCGGTCATGCCGTAGCGCATGACCATGTCGCGCGCGATTTGGGTGGCTCGCTCGAAGTCGTTGGAGGCACCGGTGGTCATCTGGTTCATGAAGACCTCTTCGGCAATGCGACCACCAAACAGCATGCTGATTTGGTGCAACATGAACTCTTTGTCGTAGCTGTAGCGATCTTGTGCGGGCAAGCTCATCGTCACACCCAAGGCGCGGCCGCGGGGAATGATGGTGACCTTGTGCACCGGATCGCACTTGTCCAGCAACTTACCAATGAGGGCGTGACCGGATTCGTGGTAGGCCGTGTTTTTGCGCTCCGACTCGGGCATGACCATGCTCTTGCGCTCAGGGCCCATGAGGATTTTGTCTTTGGCTTTTTCGAAGTCCTGCATTTCGACGGTGCGCGCGTTGCGGCGCGCAGCCATCAAGGCGGCTTCGTTGCACAGGTTGGCCAAGTCGGCGCCGCTCATGCCGGGCGTGCCACGGGCAATGACCGAGGGGCTCACGTCTTGGCTGATCGGGATCTTGCGCATGTGCACGTTGAGGATCTGCTCACGGCCACGGATATCGGGCAAGGTCACGTAGACCTGGCGGTCAAAACGGCCAGGACGCAACAAAGCAGCGTCCAAGATGTCGGGGCGGTTGGTCGCGGCCACGACGATCACGCCGAGGTTGGTCTCAAAGCCGTCCATCTCAACCAGCATCTGGTTCAAGGTTTGCTCGCGTTCGTCGTTGCCACCGCCCAAGCCCGCACCGCGCTGGCGACCCACGGCGTCGATTTCATCGATGAAGATGATGCAAGGCGCGTTTTTCTTGGCGTTGTCGAACATGTCGCGAACGCGCGATGCGCCCACGCCCACGAACATTTCCACGAAGTCCGAACCGGAGATGCTGAAAAACGGCACCTTGGCTTCGCCCGCGATGGACTTGGCGAGCAAGGTCTTACCGGTGCCAGGTGGGCCCACCAACAACAAACCACGGGGAATTCGGCCGCCCAATTTTTGAAACCTTTGCGGGTCTTTGAGGAAATCCACGACTTCCTTGACTTCTTCTTTGGCTTCGTCGCAGCCTGCCACGTCAGCAAAGGTGACGGGGTTGGTGTTTTCGTCAAGCAGGCGGGCTTTGGATTTGCCAAAGCTGAACGCACCGCCCTTGCCACCGCCTTGCATTTGGCGCATGAAGTAAATCCACACGCCAATCAACAAGAGCATCGGGCCCCAGCTCACGAGCAGGGACATCAGGAGCGAGCCTTCTTCGCGGGGCTTGACGTCGAACTTCACGCCGTTGGAAATGAGGTCGCCGACCAAACCGCGGTCGAGGTAGGTGGCGGTGGTGCGCACGCGACGGTCATCGGTGGTGATGGCCACGATCTCGGTACCGCCCGAGCCTTCTTGGATGGTGGCCGACTTGATGCGCCCGGCGTTCACCTGATCCAGAAATTCAGAATAGCCCACGGCACCGGCCGAAGCCGGGTTGGCACCTTCGAACTGTTTGAAAACAGTGAAGAGGACCATGGCAATGACCATCCACACGGCAATTTTCGAAAACCATTGGTTGTTCAAGACCGACTCCTGACAGCGTTAATAAGTGAGAAAAACAAGATTGAGGTCATTTTAGGCTTTTCAAGCCCCTTGTGCGGGGTATGGGCTTTTGCGTTTGCTATGGCCATCTTAGGCAGGTTTAACCGTTAAGCTTTTCAGACCCAATCCGACCAAAAAGGTTTCAGACGATTTTTCACGCGAAGCCTTGGGTTTGATGGCCTTGACCACTTTGAAGGTCTGGCGGAACAGCGCCACCGTGGGGTCGTAAGCCCCTCCGTGGAAGAGTTTGACCACCAATGCCCCTTCGGGCTTGAGGTGGTTTTTGGCAAAGTCCACAGCCAAATCGATCAGGTCGCTGATGCGCGCCGCGTCGGTCGCGCCAATGCCCGAAAGGTTGGGCGCCATGTCCGAGACCACCAAATCGACCGCGCTGGCCCCACTGGTGACCAAGGCTTGCTCCAATTCGGCCAAGACCTCGGCTTCGCGAAAGTCGCCCAAAATGAACTGCACCCCCTCTACCGGGTCCATGGGCAACATGTCCAGCGCAATGATGGTGCCGTTCAAAGCCCCCACGGCCGCGCCGTCCGGGTTGAGCCGACGGCGCAGGTATTGGCTCCAAGCACCGGGGGTGGAGCCCAAGTCGACCACCACGTGGCCGGGCTTGATCAGCCCCAAGGTTTCGTCGAGTTCTTTGAGTTTGTAAGCTGCGCGGGCGCGGTAACCCTCTTTTTGCGCCAAACGCACATAGGTGTCGTTGATGTGCTGGTTGAGCCAAGCCTTGTTGACTTTTTTGCTCTGGGTTTTGACTTTCATGGACGGACGCACCTTCGCGGCAAGGGGTGCACAGCGCACCTTGTTCACCGGTAAACGATAATTGTCCCATGTCCCAGATCATCCTCACGCCCGCACAGCGCAAAGTGCACCGAGCCGACGCCCACCACCTCAACCCGGTGGTGCTCATCGGCGGTGACGGTTTAACCCCCGCCGTTCAAAAAGAAGTCGACTCGGCCCTCAAGGCCCATGGCCTCATCAAGATCCGCGTCTTCAACGACGAGCGCGCCGAGCGTGAAGCCATTCTCTTGCAATTGACCGATGCCCTGAACGCCGCGCCGATTCAGCACATCGGCAAATTGCTCGTCATTTGGCGTCCTGTTGAAGAAAAAGAAAAAGCCGTGGACGAAGACCGCATGCCCGGCCCTCGCGACGTCAAAGTGCTCAAATTCAGCAAACGCGGCGGCCAACGCCCCGAGGTCAAAGTCGTGCGCGTCTTGGGCAACGAGCGCCTGACGGCCGGTGGCCAAATCAAACGCGCCAAACGCAACCAAACCAGCCTCAAAAAGACACTGGCCGACAAGCCCAAACGCTGATCTCTCGCAATGGGGCGTCACCGACGCCTTGCGTTCTTAGCTCCAATCCCCATTTGTATTGCCATGAACACAGCCCTTCGCCCCAACCCCTTGAGCACCCCCAGCGAAC
>JBEDCE010000119.1:0-5976 GCA_041176905.1 Pseudomonadota bacterium
CCCCAGCCCGCCCACTTTGCCAAGCCCGGTGGCCGCGGTGACGACCGCTTCGGTGGTGAGCGTCGCTTTGGTGGCGACAAGCCGCGTTTTGGCGGTGACAAACCCCGATTCGGTGGCGACAAACCCCGCTTTGAAGGCCGCCCAGAGGGTCGTTTCGAAGGCCGAGGTGGTGACCGTGGCGAGAACCGTTTCGAAGCTCGTGGTGAAAACCGCTTCGAAGGCCGTCCTGCAGCCCCCCGTGTGTGGAGCGACCGTCCTGCCGGTGGCGCGCCGCGTGGCAACGCCCGCCCACAAGGCTTTGGTGGCTTTGGCCGCAACGAGGGCGATGCCTCACGCGGTGGCGACCGTTTTGAAGCGCCTCGTGGCGGTGACCGTTTCGACGGCCCACGCGGTGGTGGTGCGGATCGTTTCAGCGACCGTCCCCGTGGCGACCGCCCCATGCCCCGTGGTGGCGACGCCCGTCGCCCCGAAGGCTTTGGCGCACGCCCCTTCGTCAAGCGCACCCCACGCTGAGGCCAGCCACCGCAGCGGCGGCGCGTCAGCGCATGCCGTTGCGTCGGGCCAATGAGCAGAACAGGGCCGAGTGGTCCTGTTCGGCCAAACCCTCGGCTACGCCTTGGGCAAACAGCTGTTCGTACAGCGCCGTGATCGGCGCATCAAACCCCACCTCAGCCGCCGTGCTCAGGGCATTGCGCATGTCTTTGAGCTGCACCGCCATGGCCGCGCGCTTGGTAAAGTCGCCGTCGACCATGCGTTGACCGTGCACCTGCAAAATCCGGCTGTCGGCAAAGCCGCCACTGATGGCCGCCTTCACCTTGGCGGGGTCGGCCCCGCCTTTTTCACACAAGAGCAACGCCTCGGCCACCGCGCCGATGGTGATACCCACGATCATTTGGTTGGCCAGCTTGGCCAATTGACCGCTGCCGTGGTCGCCCACGTGCGTGGGTCTGCCCATGGCGCTCAGCGCAGGCAGGGCGCGCGCCACATCGCCGGCTTCACCCCCGATCATGATGGCCAGCGTGCCTTGTTCGGCGCCCAAGGTGCCGCCCGAGACGGGCGCGTCCAAGTGGGCCACGCCCACGGTCTGTAGGCGCGCGGCGTGAGCGCGGGCTTGGCGCGGTTGGATGGACGACATGTCCACCACCAAACTGCCTGGTCGCAGCGCGGCCAAGGTGGCGGGGTCCAGCAGCACCTCGCCCACCACATCCCCGTTCTCCAGCATCACGATCACCAAGTCGGCTTGGGCCACCGCCTCGGCCACGCCGTCGTGAACCTGCGCACCCAAAGGGGCCAAGCGCTGGGCTTTGGCCCGGGTGCGGTTCCAAGCGTGGACGCGGTGACCGGCGGCCAAGAGGCGCTGCGCCATCGGCCAGCCCATCAAGCCAATGCCCAACACGGCGATGTTCATGGGTTCTGTGGGGTTAGGGGTGTTCATGGGGTGTCTTGGTTTAGAGTGTGAGCAAATCATATCCAAGGCACCAATCCCTTTTGACGATGGCCGCATCCAACACCTCACCTGCCCCGACGGTCGCACCCACCGACCCCGCCGAACTCGACCGTGCTTACAACAACCGCGCCTTGGTGCCGGCTTTTGCTGAACACTTTTCGCGATGGCAGCACGACTCATTGATCGCGCGCCAACAACTTCGCGGGTATTTGGACGTGGCCTACGGCCGCGGTCCGAACGAAAGCTTGGACCTGTTTGTGCCCAACGAGCCCGTCCAGGGAGCACCGGTGTTGGTGTTTGTCCATGGCGGCTATTGGCGCAGTTTGGACAAAGCCGATCACAGCTTCGTGGCACCACCGTTCGTGGCGCAAGGCGCTTGTGTGGTGGTGATCAATTACGCCTTGTGCCCAGCAGTCACGGTGCCCGACATCGCGCTGCAAACCGCGCGCGCCTTGGTTTGGGTGGCACGCCATATCGCGGCTTTTGGTGGTGACCCCGCGCGCATCAGCGTGGTGGGCCACTCCGCTGGCGGACATTTGGCCGCGATGATGCTGGCCTGCGATTGGTCGGTTTTCGGTGCCGATCTGTCGCCGAACTTGGTGCGCCAATCGGTGTCGATCTCGGGCCTGTTTGATTTGGCCGCGATCCAACAAACCCCGTTCCTGCAAAGCAGCTTGCAACTCACCGACACACAGGTGCAACAAGCCAGCCCCGCGCATTGGCCCGCGCCCCGCGTGGTCGGTGGCCGAGGCCAGTTGGTGGCGGTGGTCGGTGGCGACGAAAGCTCGGAGTTCTTGCGCCAAAACGCCCTGATCCAACACGCTTGGGGCTCCGAAGTGGTGCCCGTGTGTGAAAGCCTGCCGGGCTTGAACCACTTCAGCGCGCTGGAGGCGATGACCCAGACGGGTCATCGCTTGCACGGGCTGATCTCGCAATCCCTGAGGATCTAAGCCTTAATCAGTCCCTGACGGCAATATCGACGCAATGCAGGGGGCTTACCTATCGGCATTGGAGTTTGCAACCGATTTGATCAGCAGATACAAGTCAGGAAAATCATGGCGGATAGTTTTCCAAACGATCTCAAAATCCACCTGCTCATAACCATGGGCCAAGCGGTTTCGCATCGCATACATGATTTGCCAAGGTACCGCCTTGTGAGCCTCGGCAAAAGCTGGGTTGACTCGCTGAATGTTGTTCGCGGCCTCACCCACGATTTCCATATTCCGAATCACGGCATCTTGAACCAACTCATTGCTCAAAAATGTGGCTTCATCGATCGAGTCTGTGTAGCGGTCAATACGCTCAAGCGCCATCAAAATGTGGCCCAAATAGTCCGGCACACGCAGCGCCTTGTTCATACCGCAACAGCCTCATTCAGCACAAACTGACGAAATTTATTGGGCAGTGCATTGGGCGTGAGCACATCCACCGAGACCCCCAGCATCTGCTCAAGCTCAATTTGAATTTTGGCGATATCAAACAGCGTGGTCTCTGGGGTGGGGTCGATCAAGATATCCAAGTCACTTCCCTCGTGATCGTTCCCACGAACCACCGAGCCAAACACCCGTGCGTTAGAAGCGCGGTGACGCAGAACCACAGACCGAATTTCTGCCCGGTGAGATTGCAATGCCAGTGATGGTTTCATAGGACTACCCCTTTAAAACCGAATTTAAACACAAGAAAAACTGGCACAGTTGCACTCGCCATTCCGTGCTGGGCGTGACCAAGTCGGAGGCTGAAGCTGAAGCGATGCACCCACCTCTTTTTTGCTCACATCAGCAGGTGTTCGCCGGCGTTGTCGCCACCCAAGATCACGTAGTTCACCTTGCGGATGTCCATCAGCTTGGTGCCACCGGCGTAGCTGATAGAGCTTTGCACGTCCTGCTCCATCTCAACCAGCGTGTTGGCCAGCTTGCCTTTGATGGGCTCCAAGATGCGCTTGCCCTCGACGTGTTTGTACTCGCCCTTGTTGAAGTCAGACGCCGAGCCGTAGTACTCCTTGAACAGCTCACCATCGACCTCCACGGTCTTGCCGGGCGACTCTTCGTGGCCGGCAAAGAGTGAGCCGATCATGACCATGCTCGCGCCAAAGCGCACGCTCTTGGCGATGTCGCCGTGGCTGCGGATGCCGCCGTCGGCGATGATGGGCTTGGTGGCCACGCGGGCGCACCACTTGAGCGCCGACAACTGCCAGCCGCCTGTGCCAAAACCGGTTTTCAGCTTGGTGATGCAGACCTTGCCCGGGCCTACGCCCACTTTGGTCGCGTCCGCGCCCCAGTTTTCCAGGTCGATCACCGCCTCGGGCGTGGCCACGTTGCCCGCGATCACGAAGCTGGTGGGCAGTTTGGCCTTGATGTAGGCGATCATGTCGCGCACGCTGTCGGCGTGGCCGTGGGCGATGTCGATGGTGATGTACTCCGGCACCAGCTTCTCGGCGGCCAGTTGGTCCACCGTGGCGCGGTCGGGGGCTTTGACGCCCAACGAGATCGAGGCGTACACGCCTTGGGCGTGCAAGTCGCGCACGAGCTTGACGTTGTCGATGTCAAAGCGGTGCATCACATAAAAGTAGCCGTTTTGAGCCATCCACACACAAATCGACTCGTCCACGACGGTTTTCATGTTCGCCGGCACGACCGGCAGGCGGAAGGTGCGGCTGCCCAGCGTCACGCCGGCATCGCACTCCGAGCGGCTTTCCACGCGGCATTTGCGGGGCAGCAACAAGACATTGTCGTAATCAAAAATTTCCATGACACCAAGCTCCTGAATCGGCTGTTGTTGAACAGATGAGCGCTTGGCTTGTGTCGGTCATTCTTCACCAAAGGGCGAAAAAAAACCGAGCGCAAGAATCTTGGGCCCGGTGCGCGATTATAGGCTTCCTACAATGGGGGTATGTTGTTTGATTCCCCCGCCGCCTCGCCCTTGATCCAAGGCCTCAATACCGAACAGGCCGCCGCTGTCACCTTGCCGGCTGAGCCTGCGCTGATCTTGGCCGGTGCGGGCTCGGGCAAGACCCGGGTCTTGACCACGCGCATCGCTTGGTTGCTGCAAACCGCGCAGGTGGGGCCCGCCGGTATTTTGGCCGTGACCTTCACCAACAAGGCCGCCAAGGAAATGATGACGCGGCTCTCGGCCATGCTGCCGGTGAATGTGCGCAGCATGTGGATCGGCACCTTCCACGGCCTGTGCAACCGGTTTTTGCGCGCCCACCACGTGATGGCGGGTTTGCCGCAAACCTTTCAAATTCTCGACACTCAAGACCAACTCTCGGCGGTCAAGCGCTTGTGCAAGCAGTACAACGTCGACGCCGACCGTTACCCGCCCAAGCAGGTGCAGTACTTCATCAGCGGCTGCAAAGAAGAGGGCTTGCGCCCGGCCGACGTGGTGGCGCGCGACGAAGAGACGCGAAAAAAGATCGAGCTCTACGCCTTGTACGAAGCGCAGTGCCAGCGCGAAGGCGTGGTGGACTTTGGTGAGCTGATGCTGCGCAGCTATGAAGTCTTGCGCGACAACGCCCCGGTGCGCGAGCACTACCAGCGCCGCTTTCGCCACGTCTTGGTCGACGAGTTCCAAGACACCAACAAGCTGCAATACGCCTGGCTCAAGATGCTCTGCCCGCTGCCGCAAGACGGCCACAGCACCAACGCCCTGTTTGCCGTGGGCGACGACGACCAAAGCATCTACGCCTTTCGCGGCGCGCGCGTGGGCAACATGGCCGACTTCGTGCGCGAGTTTCGGGTGCAGCACCAAATCAAGCTCGAGCAGAACTACCGCAGCTGCAGCAACATCCTGGACTCGGCCAACCAGCTCATCTCGCACAACAGCCAGCGTTTGGGCAAAAACCTGCGCACCGACGCGGGCGCGGGCGAGCCCGTGCGCGTGTTTGAGGCCACCAGCGACTACGCCGAAGCGCAGTGGATGGTCGATGAAATCCGCCAGCTGCACCGCGAGGGCATGCACCACCAAGAAATTGCCGTGCTTTACCGCAGCAACGCCCAAAGTCGGGTGGTGGAAACCGCGCTGTTCAACGCCGGCATCGCGTACCGCGTGTACGGCGGCTTGCGCTTTTTTGAACGCGCCGAGATCAAACACGCCTTGGCCTATTTGCGCTTGCTCGAAAACGCCCACGACGACACCAGCTTCATGCGCGTGGTCAACTTCCCGCCGCGGGGCATTGGCGCTCGCAGCATCGAGCAACTCCAAGACGTGGCCCGGGCGTCAGGCTGTTCCTTGTGGGACGCGGTCAGTGGTGTGGGCGGTCGCGCGGGCGCGGCCATCGGTGGCTTTGTGGCCAAGATGGACGTGTTGCGCGAGCAAACCACCGGCCTGAACCTGCGGGACATCGTGCGTTTGGTGCTGGACCACAGCGGCTTGGTGGAGCACTACCACGCCGAGCGCGAAGGCCAAGACCGGGTGGAGAACTTGGAAGAACTGGTCAACGCCGCGGAAAGCTTTGTGTCCATCGAAGGGTTTGGTCGCGAGGCGCCGGCGCTCACACAAAGCCCGGTCAGCCAAGGTTTGAGCCCCGATGG
>JBEDCE010000120.1:0-5944 GCA_041176905.1 Pseudomonadota bacterium
CGAGCACCAAGCCAAAGGTTGGAAGCTGCGCCATGGGCCTTTTGTCCGCAAGGCTTTGCCGCCCGTCTCACGGCCCGCTTGGACGCTCTTGGTGCAAAGCGTGGACACGCACGTGCAAAGCGCGCACGAACTGTTGCAGCGCTTTCGGTTCGTGCCCGACGCCCGCTTGGATGACCTGATGATTTCTTGGGCCAGTGAAGGCGGCGGCGTGGGTCCGCACTACGACAGTTACGACGTGTTTTTGTTGCAGGCCAGTGGGCAGCGCCGCTGGCGCATCGGCCGTCAAAAAGACCTGTCTTTGCAGCCCAATGTGCCTTTGAAAATCTTGAGCCACTTCGAGCCCGAAGAAGAGTTCGTGCTCAACCCTGGCGACATGCTCTATCTGCCACCCAAATGGGCCCACGACGGTGTTGCCGAGACCGCGGACTGCATGACCTACTCGGTGGGCTTTCGCGTGCCTCAGCGCGGCGGTTTGGCCGGTGAGTTGGTGCAGCGTATGGCCGAGGCTTGGGAGGACGAAACCCTGTACCGAGATCCGCAGCAAGCCGCGACGAACCAACCCGGTGCGGTCCCAGAGGCTTTGATCGATTTTTCGGTGGATGGCTTGCAGCGGCTCTTGGCCGATCGCCAGTCTTTGGCTTGCGCTTTGGGGGAGGTGATGACCGAGCCCAAGCCCCTCGTGTGGTTTGAGGAGGCTGCCGTGGCTTGGTCGCTGGGCGCGGTCGTCTTGGACAGGAAAACCCGGATGATGCATGACCAGCACCATGTATTCATTAACGGCGAGAGTTTTCTCGCGGGTGGTGCCGATGCTCGGTTGATGCGCGACTTGGCCGATCACCGGACGCTCTCCCGTTCAAGGGTGAGCAAAGCGTCGGTGGGTGCCAGGACGCTCTTGTCGCAATGGTTTGAGTCGGGTTGGTTACATCGTTTGGACTAAAATGTTGCTTTTTGGAGACATCAAAATGACGACTCAACACAATTGTTGCATTAGGGTAATCACGGTTGTTTTTTCAGGCGTATGATTCGACCCAGTTCAGCGATTGATGCCAATTTGGTAGAGAGAGCGGAACCGGACTGACCAATCCTCGTGTCCACGATGCGGGGTTTTTTTTGGTCTATCTAAAGAAGTTTGTTGTTTTTGTTATTTCAATCATTCACTGGAACTCACCATGACCAAATCCGTTTTGTTCGCCGCTTTGTTGGCAGCTGTTGCTTTGACCGCTTGCGGCAAAAAAGAAGAAGCCGCTGCTCCTGCAGCCGCTCCTGCTGCTGCTGCTCCAGCTGCTCCTGCAGCTGCCCCAGCCGCTGCTGCTGCCCCAGCCGCTGCTGCTGCCCCAGCCGCTCCTGCTGCTCCTGCCGCACCTGCCAAGCCTTAATTCGGCTTTGCAAACAAAAAAACCGCCTTCGGGCGGTTTTTTTGTGCCCAGTGCGGACCGGTTTATTTGAGGTCGTTGACCAACACATTCAAGATGCGCTGGGCATTTGCGTCATTCAGGGCTTGACCCTGTTCGTTTTGAACTTGCACGCGCGTGATGGATCCATCGCTCTGCAGCAAAATTTGGTAGCGAACCGGCTGGGTTTCGGTTTTTTTGCTGAACCACCCGCCCGATGACTTGGTATCACCCAACGGGACAAAACGAACCCGGTAGGTGCCCGTGCTGCGGTTGCGGTCTTCCACCGTGAAGCCCGTGCGATCCAGAGCCAAGCCCACGCGCCGCCAAGCCCGATCAAGCCCATCGCCAACTTCTGCCCACACTTTGTCCTGGCGTTGCACCAAGCGCGCCGCAGACACGTTTTTGGCTTGCTCAAGGGCTTGCGCGGCTTGCGCGGGATTGGCACCCAAGCTCACCATCAAGCGGCGCAAGAATTCGGCTTCCATTTCGGGATCGACAGGACGGGGTTGCCATGCGGTGCGTTCTTGTGATGCATCGGTGAAGACCTCTTGCATGCCGCGGTGGCTGATGTAGATTTCCGTGCCACCATCGGCGCGGCGTTCCAGTCGGGTGCGGTATTTGTCGCGCTCGCCCGTGGAGTACAGGCCGTCAAACAACTTGCCGATGGTGGATCGGATGAAGTCTTGGGGCAGTTTGGCCCGGTTTTCGGCCCAGTCGGTTTCCATGATGCCCAAAGCTTCATCGCTTTGCGTCAATTCAAAACCGTTGCTTTTCCAGAAGTCGCGCACCGGCCCCCACAGTTGTTCAGCGGGCCGTTGCGCCACCAGCCAACGCTGGCTGCCCGAGCGCTCCAAGGTGAAGGATTGCAAAGTTTGTGGCGCCGTGCCGGCCAAGGGAGTTGCAGCCCCCGACCCATTTTGCAAGCCACTGGCCGAGACCACGTCGCTGGGCAAGGCGTATCGCGATTGGCGCGAGAGCTGGGTCAAATCAGGAGGGACTTCCAAATCGTTGCCGCGTTTGGCGGTCGTGTAGTCGACCTTGTCCTCTTTTAGGACCGAGCAAGCGCTCAGCAAGGTCAGGCTGGCGGCCAAGGCCACCCAGCGGAGGGTGGATGGGGCAGCGCGGCGCAGGGCAGTGTTTTTCATTTGATCAGGCCGCATTGGCGCATGGAGTTTTCGAGTACGGCTTGGCTGGGTTCGGTCAAGCGGGTGAGGGGCAGGCGCAGCGCGTGACCGCATTTGCCCATGCGAGCCATGGCCCACTTCACGGGAATGGGGTTGGCTTCGATGAAGAGGTATTTGTGCAGCGGCATGAGTTCGAACTGGATCTTCATGGCTCGGGCGGTGTCACCGGCCATGGCGGCCACACACAGCTCGTGCATTTGGCGCGGCGCGACGTTGGCCGTCACGCTGATGTTGCCTGCGCCGCCGCACAGCATGAGGGCAACGGCGGTGGGGTCATCGCCAGAATAGACGG
Organism: Pseudomonadota bacterium; assembly: GCA_041176905.1. Lineage (GTDB taxonomy): Bacteria > Pseudomonadota > Gammaproteobacteria > Burkholderiales > Burkholderiaceae_C > Hydrogenophaga. The sequence goes on from JBEDCE010000120.1 coordinate 2,871, forward strand.
CAAACGTTGGGGGCACATCACGGATGAGCCACTGGGCACGTTCGATGTTGCCCGTGGCTTCCTTGATGCCGACGATACCGGGCACCTGGGCCAAGCGCACGACGGTGTTGTGCTGCAGGTCGGCCACGGTGCGCCCGGGCACGTTGTAGAGGATGACCGGCAGCTTGGGTGTGGCCTCAGCGATGGCTTTGAAATGCTGAAACAGGCCCTCTTGCGTGGGCTTGTTGTAGTAGGGCACGACTTGCAGTTGTGCGTCCGCACCAATGGATTCGGCGAACTTGGCCAGCGCCACCGCTTCGGCGGTGGAATTGGCGCCACAGCCCGCGATGATGGGGATGCGTTTGGCCGATTGTTCAACGGCCACGCGCAAGATCTCGTGGTGCTCGTCGACGGTGACCGTGGGCGACTCGCCCGAAGTACCCACCACGATCAGCGCATCGGTGCCTTCGGCCACGTGCCAGTCGATGAGTTGGCGCAGGGTCGGGTAGTCGACCTCACCGTTGTCCAACATGGGTGTGATGAGGGCAGGCATGCTGCCTTGGAATCGGGGTGTGGTGCGGGTCATCATCGGGTCTTTGAGACGGGAGAAGTGCATTCTAACGACTGAGCGCCTGGGGGTGGGTTGGGCATGGCGACGATGCGCTGCACGAACCGCGTCGGCTCGCTCAAAACACCGTGTTCGTACGCGACCGTGTGCCATTCGGCGCACACGCGCAGCAGTTCGCCGGGCTGCAACAAAAATTCGGGGCGGCTGGGGCGGCCCACGCTGGCTTGGCCATGGGCAAAGGTTTCATAAATCAAGACGCCACCCGGTTTGACGCTGGCCAGCAACTGCGGCCACAGCGGCCGCCACAGGTAATTCGTGACCACGACCGCGTCAAAGGTTTGCCCGACCAAGGGCCAAGGGCCGTTTTCAATGTCGGCGGTGATCACGGTGCCGTGGGCCGCTGCGCTGGCCAATGCAGCGGCGTCGCGGTCAATGCCCGTGACGCGGTGGCCTCGCTCCGCTAACCAGCGCATGTGCCGGCCGCTGCCACAGGCCACGTCCAGCACCGTGCCGCCAGGCGCCACCAAGTGTGCCCAGCGTTGCACCCAGTCCGATGGCTCAGCGCTGCCATGCGCGGGGCTCAAAAGCAGCTCCACAGTTGGTCGGCCAAGGTCAGCAAAAAGTCGGGTTGCTGGTACAGGCGCAGCGTGCCGAGCAACACCACGGCGGCCATGAGCATCCACGCCCAGGTGCGCAGCGGCGGCAAAGACAGCAGAGGTGGCTTCATGCCGGGGCCCCGGTTCGAGCGATCGGATGCTCCTTGACCGGCAGGTTGACCAAGGCCGCGAAGATGCCCAGTGCAATGGATATATACCAAACGATGTCGTAGCTGCCAGTGCGGTCATACAAGTAGCCGCCCAGCCACACGCCCATGAAGCTGCCGATTTGGTGGCTGAAAAACACAAAACCGCTGAGCATGGACAGGTGGGCCACGCCAAAGATTTGCGCCACCGCCGCGTTGGTCGGCGGCACGGTGGAGAGCCACAAGACGCCCATCACGCAGGCAAACACATACACACTCGTGGGCGTGAGCGGGGCCCACAAAAACAGCGCGATCGCCAAGGAGCGGCTGGCGTAAATGAAGGCCAAGATGTGGCGCTTGGGCATGCGTTGGCCCAAGCTGCCGGCGGCATAGGTGCCGATCACGTTGAAGAGGCCAATCAGCGCCAAGGCGTAGCCCGCGACCTGCGGCGACAGGCCGTTGTCCTTGAGGTAGCTCGGCATGTGCACACCAATAAAAACGACCTGGAAGCCGCACACAAAATAGCCCGCCATCAAGAGCTGAAAACTGGGGTAGCGCATCGCCTCGCGCAGGGCTTGCAAAATGGACTGGTCACGCACCGCTCGGCCGCTGCCCACGAAGCCCGGCTCGCGCAGACCCCAAGCCAAGGGCGCGATCACCAATACCACGGCGGCCAACATCAGCAAGGCCTGTTGCCAGCCCCAGCTGCTGATGAGCCAGCCCTCAATAGGCACCATGAGGAATTGACCGAACGAGCCGGCCGCAGCTGCCACGCCCATGGCCCACGAACGCTTCTCGGCCGAAATTTGTCGGCCAATGACACCGTAGACCACGGCGTAGGTGGTGCCGGCTTGCGCCGCGCCAATCAGCACGCCAGTGGTCAGGGCAAAGCTGAGCGAGTCGGTGCTCAGCGCCATACCCACCAAGCCCAAGGCGTACAGAGCCGAGCACACCACCAAAACACGAAAGGCGCCCCAGCGGTCGGCGGCCATGCCGGCGAAGACGCCCAAGACGCCCCAAGACAGGTTTTGGATCGCCAGCGCCAGCGCAAAGGTCTCGCGCGTCCAGCCTTGGGCTTGGGTGATGGGCTGCAGCCACAGACCAAAACCGTGTCGAATGCCCATGGACAAGGTGACGATCAGGGCGCCGCACAGCAGCACTTGGAAGGCCGATAGTTTCGGAAATGGGGCATGCGTGGCGGCGTTCATGGTTCTGACTGTAGCGAATTCGCTGCGCCTTGCCCAAGCGTTTGGCCAAGGTTGGGCACTTAAAGGATGAAAATCTGTGGATATATACAGTTGTCCGGCTTCGTCCGCTCTACAATGCCGCGCATGAATGCCAAAACTGTCGCCTCTGCCAACTCGGCCACCCCTTCGGCTTATTCCGAGGGTTCGATCCGCGTGCTCAAGGGTCTGGAGCCGGTCAAACAACGCCCGGGTATGTACACCCGCACCGATAACCCCTTGCACATCATCCAGGAGGTCTTGGACAACGCGGCCGACGAAGCCTTGGCCGGTCACGGCAAAAAAATTGCCGTCACTTTGCACACCGACGGTTCGGTGAGTGTGGACGACGACGGGCGCGGCATTCCCTTTGGCCTGCACCCAGAAGAAAAAGCCCCAGTGGTCGAGCTGGTGTTCACCCGTTTGCACGCGGGCGGCAAATTCGACAAAGGCCAAGGTGGTGCTTACAGCTTCTCTGGCGGTTTGCATGGGGTCGGTGTGTCGGTGACCAACGCTTTGTCCACCCGCTTGGAGGTCACGAGTTACCGCGAAGGCCAAGTGG
>JBEDCE010000121.1:0-5940 GCA_041176905.1 Pseudomonadota bacterium
GCGCAAGTCGCGGGTGTGCCCAACATCGTGGCCACTTCGCCGGCCCACCAAAGCGCCGGCGTCAACCCGGCCATTTTGTATGCGATGCAGCTGTGCGGGGCACACACCGTGTTGGCGCTCGGTGGCGTTCAAGCCATCGCGGCGCTGGCCTACGGCTTGTACTCCAATGCGCCGGCCGACATCATCGTCGGACCTGGCAACCGTTTTGTGGCCGAAGCCAAGCGCATGCTGTTTGGCAGCATCGGCATCGACGTGGTGGCGGGGCCGACGGAGTCGGCCATCATTGCCGACGAGAACGCCGACGCCGAGATCGTGGCCGCCGATTTGGCCGGGCAGGCCGAGCACGGGCCGGATTCACCAGTCTGGCTGTTCACCACCTCGCGTGCGTTGGGGCAACAGGTGATCGACATCATGCCCCGCGTGATCGCAGCGCTGCCCGAGCCGGCGCGCTCATCGGCCAGCGCCGCTTGGCGCGACTATGGCGAGGTCGTCGTGTCCCCCAGTCGCGAAGCCCTTTGCGAGGTCAGCGACCGCTACGCGCCCGAACACCTGCAAGTCTTGGCGAGCGATTTGGATTGGTGGCTGCAGCGCCTGACCAATTACGGCTCCTTGTTCTTGGGCGAAGAAACCACGGTGGCCTATGGCGACAAATGCGCTGGCCCCAACCACATCCTGCCCACGCGCGGCGCTGCTCGCTACACCGGGGGCTTGAGTGTGGGCAAGTTCATCAAGACCGTCACCTACCAACGACTCAACCGCGCGGCCAGCCGAGAGGTGGGGCAGGTGGCCGCCCGCATCTCGCGCTTGGAGGGCATGGAAGGGCACGCACGCACCGGTGACATTCGCTTGAAAAAATACTTTCCGCAGGAGCAGTTCGAGCTCGGCACCTTGCAAGGCCACCAGTCCTGATATGAGCACGCAAACCCCCACCCGATCCAGCGACGGTTTGTGGTTCGGCAAAGACCTGAGCCAATCCGAACCCATTCCAGAGTCCGCCATCGAAGCGGCCGTTGAGCTCATGCGCAGTGGGCGTTTGCACCGCTACGGCGAACAAGGCTCTGGCACGCCAGCGCCCGCCTTGTTGGAGCAGGAGTACGCCGCCTATGTGGGCTCGCGTTACTGCATGGCGGTGAGTTCCTGTGGTGCTGCGATGTTCCTCGCGCTCAAGGCTTTGGGGGTCAAACCCGGTGACCCGGTGCTCACCAGCAGCTTCACGCTCGCACCCGTGCCCGGTGCCATCGCCCATGCGGGGGCTTTACCGGTGTTGGTCGAAACACGCCCCGACTACACCACCGATTTGTACGACTTGGAGCGCAAAGCCGCCAGCAGTGGCGCAAGCGTGTTTTTAATCTCGCACATGCGCGGGCACATCACCGACATGGACGCCGTGGTGGCGATCTGCGAGCGACACGGCCTGGCCTTGGTGGAGGACTGCGCCCACACCATGGGCGCGCGCTGGAACGGACGTCACACCGGCACATTTGGGCGTATCGGTTGTTACAGCACACAAACCTACAAGCACATCAACTCGGGTGAGGGCGGTTTGTTGGTGACCGAAGACGACGATGTGGCAGCACAAGTCATCCTGATGTCGGGCTCTTACATGATGCACGACCAACACCTGTTGCGCCCATCGGCCGAGGTGTTCGAGCGTTGGCGTTACCTCACCCCCAACTTCAGCATGCGCATGTCCAACCTCGCCGCCGCGGTGTTGCGCCCGCAGCTGGCTTTGCTTCCCGAACGTGCCCGACGCTGGCGCTGGGTGTACGACGAGCTGGCGCGTGCGCTGAAAACCATACCGGGGGTCACCTTGCCGGTGCGCGATGCGCGCGAGGACTTTGTGCCCAGCTCGATTCAGTTTTCACTCGATCTGCCGCCCCAACAAGTCGAGCGTTTCGTGGACGAATGTGCGGCGCGTGGGCTCTACATCAAGTGGTTTGGCTTGAACAAACCCGTGGCCTTCACCAGCCATTTCGGGCATTGGCATTATTTGAGCGAACAAGCGCCGATGCCCCAAACCCAAGGTGTGTTGCGCCAGTTGCTGGACCTGCGCACACCCCTGTCGCTGAGCGTCGAAGATTGCCAGCTGATCGGCCGGATCGTGCGTGCGGCGGTTGATGCGGTGCGCCATGAAACGATCGAGACCAACCCGAAAGGGCGGCCATGAGCGATCCACGCCACCCCAGTTTTGCGCCCGAACAGACGCTGGACCCTGCCGACTGGGATGTCTTTCGAGCCCAAGCCCACCGCTTGCTCGACGCCTGCATTGACCGCATGGCCACTTACCGTGAAGGTGCCGTGTGGAACCCCTTCCCCCCCGAATTGAAAGCCGCCTACCAAGCGCCTTTGCCCGCCGAGGGTTGGGGTGCTGAGGCCACACAAGCCCACCTGGGTGCTTTGCTGCCCTTCGGTGTGGGCAACACCCACCCGCGGTTTTTTGGTTGGGTGCACGGATCTGGCACGCCGAGCAACCTCATGGCCGACATCACGGCAGCGGCCCTCAACGCCAACTTGGGTGGTCGCGATCACGGCGCCATGTACGTGGAGCAGCAGGTCGTGAATTGGTGCCGCGAGCTGTTTGAATTCCCCGCCAGCGCCAGTGGTTTGATCGTCAGTGGCACTTCGATTGCCACCGTGATTGCCATCAAGGCTGCGCGCGACCGCACCTTTGACTTCAGCAGCCGAAAGACCGGGCTGCAGGGCAACTCCATGGGTCGGTTGGTGGGTTACACCTCAGCGCAAACCCATTCCTGTGTGGCGCGTGCGTTTGACATCTTGGGCTTGGGAACGGATGCGCTGCGCAAGGTCGCGGTCAACGATCGCTTTGAGATCGATGTCGAGGCGTTGAAACACGCCATCACCCAAGACCGTGCGGCCGGCCTGACGCCCTTCCTCATCGTGGGCACGGCGGGTGCGGTCAATGTGGGGTCCATCGACGACTTGGAGGCTTTAGCCGACCTGGCCCAGGCCGAGCAACTCTGGTTGCACGTGGACGGTGCATTTGGGGCTCTGGGGATGCTCAGCGAAGCCTTGCGCCCACGTCTCACCGGTTTGAGCCGGGCCGATTCGCTGGCCTTCGATTTTCACAAATGGCTCCACGTGAACTACGACGCCGGCTTTGTGCTCATGCGCAGCGAGGTGGAGCACCGGCGCACGTTTTCTGAGCGGCCCGAATACCTCAAAGGCGCCGAACGGGGACTCGCTGCGGGCAACCCGTGGCCCGTCGAATATGGCCCCGAGCTCTCGCGCGGTTTTCGCGCGCTCAAAGTGTGGGCGCAAATCGCCGAACACGGCACGACCAAGTTGGGGGCCTTGATCACGCAAAACTGCGAACAAGCAGCGCACTTGGGAGATTTGGTGCAGGCCCACCCGCACATGGCGTTGGTGGCTCCCGTGGCGATGAACATTTGTTGTTTCACTTATGGACCAACTCACACCGACGCGGCGGCGATGGATGCTTTGAACGATGAGATCGTGGTGCAGCTGCAGATCCAAGGCATTGCTGCCCCATCGACCACCGTGGTCAACGGACGCACCGCCATTCGGGTCAACATCACCAACCACCGCACCACCCGTGCCGATTTGGATTGGCTGGTGCATGAGGTGCACCGCATTGGGCAAGCGCTGTTGGCTGGGCAAGCCTCCGACTGATTTCAAAGTTGGGCGTTTTTGGCCAGTAAGCCCACGCTTTCGCGCAAAACCTGTTGGGTGACCGAGTTTGAGAGGTCCAACACCCGGTGGCGGCGGTAGTAGGGGCTCAAGTCCAATCCCACCCCTAGGCCAAAAACCTCAACCCGTCCTTGGGCCTCGATCTCGGCCACCACGTTGCTCAGGTCGTGGTCCAAGTAATGTTCATCGTTGGCCAAGGCGGTCGCGCCATCGGTGGGACTGCCGTCGGAGATCACCACCAACAAACGCCGAACGTCCGTGTGTCGTTCCAAGCGTTGGGCCGCCCAGCGCAAAGCTTCACCGTCCACGCCTTCGCGGAACAACTCGCTCTTGAGCAAGGCCCCCATGGCGTGGCGGGCTTGACGCCAAGGCGTATCGCTGTCTTTGAAAATCAGGTGGGCGGTTTCATTGAGCCGCCCGGGGTGCGGGGGTCTGCCCGCCCGGACCCACTGGCGGTGGGCGCGCCCGCCGTTCCACGCGTTGGTGCTGAAGCCCAGCACTTCGGTGTGCACGCCCAGTTGTTCCATGGCCCGCGCCAGCACGCCGACCAAGACGGCCACGGATTCGATGTGGGCCCGCATGGAACCCGAACAATCGATCAAAAAAGTGCAGGCACAAGCCACCAGCGGCACCTCGGGCTCGGTGCAAAACAAACGGCGCTCGGTGGGTGAGGCAATCAACTGACTCAGGCGGCGGCCATCGATGCGCCCCGCTTCTTGGCCATCGACCCAACCTTCGCGCAGGGGGATGGCCAAGACCGATTGGAGTTCGCGCACCCAACGGCTCAAGCTCAAACCTTGGCGCTCAACCGTCGCATCGAGCCGTTCGCGAAATTCGCGCAGCTGCTCGGCACGCAACAAGGTGCTAGCGTGTACTTCGGTATCGAACTCGCGGGTGAACACACGGTAGTCATCGGTGGAATCGCCCAGCTGAGCGCTGCTGCCTTTGCTGGCCAGGGCGGGCGTCTCGTCGGCACCATCACCCTCGAAGTCCATCCACAGGTTGAAGTCCAGCGCATCGGGCTCGTCGTCGCTCAGCTGGGCCTGGTCGTCGGGCGCGGGGTCTTGAGACTGGATTTGATCCGCGATCATCTGCGCAATCGCCAAGGCGTGTTGGGCGTAGGCGGCTTGGTCGTGGCGCTGGCGGCGCAAGCCCGCCAAATCGCTGCCCAAGGCTTGAACAATCCCCATGCGAGTGGCCTCGATGGCGTCTTCGGTCGCCTCCACCACGGGCTGCGCCGTCACCCGAGATCGGGTGATTTGGGCCACGGTGAAGAGCAAAATGCCTTTGGAGGTTTCGGTCATGCCGCTGTTGAAAAAAGCCATCGACCAAGCCTCAAAACGGTGCCGCAGGTTGTGGATCACCCCTGGCATGTCGCTCGGAGCCAAGGACTCCACCCGAAACTGCTCCAACATCTCAAAGAGCATGCGGGGCAGCGGCTCGGTGGGCCCCAGCGTGCGGTGCAAGGCGGCGTCGGCGAAACGCAAGCGCAGGGCCATGGCGTCGGCAGCGCCTCGAAACGAGGCGAAATCATCGGTGCCGGGTTGTGGGTTCAGGTGGGGCGAAAACGGCGGCAAGGCGCGGTGGTGGCGGAACAAGCGTCGGCCCCGAAAGTGAAGGCCTGGCTGGCCGCACAGCGCTCGAATGGAGGCCGCGCACAGGTCATCGATGCGCTGCTGGTGGCGCGTTTGGGCCAAGGTGAGCGCAGCATCCGGCATGGTGCTCACGTCGCGGTGTTCACCAACGACGCGGTCAGTTCGCGCTGGAAGCAGCGCTGGAAGTACTCGGCCACCACGGGCCGCTCGGACTCGTCGCACTTGTTCACAAAGGACAATTCAAAGGCCACACCTGGGTCGCGGAAGATCTCCAGATTTTCGGCCCAGGTGATCACGGTGCGCGGCGACATCAAGGTGGAGATGTCGCCCACACGGAAGCCGTAGCGCGTCAACTCCGCCACCGCCACCATGGCGTTGACCATCGATTGGCCAGCCGCATCGGCCAAGGCCGGAACGCGTGCGGTGACGATGGCCACTTCTTCATCGCGCGGCAAATAATTCAAAGACACCACGATGTTCCAACGGTCAATTTGCGCGTGGTTGAGGCGCTGCGCGCCGTGGTAGAGACCATTGAGGTTGCCCTGTCCCACGGTGTTGGCGGTGGCGAACAGGCGAAAGAAGGGGTTGGGCTTGAGCACCCGGTTTTGGTCCATCAGGGTGAACTGGCCATCGCGCTCCAAGATGCGTTGGATCACGAACATCACGTCGGGTCGGC
>JBEDCE010000122.1:0-5890 GCA_041176905.1 Pseudomonadota bacterium
ATTTATTAACAAATCAGAAGTGCGCAAAAAAATATGGACTTACATCCGTTCGATTCGGGCTTTGAAGCCGAGGGAACTCTAGGAGACGGAAAGCGTGCTGATGTTCAGAAGCGAAACGTTAACCCACCCGTTGGATCAGGCGCACCCACAAGCGCCCGCAACCTTCAACGCGGGCTCTCGAAGAACACCGAGTTGGTGTAGTCGCTGATTTCGAAATACACCTTCTTCTCGCCTGCGTCGACTTCCATGTTCAGGTTTTCATCGAGCACACCGTATCCATAACGGTAGGCGCGTGGCAGTCCGTCGTCGGTGCCCAAAGCGGTGCTGATTTTGTCGATCTTGAGGAAGCGGCGAACGACTTTGTCACCGGCATAGACCTCGAGCACGCCGTTGGTGCCCGTCCAGTTTTGGATACCACGGCTGATCTTGTTTTGTTGCTCTTGGGTACACGCCGTGGCGAGCACCACAACAGCCAGCCCGATGGCGGCGGTTCTTTGCAAAGTCATGGAATCTCCCTGTTGTTGTTTCACCGACGTTGGCGCAAGGCCTCGTACAAACACACCCCACTGGCCACCGAGACGTTCAAGCTTTCGACGGCGCCTTGCATCGGAATGCTGACCAAATCGTCGCAGGTCTTGCGGGTGAGTTGGCGCATGCCCGCGCCTTCGGCGCCCAAGACCAGGGCCACGGGGCCTTTGAGGTCGACCTCGTAAATGGTTTTGTCGGCGTCGTCGCTGGTGCCGATGATCCAGATGTTGCGTTCCTTGAGTTCGTTCAAGGTGCGCGCCAAGTTGGTGACCATGAAGTACGGCATGGTTTCGGCCGCACCGCTGGCGACCTTGGCCACGGTGGCATTGATGCCCGCCGCGTGGTCTTTGGGCGCAATGACCGCGTGTGCCCCCGCGCCATCGGCCACGCGCAAACACGCGCCCAGGTTGTGGGGGTCGGTGATGCCGTCGAGCACCAAGATCAAGGGTTGGGCCGTACCGGAGGCTTCGAGGTTTTCCAACAACTCGTCGAGCGAGTGCACCTGCTCGATCGCTTGAACTCGGGCGGCCACCCCTTGGTGGCCGTGGCTACCGGCGAGCTTGGCGATGCGCAAGCCGTCGGATTCGATCAAACGAACGCCGGCTTCTTTGACGCGGTCAATGAACTGGCGCATGCGCGCATCTCGGCGCGTGGGCTCGAAATGAATTTCGATGATGGATTGCGGGGCCATTTTCAGGCGCACGCCGACGGCGTGAAAGCCGAAAAGCACTTTGGGTGAAGACATGCGCCCAATTATCCCAGAGCGCTGGGCCCGTGCGTGATCAGTCGACGACGCGGCCCGCTTCGATGGTGATGCGCCGCTCGCAACGATCGGCAATGGCGCGGTCGTGGGTGACCATGACCAAGGTGGTGCCGAGTTCCTCGTTGAGCTCGAACATCAAGGCCATGACTTTTTCGCCGGTGGCAAAGTCCAAACTGCCCGTGGGTTCATCGGCCAAGAGCACCGCGGGCTTGACCACAAAGGCGCGGGCCAAGGCCACGCGCTGTTGCTCACCGCCCGAGAGCAGTTTGGGGTAATGTCCTAGGCGCTCGCCCAGGCCCACACGCTCGAGCATGGCCGTGGCGGCCACACGGGCGTCGCGCCGCCCCGCCAATTCCAGCGGCAGCATCACATTTTCCAAAGCGGTCAGGTTGCCCAGCAACTGAAAACTCTGAAACACAAAACCCACCTGGGCCGCCCGCAACGCGGCACGCTCGTCTTCGCTGCGCGCGAACAGGTCTTGGCCGTCGATGCTCACCGTGCCTTGGGTGGGCGTGTCCAAGCCCGCGATGATGGACAAGAGCGTGCTTTTTCCGGACCCCGAGGCACCGACGATGGCCGCGGTTTCCCCTTTGCGCAGGGTGAAATCGATATCGCGCAAAATCGACAGGGTGCCCGTGGCATCGCTGACCGATTTGGACACATGGGACACGGCAATCATCACATCCGACATTGAAGGGCTTTCCAGTTGAAACACCGACACTTTACCGCGCTGCTGGTGTTGACTTTTACTTGGGGACTTTCCCCCTGGGCATGGGCTCAAACTGCGAGCAAGGCCAACGCGCCGGTGGTGCTGATCGTGGGCGACTCGCTCAGCGCCGAATACGGTTTGCGCCGCGGCAGCGGTTGGGTCGCGCTCTTGCAAGACCAAATCGACACACAAGGCCCAGCGGCGCGTGTGGTCAACGCCAGCATCAGCGGCGACACCACCTCAGGTGGGCGCTCGCGCTTGCCCGCTTTGTTGCGCCAACACCAGCCACAAGTGGTCGTGATCGAGCTCGGCGGCAACGATGCCCTGCGCGGTTTGCCCCTGACCATGACGCAAGACAACCTGAGCGAGATGACGCGACAGTCCAAGGCCACCGGTGCCCGCGTGCTGCTCTTGGGCATGGAGATGCCGCCCAATTACGGCGCTCAGTACAGCGAAGCCTTCAAGCGCGTCTACACCCAAGTGGCTCAAACGCACTCGGTCGCCTTGGTGCCGTTTTTCTTGACCGGCGTGGCCGATGCCCCGGATCCACTGGCCTTGTTCCAGAGTGACCGCATCCACCCCAACGAACAAGCCCAGCCCGTCATGCTGCGAAACGTCTGGCCCCGCCTGCGGCGTTTGCTCGCACCGCGATAATCCCGCATGCCTGTTCACACCCTCCCCGCCACACAAGCTTTGGCCAGCTTGGCCACTTTTGACGCCATCATCGATGCCCGCACCGAAGACGAACACGCCCTGGACCATGTGCCCGGCGCCATCAACTGGCCCACACTCAACAACCAAGAGCGCATCGACATCGGCACGATGTACAAACAGGTCAATGCTTTTGAAGCCAAGAAGCGCGGTGCGGCCTTGGCCGCTCGCAACATCTCGGCACACATCGAGCGCCACGTGATCGAGTTGCCGCGCGACTGGCGCCCGCTGGTGTACTGCTGGCGCGGGGGTAACCGCAGCGGCTCTTTGGCCACGATCTTGGGCGCCGTTGGCTTTCAGGTGACACTGATCGAAGGTGGTTACAAAGCGTGGCGAGCGGCCCTGGTCGAGGATCTGCCCACCTTGGCACCGTCTTTTCAATACCGCGTTGTGTGTGGCCCCACGGGCAGCGGCAAGACCCGCTTGTTGCAGGCCCTGGCCGCACAAGGCGCGCAGGTGTTGGACTTGGAAGCCCTGGCCTGCCACCGCAGCTCGGTGTTGGGCCACGTGCCTGGTCAGGCCCAACCCAGCCAAAAGCGCTTTGACAGCCTGATTTGGGCACAGCTGCGCGCCATGGACCCCAGCCGGGTGGTCTACGTGGAGTGTGAAAGCAAGAAAGTGGGCAATGTGCGCGTGCCCGACGCCTTGATCGACGCGATGCGTGCCAGCCCCTGCATCGACGTGCAACTCCCCGACGAAGCCCGCGTGGCCTTGCTGTTGGAGGACTACGCGTACTTCGTCAAAGACAGCGCCCACTTCGTCGAACGCCTACAGGCCTTGAACGACATCCGGGGCAAGGCCGTGGTGGAGCGCTGGGGTGAATGGGTGGCAGACGGGCAAACGCCCGCGGTGGTGCACGAGTTGCTGCGCGACCACTACGACCCGGTGTACCGTCAATCGATTGACCGCAACTTTGTGCAATACCCGCAGGCGCAGGTGTTTGAATCAAAGGACTACAGCACCGCGGCGTTCGAACAGATGGCACAAGCCATCTTGGCCGCCGAGCGCTGAATCAGGCCGGGTCGCCGGCTGCGGGCGCGTTGGGCTCTGTGCCCTCAGGGGTCTCAGGCTCATCGCCCTCGCCGTGCTTGCGCTCGGTTTTGGACTTGAGTTTTTCTTCCTTCTTCTTTTTCTTGGCGAGTTCGCGTTGGCGTTTTTCGTAGCCGTAATTGGGTGTTGCCAAAGCAGTCTTTCGGTTCGGTGAATGGAAGAAACAATCGGATCAGCGCACTTGCAGCTCAGGCCACGCCTGTTGCAAGTCGGCTTGTAAATCGGCCACGGCCTCCAGGCCAACGGCAAAACGCACCAAGCCACCCGCGTGGGGCCAAGGCTGGGTGCGCATGGCGCTCACATGGTACGGGGCGCACAGGCTGATGGGGCCGGCCCAGCTCCAACCCAATTTGAAACGCTTCAAACGGTCCAAGAACGCGTCGATGCGCGACTGGGGAATGGCCGCCTCGAACACCACGCTGAACAAACAAGCGGCGGCGCTCGCATCACGCAACCAAACCGCGTGGCCGGGCGAGTCTGGCAAGGCTGGGTGCAGCACCTGCGCCACACCGGGTTGGCTTTGCATCCATTGGGCCAAGTGGCGTGTGGCGGTGTCGTGGGCGTGGTAGCGCAAGTCCATGGTGTGCAGGCCGCGCAAGACCAGCTCAGCGTCGTTGCCCGAGACACCCAAGCCCAAACGCATGTGGCACAGCAAGAGTGCTTGGTGCAAATCGTGGTCGCGCGTGACGACCGAGCCCATCAAGACATCGGCGCCACCGCTCGGGTATTTGGTCAGGGCCTGCATGGACACATCCACACCCAGATCAAAAGCGCCAAACGCCACGCCCGCCCCCCAGGTGTTGTCCAAGGCCGTGATCACACGGCGCTGGGCTGAGCGACCGACATTGGCCGCTTGGACCACCGCCACCAGGGCCGGGACATCGGGGTATTCGAGGGTGATCGATCCGGGCACTTCCAGCCACACCAAGCGCGTGGCGTTGGAGATTTTGGCAGCCAGGTCGGCGGGTTCCATGGGGTTGTATCGGCGATGGGTGATACCCCACTGAGCCAATTCGCCTTCGGCAAACGCCACGTTGGGCCCATACGCGTTATCGGGGATGAGGAGCTCATCACCCGAGCGCAAAAACGCCATGTCCACCAAAGCCAAGGCCGACAAACCGCTGGGAGCCAAGACGCAGTAGCGGCCACCTTCGAGCGTGGCGATGCGCTCCTCGAGCAAGTAGGTCGTGGGCGTGCCGTGCAGACCGTAGGTGTAGCCGCTTTTGTCTTTCCACTCCTGGTTGCGCAAAGCATGCACGTTCGGGAAAAACACGGTCGATGCTTTGTGCACCGCGGGCGCCACCGCCGCAAACCCCTCAGGGGCTTGGTAGGGGTGGTGAATCAGGGTGGTGCTGCGCTCGCTCATTTAGAGGGTCCACTTGGCGAGCAACTGCTCGGGGCGCATGCTGTCGTAGGCCTCGAACGGCTGATGGATCCAGGGGTTGGTCGGCAAGAACTCCACCGAGTAGTCGGCCGCGAACGTCGAGACCTGCTTGGTCCAAATCACCGCGCTGCGCAGCTCGGTGATGGGGGCGTAGTTGTTTTTCAGCAAACCAATGACAGCGTTGAGCGTATGACCCGAGTCGGCCAAATCGTCGACCAACAACACGCGCCCTGCGATCTCGCCTTTGGGGGTGGTGATGTAGCGCGCAATGTCCAAATTGCCCTGCTCGGTGCCGTCGTTGGCGCGGTAGGAACTCGTGGACATGATGGCCAAGGGCTTGTCAAAAATACGCGATAGGATGTCGCCGGGGCGCATGCCGCCACGGGCTAGGCACAAAATGGTGTCGAACTGCCAACCCGAATGGTGCACTTGCAGGGCCAGTTTCTCGATCAGGTTGTGGTATTCGTCATAAGAGACGTACAGGTGTTTTCCGTCTTCGGTCAGCATACGGGCTCCATTGGGTCAGTGGGACACAGGCTCAGGCCTGATAGGGGTGGTGCAACAAAATCGTGTGATCGCGGTCGGGGCTGGTCGAGACCACATGGATGGGCACCCCCGTGGTCTCTTGGATGCGCTGCAAATACAGCTTCGCGTTGGCCGGTAACTGATCGTACTGGGTCACGCCCACCGAGGACTCGCTCCAACCGGGCAAGGTCTCATAAATCGGTTGGCAGCGCGAGATGTC
>JBEDCE010000123.1:0-5887 GCA_041176905.1 Pseudomonadota bacterium
CGCCCCCCCCCCCCCCCCCCCAGTTCAGACCCGGCACAGAAGGGGGGCGACAGACGTGGACTGCTTTGCAGCACTCGCAGTGACGGGGCGGCTTACTTGGCCGTTGGCATCACGAATTCAGCGCCTTTGCCGATCGACTCGGGCCAGCGCTGCATGATGGATTTTTGCTTGGTGTAGAAACGCACGCCCTCTTCGCCATACGCGTGCATGTCACCGAACAGAGAGCGCTTCCAGCCGCCAAAGCCGTGCCAGGCCATGGGCACCGGGATCGGCACGTTGATGCCGACCATGCCCACCTGGATGCGGCGCGCAAACTCACGGGCCACGTTGCCGTCGCGGGTAAAGCAGCTCACGCCGTTGCCGAACTCGTGGTCGTTGATGATTTGCACGGCGGTCGCAAAGTCGGGCACGCGCACACAGCTCAAGACCGGGCCGAAGATTTCTTCTTTGTAGATCTTCATGTCGGTGGTCACGTGGTCGAACAGCGTGCCGCCCAGCCAGAAACCTTGGTCGCAACCGGCACCGGCTTTGGCGCCGTCAAACTCGCGGCCATCGATCAAGAGCTTGGCGCCTTCGGCCACGCCCACGTCGATGTAGCCCTTGATGCGCTGGCGCGCGGCGTCGGTCACGATGGGGCCCATCTCGGCGGCCAGGTTCTCACCGTTGAGAACCTTCAAGGTTTTGGTGCGCTCGATGAGTTTGGGGAGAATTTTGTCGGCCACATCACCCACCAAGACCGCCACCGAGATCGCCATGCAACGCTCGCCGGCCGAGCCATAACCCGCGCCAATCAGCGCGTCCACGGTTTGGTCGATGTCGGCGTCGGGCATGACCACCAAGTGGTTCTTGGCACCGCCCAGGGCTTGCACGCGCTTGCCGTGGTGCGCACCGGTTTCGTAGATGTAGTTGGCGATCGGGGTGGAGCCAACGAAGCTGATGGCCTTCACATCGGGGTGCACCAACAGAGCGTCCACGGCTTCCTTGTCGCCTTGAACCACGTTGAACACGCCGTCGGGCAGACCGGCTTTTTTCAGCAGCTCGGCCATGAACAGCGATGGGGTCGGGTCGGTTGGGCTGGGCTTCAAGATGAAGGTGTTGCCTGCGGCAATCGCCACCGGGAACATCCACATGGGCACCATGACGGGGAAGTTGAACGGGGTGATGCCCGCGACCACGCCCAGCGGCTGGCGCAGGGTCCAGTTGTCGATACCGGTGGATACCTGGTCGGTGAAGTCGCCCTTGAGCAGCTGCGGGATGCCGGTGGCAAATTCCACGATGTCAATGCCTCGGCTCACTTCGCCCTGCGCATCGGTGAACACCTTGCCGTGCTCGGCGGTGATCATGTGGGCCAACTCGTCTTTGTGCTGGTTCAGCAGCTCCAAGAACTTGAACATGACCCGCGCACGGCGCAGGGGTGGCGTGTCGGACCAAGCGGGGAACGCGGCCTGAGCCGCGGCCACGGCCTTGGCGACTTCGGCGCTGTTGGCCAAGGCCACATTGCCGGTTACGGCGCCGGTGGCGGGGTTGGTGACGGGCTGGCTGCGGCCTGAGGCGCCAGCGGCGACTTGGCCGCCGATGTAATGACCGATGTGTGTGATGCTCATGGGGTGTCCTGTGAAAAATGGAATGATCACAGTTTAGGGAGCCTGCCCCAGCAGCACAAGGCGGCCAAAGCTGAACGGATTGTTCAAAATAGTGAACAATGGTGCCATGGATCAGCAAAAAATTGGCGCCTTCTGGACCCACCTGCATTGGCTCAGCGTACTCGCTCAGCAAGGCAGTTACACAGCCGCGGCCGCTCGGCTGGGGGTGAGCAAGGCCGCCATGAGCCAGCGCATCGCGGAGCTTGAGCGCGCCGCCAAGGTCGCCTTGGTGCAGCGCACCACCCGCAGCGTGCGTCTGACCGAGGCCGGGCAAAAGCTGGTGGACGACACCCGCGCCGCCTTTGAGCACATCGAACACAGCTTTGCGCAGGTGCGCGACTTGGCCGAACAGCCCAGTGGCTTGGTGCGCTTGACCGCGCCCGTGGCCTTGGCGCGCCAGCAGTTGGTGCCACTGCTGACCGACTTCCTCAAAGCACACCCTGGCGTTCGCATCGAGTTGGACTTGTCCGATCGCTTGCGCGCCTTGGCCACCGAGGGTTTTGACTTGGCGATTCGCCACACCGAACAAGCCCCCGACACGCACGTGGCGTGGACCCTGTGTCATACCGAATCGGTGTTGGTCGCCACGCGGGCTTACTTGCGCCGCCACGGCACACCCGAACATCCGCAAGATTTGTTGCAGCACCACTGTCTGCATTACCCACGCGCGCAAGAAGCACCAGCGTGGACCTTCTTGCCCACGCTGGCCCGCCTCGGTCACGACCGCGTGATGGTGCCCGTCACGGGCCCCTTGTCAGCCAACAACAGCGAGGCTTTGCGAGAAGCGGCCTTGTGTGGTGCGGGTATTGCCTTGCTGCCAGACTTCAGCGCACAAGCGGCTTTGCGCCAAGGCAAGTTGGTGCGGGTCTTGCCGCAGTGGCAGGTGGTGGGCGCCTTCGCGCAAACCATCCACGCCATTCGCCCCTACTCGCCTCACGTGCCGCGCGCGGTGGCGGCCTTGGTGGCGCACCTGCGCCAGGGCTTGTCGGCGGGGTTTGGCGTCTGATCGCCGATCAAGCGCGCCAGCGCTGCACCGCACCGACCACGCCCACCACCACGGCGCCAGCCAACACACCCACGGCGCCGCCGATCAAACTGTTGGCCAAGGGGCCGGCCCAAGCCAAAGCTTCGGTCCCGTGTTCCACGGCGTGGCCCAGCGCGGGCACGCCGTGCAACAAAATGCCGCCGCCCACCAAGAACATGGCCGCGGTGCCAACGACCGAGAGGGTTTTCATCAAGATCGGCGCAAAGCCCAACAGGCCGCGACCCAAGGCTTGTGCGGAGGCGGTTGGGCCTTGGGTCAGGTACAGGCCAGCGTCGTCGAGTTTGACGATGCCCGCCACCAACCCGTAAACGCCAATCGTCATGAGCATCGAAATGCCCACCAAGACCGAAACTTGGTGCAGAAAACTGGCTCCAGCCACCGTGCCCAAGGTGATGACGATGATCTCGGCCGACAAAATGAAGTCGGTGCGCACCGCGCCTTTGATTTTGTCTTTCTCATACGCCACCAAATCCACCGACTCGTCGGCCACGGCTTGCACCAGTTTGCGGTGGTGGGCTTGGTCTTCTTCGCGGCTGTGAAGCCAAACGTGCAAGAGCTTCTCAGCCCCTTCAAAGCACAAGAACAAACCGCCGATCATGAGCAAGGGCGTGATCAACCAGGGCGCCACGGCGCTGATGAGCAAAGCCGTGGGCACCAACACGGCTTTGTTGAGCATGGAGCCTTTGGCCACCGCCCACACCACGGGCAATTCACGGTCGGCTTTGACGCCGGTGACTTGTTGAGCGTTGAGGGCCAAATCGTCGCCCAACACACCGGCGGTTTTTTTGGCGGCGACTTTGGTCATCACCGACACATCGTCCAACAAGGTGGCGATGTCGTCGATGAGCAAAAACAAGCTGGAAGAAGCCATGGTTCAACCCATCAAACGGGTCAGAGCTTCTTGGTATTTCGCGGCGGTTTTTTCAATGACCTCGCGCGGCAGGCGGGGCGATGGAGGTGACTTGTCCCAAGGCTGACCGTTGACCTGTGCGGTCTCGAGCCAATCGCGCAAAAACTGTTTGTCGTAGCTCGGGGGGTTGCTGCCCACGGCGTATTGGTCGGCGGGCCAGTAGCGCGAGCTGTCGGGCGTGAGCACCTCGTCCATCAAGACCAACTGGCCTTTGGGGTCCAAGCCGAATTCGAATTTGGTGTCGGCGATGATGATGCCTTTTTTCAAGGCGATCTCAGCGGCGGCTTTGTACAAACGGATCGAAATCTCCCGGATCTTGCCGGCCAACTCGGGGCCGATCATCTCGACGGTTTTTTCAAACGTGATGTTTTCGTCGTGCTCACCCATCTCGGCTTTGGCCGCTGGGGTGTAGATGGGCTCGGGCAAACGGCTGGCGTTGTGCAAGCCTTCGGGCAAAGGCACGCCACACACCGAGCGGCTCTCTTGGTATTCTTTCCAGCCGCTGCCGGCCAAGTAGCCACGCACGACGGCCTCGACGGGGATGGGCTTCAAGCGCTGCACCAACATGGATCGGCCGGAGACTTGCGCCGCTTCGTCGGCGCTGACCACGCTCTCGGGCGCTTGGCCCGTGAGGTGAATGGGGCAAATGTTCAGCCCTTTGGGGCCCAGCTGCTCGAACCAAAACAGACTCAAGCGGGTGAGCAGCGCGCCCTTACCGGGGATGGGCTCGCCCATGATGACGTCGAATGCGCTGATGCGGTCGGAGGCCACCATGAGGATGCGGTCGTCACCGACGGCGTAGTTGTCGCGGACTTTGCCGCGGGCCAACAAAGGCAGGGAGGTCAGGGCCGAGGTGTGCAGTGCAGAAGTCATGAACCGAATTATCTCAGTTCACCACCTGCACCAACTCCCCTTTGGCGTAACGCTGGGCCATCACGCTCAAGGTGTGTCCCTTGATCTTGGCGCCTTGGCCCTCGCAGCCAAACTCCAAGTAACGCTGCTTGCAAACGGCTTGGGCCGCGGCGCGCGCGGGCTTGAGCCATTCGCGGGCATCGAACTTGTCGGGGTTTTCAAACAAGAACTGGCGCACCGCGCCGGTCATGGCCAAGCGGATGTCGGTGTCGATGTTGATCTTGCGCACACCGTGTTTGATGGCCTCTTGGATTTCGGACACGGGCACGCCAAAGGTGGTTTTCATCTGACCACCGAAGCGGTTGATTTGCGCCAAGAGTTCTTGCGGCACGCTGGAGCTGCCGTGCATGACCAAGTGGGTGTTGGGGATGCGCGCGTGGATTTCTTTGACGCGGCTGATGGCCAAGATATCCCCGGTGGGCTCGCGGGTGAATTTGTAAGCGCCATGGCTGGTGCCGATGGCGATGGCCAAGGCGTCAAGCTGCGTGGCTTTGACAAAAGTGGCGGCCTCTTCGGGGTCGGTGAGCATTTGGCTGTGGTCGAGTTTGCCCACGGCGCCGATGCCGTCTTCTTCGCCGGCTTCGCCGGTTTCCAAGTTGCCCAAGCAGCCCAGCTCGCCTTCGACGGTGGCGCCAATGGCATGCGCCATCTCGACCACGGTGCGGGTGACGTCGACGTTGTAGTCAAAGCTCGACGGCGTTTTGCCATCTTCCATGAGCGAGCCATCCATCATGACAGAACCAAAGCCCAAGTTGAGCGCGCCATGGCACACCTGGGGGCTGGTGCCGTGGTCTTGGTGCATGACCAGCGGAATATGAGGCCACTGCTCAGTGGCGGCTTGGATCAGGTGTTTGATGAAAGGCTCACCGGCGTACTTGCGTGCACCCGCGCTGGCTTGCAAAATGACCGGCGAACCGACCTCGTCGGCGGCTTGCATAACGGCCTGGACCTGTTCGAGGTTGTTGACGTTGAAAGCGGGGATGCCGTAGCCGTTGACCGCAGCGTGGTCGAGCAGTTCGCGCATGGAAACGAGTGCCATGGATTCACCTTTGGGAAAGTTGGTAACCGGTTGGTAACTCGTTGAATTTTACCGTCCGCGGGCTTGCACTGGAATGACAGGCCCACCACCCGTCGGTTTTTTAGGTGGCCTTGCAGAGCTTGAGTGTGTTGCTGCCGCCCGGCGTGCCCATGGGCTCGCCCACGGTGATGGCGTAGACGTCGCCCGCGCTGACGATGCCGCGCTTTTTGAGGTGGTTTTCGGCGTCGGCCAGTGCGGTGTCGCGGTCGGTACTGGTGTCCATCAAAATCGGGCGCACGTTGCGAAACAAGGCCATTTTTCGCTGGGTCGAGAGTTTGGGCGTGAGCGCGTAGATCGGC
>JBEDCE010000124.1:0-5871 GCA_041176905.1 Pseudomonadota bacterium
CGACCTGAACCGCCAAATACGGCGAAAAGCCGTTTTCGGTGCACCACTCATACAGTGCCCGAATCAGGTACGGGCGGGTGGACGGCGTGTCTTGAGCAGCAAGTGTCATGACCGAACCGCTTACTTGCGCATCACTTTTTCGGACGGCGTCAGTGCCTCGATGTAGGCAGAACGAGAAAAAATGCGTTCAGCGTACTTCAACAAAGGCGCGGCGTTTTTGCTCAGTTCAATGCCGTAGAAATCCAAACGCCACAACAAAGGCGCAATGGCCACATCGAGCATCGAGAAGTTGTCACCCAACATGAACTTGTTCTTCAGGAACACAGGGGCGAGTTGGGTCAGGCGATCGCGGATGTGGGCACGGGCTTTTTCCAGCGCTTTTTCGTTGCCTTTGGTGGCGCGAGATTCCAGTACCGAAACGTGGGTGAACAACTCTTTCTCGAAGTTGAGCAAGAACAAGCGCACGCGGGCGCGGTCAACGGGGTCGCCGGGCATGAGCTGGGGGTGTGGAAAACGCTCGTCAATGTACTCATTGATGATGTTTGACTCGTACAAGATCAGGTCGCGCTCGACCAAGATGGGCACCTGGCCGTAGGGATTCATCACACCGATGTCTTCTTGTTTGTTGAACAAGTCCACGTCGCGAATTTCAAAATCCATGCCTTTTTCGAATAAAACGAAGCGGCAACGGTGCGAATAAGGGCAGGTGGTGCCCGAGTACAAAACCATCATGTTGGTGTCTCCTTGATACAAAAACAATGGCTTGCTAACGCCGAAACGACGCAGCAAGCCACTGTGAACTCAACAAACGCTGACAAGAAGCGTTTGTTCACTGATTATTTAACGTCTTTCCAGAAGGAGGCGTTCAGGCGCCAAGCCACCACCATGAAAGCGGCCAAGAACAGCATCACCCAGACACCGATGCGAACACGGGTGTTTTGAGCGGGCTCGGCCATCCACTGGAGGTAAGCCACCAGGTCCCCGACGTTCTGATCGTAAGCATTGGCTGACAAGGTGCCGGGCTTGGTGACTTCCCAGCCTTTGAGCAACTGGACTTCTTTGCCATGGCTCATGACTTTTTCCATCACAGGCTTGCGCTCGCCTTGCAATTCCCACAAAGGATTGGGCATGCCCACATTGGGAAAGGCCAAGTTGTTCCAACCTGTGGGCTTGGTCTCGTCGCGGTAGTAGGTGCGCAAAAAGGTGTAGAGGTAATCGGGGCCGGTGTGACTACCCGCAGCAGCGCGTGATCGGGCCACCAAGGTCAGATCGGGTGGGTTGACACCGAACCATTCTTTGGCTTGACGCGGGTCAATCGACGCCTTCATCGTGTCACCGATTTTGTCGGTGGCAAAGGTCAGGTTTTCCGCGATTTGCTTGTCGGTCAAACCAATGTCGCGCAAGCGGTTGTAGCGCATGAAAGCCGCTGAGTGGCAATTCAGGCAATAGTTGACGAAGAGCTTGGCACCATTTTGCAAAGCGGCCATGTCGTTGGTGCGCTTGGGCGCCTTGTCCATGGGGAAATTGCTGCCAGCCGCCATGGCGCCCGTCAGGCCCAAGGCCAAGGCAAAACCCAGAAGAATTTTTTTCATGTTCTTGACTTTCTGCTGTGACGGATCAGTGGGGCTTAAAAGTGACGCGGTCGGGCACAGGCTTGAACTCGCCAATGCGGCTCCACCAAGGCATCAAAAGGAAGAAGCCAAAGTAGAACAAGGTACCGACTTGAGACACACGCTCACCGATGGGCGATGGAGGCAGAACGCCCAAATAACCCAAGATCAAAAAGTTGATCACGAAGATGCCGTACAACCATTTGTTCCAGTTGGGACGGTAACGGATCGAGCGCACAGGGCTGTAATCCAACCATGGCAAGAAGAACAGGATGATGACCGCACCACCCATGGCCACCACACCCCAGAACTTGGCATCGATGGCCAACATCAGGGCGACCAGCACCACAGCGCCACCCAGCACAGCCACTTTCAGGGCCTTGGTCAGCTGCAGCTTAACGGCAGCCAATACCGCAGCGCCCAAGACGATGGCCACCAGGGCAAACATCATTTCGGTGGTGATGGCACGCAGCATCGAATAGAAGGGCGTGAAGTACCAGACAGGCGCAATGTGCAACGGCGTCACCAAGGGATCAGCTGGGATGAAGTTGTTGAACTCCAAGAAGTAGCCGCCCAACTCGGGTGCGAAGAACACAATCGCCGAGAACACCAACAAGAACCCCGTCACACCCAAAATATCGTGCACCGAGTAGTAGGGGTGGAAAGGAATGCCATCCAAGGGTTTGCCGTTGGCGTCTTTGGGTGCATTGGGGCCCTTGATTTCAACGCCATCGGGGTTGTTGGAGCCGACTTCGTGCAAAGCAATGATGTGCGCAACCACCAAGCCCAAAAGGACCAAGGGCACAGCGATCACGTGGAATGCAAAGAAGCGGTTCAGGGTGGCGTCGCCCACGACAAAGTCACCGCGAATCAACAGCGCCAAATCAGGGCCAATGAAGGGGATGGCCGAAAACAGGTTCACGATCACCTGAGCACCCCAGTAGGACATTTGGCCCCAAGGCAACAAATAACCCATGAAGGCTTCAGCCATGAGCACCAAGAAAATGGCACAACCGAACACCCAAACCAACTCACGTGGCTTGCGATACGAGCCGTAAATCAGGCCACGGTACATGTGCAAATAGACCACCACAAAGAAGGCCGATGCGCCCGTGGAGTGCATGTAACGGATCAACCAACCCCACGGCACATCGCGCATGATGTATTCCACCGAGGCAAACGCCAAGGCAGCGTCGGGCTTGTAGTGCATGACCAAGAAAATACCGGTCACGATTTGGATCACCAGCACCAACAGGGCCAGCGAGCCAAAGAAGTACCAGAAGTTGAAGTTCTTGGGTGCGTAGTACTCACCCAAGTGCTCGTTGTAGAGCTTGGAGAGTGGGAACCGGTTGTCTACCCAGTTCAGGGCCTTCTGCGCCATCGGCGCATCGGGGGAGATTTCTTTGAATTCGGCCATGAAATACCTCAGTGGTCAGTCGACTGTGGGCGCAAGGAAAGTGCGAATCAAGCGGATTTTTCTTCGCCGATGAGCAGCTTGGTCTCGGACACGTAGTAGTGCGGAGGAACTTCCAAGTTGTCTGGCGCGGGCTTGTTCTTGAACACGCGACCGGCCACATCGAAAGTAGAGCCGTGGCAGGCGCACAAAAAGCCACCTTGCCAATCATCCGGCAAAGAGGGCTGCGGGCCGGGTGTGAGCTTGTCACCAGGCGAGCAACCCAAGTGGGTACAAATGCCCACGGCCACCAAGATCTCGGGCTTGATGGAGCGGTGGCGGTTCTGAGCGTAGGCCGGCGTGGGATACGCCGTGCGCACAGAAGTGGGGTCGGCCAACTGAGGGTCGAGCTTTTCCAAGGCAGCCAACTGTTCGGGCGTGCGACGCATCACCCAGACTGGCTTGCCTCGCCACTCGACCACGACCTTTTCACCGGGCTGGAGCAAGGACACATCAAATTCAACAGCAGCGCCAGCGGCCTTGGCGCGCTCGGAGGGCTGAAAGCTGCTCACAAAAGGCACTGCGACGGCGGCAGCACCTGCGCCACCCATGGCGGCAGAAGTGATCAGCCAAGTACGGCGGCTGTTGTTCGCAGGCGCGTTGGCAGTTGCTTCACTCATGGAAATCTTTCTATGACAGTTCAACACTAGGGTTCACCCTAAATTGTAAACCCTCTGATAAAGCCACTTCAGATAACCCGAGTGAGGCAAGGGGCCACCGGTGTAAAACACCCCGGAAAAGCGTCTGCATAAAAACGATCACAATAGTATTCACTATCAACCAAAAATGGAGAATCTATGGGCCTGTTCACAGAATTCAAATCCTTTGCCATTAAAGGCAATGTGATCGACTTGGCTGTTGGCGTCATCATCGGCGCGGCGTTTGGCAAAATCGTGGCTTCATTGGTCGATGACGTCGCGATGCCCCTGCTCGGCGCAGTCTTGGGTTCCATCGACTTCAGCAACCTCTTCATCGCCCTTGGCTCGGTGCCCGAGGGCACCTTGGCTACCGTGGCCGCACACAAGGCCGCTAGCGTGCCTGTGCTGGCCTACGGCAATTTCATCACCGTGGCTTTGAACTTTTTGATTTTGGCCGCGGCCATCTTTTTGATGGTGCGCCAAATCAACCGCCTCAAAGCGGTGGAAGGGCCCGCTGCCCCTGCTGCCGAGCCGGTCGAAACCGCCTTGTTGCGCGAGATCCGCGACAGCCTGCGCCAGAATCGCTGAAGAACCTCAAAGGGCTGCGGCCCATGCAGACAGCAAGCTCTCAGCGCTGGCACGGCCAGTGCCAGCCAGATCGAAGGCTGTGCCGTGGTCTGGGCTGGTGCGCACAAAAGGCAAACCCAGCGTGGTGTTGACACCGTGCTCCAAGCCGAGCAACTTCACCGGTATCAGTCCTTGGTCGTGGTACATGGCCACCACCACGTCAAATTCACCTTGCCGGGCGCGCATGAACACCGTGTCGGGCGCATGGGGTCCGCTGACTTGGAGCCCTTGCGCTTTCAATGCCTGAACCACGGGAGCGATCGTCTCCATTTCTTCCCGCCCAAACAAGCCACCCTCACCCGCATGCGGATTCAGACCCGCCACCGCGATCCTGGGCGCGGCCCCACGATCGGCAAAATGCCGGTGCGTCAACACGATGGTTTCGCTCAAGCGTTCGGGCGTGAGTAGGTCGATCGCGTCGCGCAAAGCCACGTGAATGCTGACCAAGACGGTGTGCAAGCCGGGGGCGCTGAGCATCATGCGCACGGGCAGCTGTGCCACCGAAACCCCTCGGTGCGCCGCCGCCAAGGCTTGCAAATACTCGGTGTGCCCGGGGTGCTCAATGCCCGCCAAGGCCAAGGCTTCTTTGTGAATGGGCGCGGTCACCACGGCCGTGGCTTGACCCGCCAATGCCGACTGAGCGGCCCAACGGATGCAATCGGCCGCGGCCTGACCCGCCTCAGTCTGCACGCGACCCCACGCCACATTCACTGGCGCGCACGCTTGCACCATGGCCACCCGGTCGCTGGGCAACTGCGCCGCCGCGGCCACGCTGTCCACCACCGCCCACTGCCATGCGGCCGCTTCGGGGTCCAATCGCGCCACCACGTCTTGCGCGCGCTGCAGCGTCGCCCAGTCGCCCACCACCACACAGGGCCCCATGGAACGCCGAGCGTTCAGGGCTTTGACCACAATTTCGGGGCCAATGCCCGCCGGGTCACCCATGGTGATCAGCACAGGCGGTCGGTTGAAGGTGGTGTTCATGCGGGGTTGTCGATTTCAATGAAACGGTGTTCGATGCCCAGTCGCTGGGCCATGGCTTCGCCCAAGGCCTGCACGCCGTAACGTTCGCTGGCGTGGTGACCGCAGGCGATGTAGGCGACGCCCATTTCCCGTGCGTAATGGGCTTGGGGCTCGGAAATTTCACCGGTGACGAACACATCGGCACCAGCGTGAATCGCTGCTTCAAAGTAGGACTGGGCACCGCCCGTGCACAGCGCCACGCGTTGGATCGGGCGCTGCTCGTCGCCCACACACGTGATGGGGCGCTGAACCAAGGTTTGCACCCGCTGGGCCCATGCGCTCAAGGGCATGGAGGCCACCTCGCCCATCCAGCCCAAAGACTGCTCACCAAAACGGCCCGCAGGCGCGGGCAAGACCGCAACGCCTAGGCGTTGTGCCAACTGCGCGTTGTTGCCCCACTCGGCGTGGGCGTCCAAGGGCAGGTGGTAGGCCAACAGGTTGAGATCGTTCGCGAGCAAGCACTGCAAACGCTGCTTCATCCACCCGGTGACTCGACCATCTTGGCCACGCCAAAACAAAC
>JBEDCE010000125.1:0-5858 GCA_041176905.1 Pseudomonadota bacterium
CTGGCGCTTTTGCGGCGAATGTCCTCATTGGCCGGAATGGCGGCCAACACCGGGATGCCGGCTTTGCCCGCAAAAGCCTGGGCTTCGCCGGTGCCGTCGTCTTTGTTGATGACCATGCCGGCCACGCCGACATTGCCGCCCAACTTGCGGAAGTACTCCACCGCGCTGCACACGTTGTTGGCCACATACAGCGACTGCAAGTCGTTGGACGCGACCACAATCACTTTTTGGCACATGTCGCGGGCGATCGGCAAACCAAAACCACCGCACACCACGTCACCCAAAAAGTCGAGCAACACAAAGTCAAAGCCCCAGTCGTGGAAGCCCAACTTCTCGAGCGTTTCAAAGCCGTGGATGATGCCGCGACCACCGCAACCGCGACCGACCTCGGGGCCACCGAGTTCCATCGCATACACACCATCGCGCTTGAAACACACATCGCCAATTTGCACGGCTTCACCAGCGAGTTTTTTCTTGGACGAGGTTTCGATGATGGTGGGGCAGGCCTTGCCGCCAAACAGCAAACTGGTGGTGTCGCTTTTCGGGTCGCAGCCAATCAGCAAGACCTTTTTGCCTTGTTGGGCCATCATGTAGCTGAGGTTGGCCAAGGTGAAGCTTTTGCCAATGCCGCCCTTGCCGTAAATGGCAATGATTTGGGTTTCTTTTTTGACCTCGCCCGTGTGCACGGGTTCGGGCTCGTGGGACGCTTCTTGGCGCAGGCGATCCACAAACTTCACGGGCTGCGGCGTTGACCCCAATTGGTGGTTGCTCATGCGAAGTTTCTCCAGTCCAAAATCATCTTCAAACACAGGTCATCACCAAACGCGGTTTCGTAAGCCGCATGGGCCTGCGAAGGTGCTTGGTGGTGGGTGATCAAGCCGTCCAGCGACAAACGCCCGCTGTTGGCCAATTCGGTGACGGCCATCAGGTCGGCACGCTGCCACTGCGCAGCGGTGCGCACCGTGGCCTCGCGGGCATAGGCCTGGGCATGCTCAAAGCGCAAAGCTTGGCGGTAGTTGCCAGCCAAGACAATTTCGCCGCCCGGGGCCAGGCGCTGCATCCACTGGCCCAAGGCATCGGCCTGGCCGCTGACGTCGTAAATGGCTTGGTAATCGCGGCGATCGTCGTCTTGTGGTCGGCACACCGCATAACCCTGGGCACCCGCCATGCGCTCGGCTTGGGTTTCCCAGACGGTGGGAGCGGGTGAACCTGAAGCCACGGTCAGGCGCGCCAGCAAACGGCCCATCACGCCATGGCCAATGATCAATTCGGGGGGTGCAATGTCTTGGCGCTTTCCGCCCAATGCGACCGCGTGGTAGGCGGTGGCCGCCAAGGCCAACAGCACGGCGCGCTCTTGCAAATGGTCTTGCACCACCGCGACGCGGTTTTGCGCCACCACCAAGCGTGAGGCTGCGCCGCCAAACAGGCTTTTGACCCCTTGAAAACAACTGGAGCCAGGCACAAACACCCGCTGGCCGATGTCGAGTTCACAGCCGGGGCCGGTGCGAATCACCCGGGCAACGGTTTCGTCTCCAGGCACCAAGGGGTAACCCAAGCCGGGAAAGGCGGGCATGCTGCCGTCCCACAACAAACGCTCGGTGCCGGTGCTGATGCCGCTGAATTCGACTTCAACCTCGGCCTCGCCCACACCGGGTGCGGGCAAGTCCAAACCGCGCACCGACAGGTGCTGTGGGCTTTGGAAGACAATGGCGTGAGCTTGCATAACTTGTAATTTAGGGTTGACGTCGAAATGTGTCAAGTAAAGATGACGCTTTCGTGCAGATCCTAGGGAAAACACTGAGATTTGCGGCCCACCAGGATCTGGGTTTGCAAGGGCACGGCGTTGGGAACCTCTTCAATGTGGGTGAAACCGGCTTGGGCCATCATGTGGCCGAGTTCGTGCGGGGTGCGCAGCCGCCCACTGCCCATGGCCAACAGGTAGAAATGAAAGTAGGCGTCGCCCAGCGGCTGCGTCCCTGGCGCCTGCGCCATGGGTTCGGCCAACAGCAGGGTGCCGCCCACTGGCAAGGCTTGGTGGATGGCTTTGAGCAAGGTGAGGACATCGGCATCGGGGTGGTCGTGGGCAATGCGGACCAAGGTCACCAAATCGGCGCCGCTGGGCAGTGGGTCGCGCAAAAAGTCCCCGCCATGGGTTTGGATGCGCTGGCCCATGCCGTTTTGATCGATCTGTTGTTGGGCTATGGCAGCGACTTGCGGCAGGTCGAACAAGTTCAGTCGCAGGTGGCTGGCATGCTGGGCCAAGCGGCGCACAAAACCACCTTTGCCCCCGCCCACGTCGAGCACTTGCTGGTGGGCGTCAAAGTTGTATGCGGCCAATACCTCGTCAATCACAAACGGCTGGGAAGCCGCCATCAACTCGGAGTAGCGCGCCACTTTGTCGTCTTGCCACGAGCGGGCGCCATCTTGGTGGGCGTCTTGCGCGTAAGGCCAGTAAGCGGCCATTTCGCTTTGCGGCATTTGGTCGCGCAGCAGGGCCACGGGGTCGTGCATGTCGTGGTAGAGCGCCGCGTGGTGCTCGATCATGGCGCGCAAGCCTGGGTGACCGGCCACTGGCGCACCCAAGGCACCCAGGCCGTAGCGATCGGGGCCGCGCCACTCAAGCAACCGCAAGGCCACCGCCGATTGCAACAAACGCTGCAAGGCATGGGGCGAGACTTGGCACATCAACGCCAACTCTTGCAGGCTGCGCGGGGACTGAGCCACTTTTTCCAAAATTTGAAGGCGCACGCAAGCCAGCAAGACCTGCGAATAGACAAAACCGGCCATCAGGTCAAACACCTGGCGCGCGCGGCGCTGGGTGACCCAGCGTGTGAAGGGGTTGGCCACGCTCCAGCGGTACATGGCGCTGGACGTGAGCCAAGCATCCCACCAGCGGTCGATGGCGTCGCGCCAAGCGGGTCGTTGCGTCAGGGCACCCAAGTCATGGGAGAGGTCCAGTGTTTTCATGGCGGTGTCGTGGAACTGGGGGCTTAGGCGGCTTGGCGGCCAGCCGTCGCAGGGCTTTGGCGGTATTTCTCGCAGGCTTCGCGGGGCACCAAGCGCTCGGACTCTTGGCGCACCAACTGGCGCAATGCGCTGGCGGCGGCGCACTCGGGAACGGCGTCGACCGTGGCTTGCACCAGCGACTCGAAATGCGCGATCGCGCCGCCCAAACCCAGGTCGGTGGCAGCACTGGGGCGGCTGTGTTGCAGGTCTTGGCCCACAGGTTTGCCCAAGGCTTTGGCTTGGCCAATCACATCGCGGATGTCGTCGGCCACTTGGTAAGCCTCGCCCAAGCACTCGCCCAGGGCGCGCCAGGGTTGCGGGTCGGCCCCCGCAGACAAAGCGCCCGAACAGGTGGCGGCGACAAACAAAGCACCGGTTTTGGCGCGCTGGTATTGGCCCAAATCGGCACGGGTTTCGCACTCCCAAGCCTGGCCCGCGACGATGCCTGAAGGCGCGCCCACGCCTTCACCGAGCAACTTGAGCAAACCGACCAAGCGCTGGGGGTGGGCGGCTCCGGCGCGCACCAGGGTTTGGTAAGCGGCCACGATCAATGCGTCGCCCGTGAGCAGCGCCAAAGGTTCGCCAAACTGTTTGTGCACCGTGGGCAAGCCCCGGCGCGTGTCGGCATCGTCAAAACACGGCATGTCGTCGTGCACCAAGGACGCGCAGTGCATGAACTCCAGGGCCACTGCGGCCGCATCAGTCAACTCGGGGGCATCTTGCCCACACGCACGCGCCACGGCCACGCACAATTGGGGGCGGATGCGGGCCCCACCGGGAAACACCGCATGGCCCATGGCGGCCATCAGGCGCGGCGGTGCAGACGGCCCGCCGGATAAGGCCAAATGCTGGACCAGCGCTTGTTCAATGCGGGCGATAACGGTATTTCCCATGGTGACTCCTTGACGACGTCAATCTAAGTTGACAATTAGAGGTGTCAATATATCTCATAAACGAGGCTTGTCAACCGGGTTTGCCTTCGTCACAGGCCTTCTGGCCCTGGCCACAGGTGCGTTGGGATGTGCCAGCCCTTGCTGAGGCCCGACAATGGCGGCATGGACATGCGATGGAAACCCAGCGTCACCGTGGCGGCGGTGATCGAGCGGGAAGGCCGCTACCTCTTGATCGAGGAACACACGCCAGAGGGCTTGCGCCTGAACAACCCGGCCGGTCACCTCGACCCGGGCGAATCATTGGTGCACGCGTGTGAGCGCGAGGCCTTGGAAGAAACCGCCCACCGTTTCAGCGTGGAGGCCTTGGTGGGCGTGTACATGGCGCGCTTTCAGCGCCCGGTGCGGGGCGACGCAGCGGCCGAGGACATCACCTACCTGCGCTTTGCGTTTGGCGGCAGCTTGGGCGAAGCCATCGCAGGGCGCCACCTCGACACCGGCATTGTGCGCACGCTGTGGATGAGCCCTGCCGAAGTGCAAGCCAGTGTGGCGCAGCACCGCAGCCCCTTGGTGTGGCAGTGTGTGCGCGACCACCAAGCGGGTATGCGTTTGCCTCTGTCGGCATTGCACACCGATGCATCTGTGCACACGTTGCAGAACACGCCACGCGGATAATTCAGCGCATGTCCAAAAAACACAAAGTGGTGGTGGGTTTGAGCGGCGGGGTGGACTCGGCGGTCAGCGCTTGGCTGCTCAAGCAACAAGGCCATGAGGTGTTGGGCATCTTCATGAAGAACTGGGATGACGACGATGACAGCGAATACTGCGCATCGAACGTCGACTTTGTGGACGCCGCTGCGGTGGCCGACGTGATTGGCATCGAGATCGAGCACATCAACTTCGCCACCGAATACAAAGACCGGGTGTTCGCCCAGTTCTTGCAAGAGTATCAAGCCGGGCGCACGCCCAACCCCGACATCTTGTGCAATGCAGAGATCAAGTTCAAAGCTTTTTTGGACCACGCCATGGCGCGCGGCGCCGACAAAATTGCCACCGGCCACTACGCCCGTGTGCGCGAACAAGGCGACAGCGTGCAGTTGCTCAAAGGCCTGGACCCCGGCAAAGACCAAAGTTATTTTCTGCACCGCTTGCGCCAAGACCAATTGCGCCAAACGCTGTTTCCGGTGGGCGAGTTGCACAAAAGTGAAGTGCGCCGCTTGGCCACCGAGATCGGTTTGCCCAACGCCCAAAAGCGCGACTCCACCGGTATTTGTTTCATTGGCGAGCGCCCGTTCAGGGCCTTTTTAAACCGCTACATCGCCAGCACACCGGGGCCGGTGCGCGACGAGCGTGGGCGCTGTGTGGGCGAACACATGGGCCTGAGTTTTTACACCTTGGGTCAGCGCCAAGGGCTGGGCATTGGTGGCGTCAAAGCCAGCGGTGCCGCGCGCGGTGCAGGCGATCACGCGCCTTGGTTTGTCGCGCGCAAAGACCTGGAACACAACACCTTGTGGGTGGTGCAAGGCCACGATCACCCGTGGTTGTTGTCTGAACAGTTGCATGCGCAAGACCTCAGTTGGGTATCGGGCCAAGCCCCCAGCGCCAGTGCCTTGGCCGCCAAAACCCGCTACCGCCAAACCGATGCGCCGTGTCACGTCACCGCCATTGGCCCCGACCTGCTGAGCCTGCGGTTTGACCCGGCCCAGTGGGCGGTGACACCAGGCCAATCGGCGGTGCTCTACGACGGCGAGGTGTGCCTGGGTGGGGGCGTGATCCACCAGGCCAGTGCGCTCGAACGTGTGCTGCCCCTGGCAGAGCCGGTACCCCGCCCTCGCAGGCGCACACGCCAGCAACACCGAGCCTGAGGGCAGTTGGTCCGGCCCATGGGGCCCGCGACAACGCCCCAGAGCCGCTCACCTGGGGCAACCAAGCCACACCGCACGGCTGTGGCAAAAATAAATT
>JBEDCE010000126.1:0-5683 GCA_041176905.1 Pseudomonadota bacterium
GTCCATGATGTGGCCCGCACCAAACGCGCTGCCGCTGGACTGTTGCACGCGGTAGATGCACGAGAGCAGTTTGCGGGCGGACTCGGTGGCGTCGTGTTGGGCTGGCGGGTTCAGGCAGTTGTCGCAGTTGCCGCAGGGCTGGCTGAGCTCGCCAAAGTAGGACAGCAAGCGCACGCGTCGGCAGTCGCTCGCCTCAGCCAAGCTGAGCAAGGCGTCGAGCTTGCCGCGCAAGACCTGTTTGAACGCATCGGCCGCCGGGCTCTCGTCGATCATGCGGCGTTGGTTGACCACGTCTTGCAAACCGTAGGCCATCCAAGCATTGGCCGGCTCGCCGTCGCGCCCTGCGCGGCCAGTCTCTTGGTAATAACCTTCGATGTTTTTGGGCATGTCCAAGTGCGCCACAAAACGCACATCGGGTTTGTCGATGCCCATGCCGAAGGCGATGGTGGCCACCATCACCCAACCCTCTTCGCGCAAAAATCGGTCTTGGTTGCGTTGGCGATCTGGGGTGTCCATGCCCGCGTGATAAGCCATGGCTTGAAAACCCGCGTCGTTCAACATGCCCGCCACCTCTTCAACGCGGCGGCGCGATTGGCAATACACAATGCCCGCGTCGTGGCCGTTGGCGCTGCTGTGCTCGTCGCGGATGAAACGCACCAGCTGCGCGGTGGCGTCTTTCTTCTCAACCAATTGGTAGCGGATGTTGGGGCGGTCAAAGCTGCTGATGAAGGTGCGCGCGTGTTGCAGCTGCAAGCGCTCGATCATGTCCTCGCGCGTCAGCGCATCGGCCGTGGCGGTGAGGGCCACACGCGGCACACCAGGGAAGCGTTCGGCCAGCACCGCCAAGGCGCGGTACTCGGGGCGGAAGTCGTGACCCCACTGGCTCACGCAGTGCGCCTCGTCGATGGCAAACAGCGCGAGCTCGCCGCGTTCCACCAGCGAATCGAGCAAAGCCAAAAAACGCGGCGTATTCAAGCGCTCGGGCGCCACGTACAAGAGCGTGATCTCGCCGCGCAAGAGCGACTTCTCCACCGCTTGGCTTTCTTCGGACGACAAGCTGGAGTTCAAAAACGCCGCGGCCACACCGGCTTCGAGCAAGGCGCCGACCTGGTCGTGCATGAGCGCGATCAGGGGCGAGACCACAATCGACAAGCCTTGCCCAGCGCGTTGGCGCACGATGGCGGGGATTTGGTAGCACAGCGACTTGCCGCCGCCGGTGGGCATGAGCACCAAGGCGTCGCCGCCCGAGCTCACATGGCCGACGATCTCGGCCTGCGGCCCACGGAAGGCGTCAAAGCCAAAGACCTCGCGCAGCACATCCACGCAAGTCTCCAGCACCACCCCTTCGTCCGACACATCGATCATGGGGGCTATTGTCGGGCAAGCCCGGTGGCGCTTGGCGCCCCCTGCATTGAATTCGAGATCAAAACACCCCTTTGTGCCTCAGGTAGGATCCATGGCCGGCTTGGGGTTGTTGGAAAATGGGCTCCGGAGGATGATGGTCTGGGCTGTTATCCACACGCCTCATGGTGCAGATTCGTTTGTTTTTTATTAGGGAAAAAATGGAAAAAATTCTCTCCAGTGTGGGCACATTGCTTTACGGCATGCGTTTCACCATGTTGTTTTTTTATGTGGGCTTGGTGGGCATTATTTTTGGCATCCTGGGCAAGTTTTTGTTTGAAACCTTCAAGCTCATGAACACCCTGCTGTTTGAGGATCTGCAGAAGATCGATCTCATCATCAAGGTGCTGGAGTTGGTGGACATGACCATGGTGGCGCAGCTCGTTTGGGTGGTGGCTCTGGCAGGCGTGTCCCTTTTTGTGACGACGGGTCACTTCGACAAGTCGGACATGAAAAAACCGGACTGGCTGGACCATGTCAACACCTACAACCTGAAGCTCAAACTGGCATTTGCCATCATTTCGATCTCGGGTGTTCATGCCCTAAAGACCTATTTGAGCGGTGATTTGAGTTTGGAGAACATCCAAGTGGTCACCATGGTGGCGGTGATTCACTTCACCTTTGTGTTGTCTGCCATTGGCATCTCTTTTGCAGAACGACTCACCCGCGAAACGCCCCACTAGGCCTTGAAAAACGGGAACAGAGGGGAGCGGGTCACTCTTGACGGCGCAAATGGTGGTGCTGCGCCCACCAAAGCGCCAACAGACCGCTGAGCGAGGCCAAGCAGACCACCCACAGCCCCGTGCGGTAACCCGCACTCGGTGACCACAGAATCCCCATCAACAACGGGGCGGCGGCGCGTGCCAAGGCGATCGGCAAACCCAGCACCCCGTTGAGGGTGCCCACGTGTTCCCTGCCCACGTACTGCGCCACCACCGTGCCTTTGACGATGGTGTTGAGGCCGTTGCCCATGCCAAAGAGCACCACGAACAGCACCGCACCCAGCGGGCTCCAGCCGAACAACACCACGGCGATCAAGCCCGTGGGTACCAAGGTGGGTATCCAGCGGTTGGCGGTGTGCACGTCCCAGCGCCGCTCAAACAGCCACAAACCCGCGCGCGCCAAGACCTGCGCCGCGCCAATGGCCGCCGGAATGGCCACCACCCACGCCGGCGACAAACCCGCCTCTTGCAAGAGCAGGATCATGTGCGCGGGCAAAGCGGCCGTCACCGCCATGGTCAAGACCATGAACACCGCGATGGCCACGAACACCGGGTTGCGCCAATGCGGCCCCCACCAACGCGGCAGAGCAGGGGTCAGACCCGACGACACCGCCGCTCGTGGTGCGTCGCGCAAGCAAAGCGCGTGCA
The DNA here is from genome assembly GCA_041176905.1 of Pseudomonadota bacterium. GTDB lineage: Bacteria > Pseudomonadota > Gammaproteobacteria > Burkholderiales > Burkholderiaceae_C > Hydrogenophaga. The sequence goes on from JBEDCE010000126.1 coordinate 2,772, forward strand.
GCGGAACGTTGATGAACAGGTTCAAAGCGGCCATGGCCCACATGGCCTCGCGCCAACCCCACAGCGCGATCCACCACGAACTCAGCGGGATGAACACGGTGCTGGCCAGCCCACCGAACAAGGTGATGGTGATGATGGCGCTCCGGTAGTTCAAGGGGAACCGGCGCGTGACCACCGCGAACGCGGGTGTGTAGACCGTGGCGGCCGAGGCCATTCCCAGCCACACCCACACCGCGTAAAACGACCACAGGCTGTTGACTTGGCTGTGCGCCAGCAAGCCCAGTGCCGCAGCCAACGAGCCGATCACCATCACGCGGCGCTCGTGGCCCGCGTCGATCCAGCGGCCCACCGCGAAGGCCATCAGGCCTTCGGCCAACAAGGCCAAGGCAAACGCCAACGAGGCCTCGGCGCGCGACAAACCCAGCTCGGTTTGCACCGGCCCCAAGATCAAAGAGAACGTGTAATAAACCGTACCCCAGGTGATCAATTGGCCCAGGGACAAGGCCCAGCTCAAGCGCATGTCAGGCGCCCGCGAAACACGCGTCGAGTTCGCGCAACCAACGCGCTTTGTCGGCTTCGTTGGCGAAGCTGGCTTGGAGGCTGTTGGTTGCCAAGGTCTTGGCGTGCTGGGCGTTCAGGCCTAAGGCCGCGAAGGTTTGTAGGAAGTTATCGTTGAGGTAGCCGCCGAAGTAAGCCGGGTCATCAGAGTTGATCGTCACGCACAGGCCCGCGTCGAGCATCTGCTTGAGGTTGTGGTCTTTCAAGCCGCTGAACACACACAGCTTGAGGTTGGACAGCGGGCACACGGTCAGCGGCATGCGGCTTTGCGACAAGCGTTGCATCAGCGCGGGGTCGTGAATGGCTTGCACGCCGTGGTCGATACGCTCGACCTGCAACACGTCCAAAGCGCTCCAGATGTAAGCCGGTGGGCCTTCCTCGCCAGCGTGGGCTACGACGTGCAAACCCCAGGCGCGGGCTTGTGCGAACACGCGGGCAAACTTTTCGGGCGGGTGACCCACCTCGCTGGAATCGAGCCCCACGCCAATGAACCGGTCGCGCCACGGCAAGGCCGCTTGCAAGGTCTCGATGGCCTCGTCTTCGGACAGGTGGCGCAAAAAGCACAGGATCAAATCTGCGCTGATGCCCAGCTTCTTGTGTGCGTCTTGGCAAGCGCGGTGCAGGCCTTCGATCACCACGCCCATGGGCACGCCACGCGCGGTGTGGGTTTGCGGGTCAAAGAAAAGTTCGGCTCGCACCACGTGGTCGGCCGCGGCGCGTTCGAAATACGCCCACGCCATGTCGTAAAAATCGGCCTCGTGCAGCAGCACGCTGGCTCCGGCGTAGTACAGGTCCAGAAAGCTCTGCAGGTTGGTGAAGGCGTAGGCGGCGCGCAGCTCGGCCACGTTGGCGTAGGGCAGCGACACGCCGTTGCGCTGCGCCAGCGCAAAGATCAGTTCGGGTTCGAGCGACCCCTCGATGTGGATGTGCAGCTCGGCCTTGGGCATGGCCCGCAACAGGTCGGGCAAGGTCTGGGCCGTGGTGGCTTTGGCGGGGGTCATGGGGCGCTCCGGTGGCGAGGGGATGCGCCATGTTACGACGGCTCAGCGCTGTGGCGCTCGGTACTGCAGCGCCTCGGCGATGTGGGGGGCTTGCACGTTGGGGCTGTCGGCCAAGTCTGCGATGGTGCGCGCCACCTTGAGTGTGCGGTGGATGGCGCGCCCACTCAGCGCCAAGCGGCTGGCGGCGGTTTGCAGCAAGGCGCGTGCGGCCTCGGCGAGCTGCGTGTGTTCGTCGATGGCTTGGCCTTGCAAGGCGTGGTTGGCACAGCCTTGGCGGGCCATGGCGGTGGCGCGGGCTTGGGCACACCGCTCGGCGATGCGTTCGCTGCGTTCGCCCGGCGGGCTTTGCATCAGCTCGTCGGGGTGCAGGATGGGCACGTTCACGTGCAGGTCGATGCGCTCGAGCAGCGGGCCGGAGAGCTTGTGTTGGTAGCGGGCGATCTGGTCGGGCGTGCAGCGGCAGTGGCGCAAGGGGTTGCCCGCGTGGCCGCAGGGGCACGGGTTCATCGCCGCGACGAGCTGAAACCGAGCGGGGAATTCGGCGCGCCGGCCAGCGCGTGCGATGGTGATGGTGCCGGTCTCCAAAGGTTCGCGCAGCGCTTCCAAGGCGCTGCGGGCGAACTCGGGCAATTCGTCCAAAAACAAAACACCGTGGTGCGCCAAAGAAATCTCGCCGGGGCGCGGCGGCGAGCCGCCGCCCACCAACGCCACCGCGCTGGCCGTGTGGTGCGGCGAGCCGGTGGGCCGTTGGCCCCAACGCGAAAGCTCAAAGCGCCCAGCCAAGCTGGCAATGGCCGCGCTCTCCAATGCCTCGTCCACGCTCAGCGGCGGCAACAAACCGGCCAAGCGCTGCGCCAACATCGACTTGCCCGAGCCCGGCGGGCCGCTGAGCAAGACGGAATGCCCGCCCGCAGCGGCGATGGTCAAGGCCCGCTTCGGGCCCGCTTGGCCTTTGACATCGGCCATGTCCGGCCCCGCGCTGGGGCCGTCGGCCCAGGCCTGTGGCGCGCGCAAGGCGCTCCAGCCTTCGCTGGCCTCGGGCGGCGGTACGCTGGGCAGCGCCCATTGCGCCACCACGTCGAGCAGGTGGTGCGCCCGAAACACCCGCGCGTCGGGCACCAAGGCGGCCTCTTCGGCGCTGCCCGGCGGCAACACCAAAGCCGCGCTGGGCGTGGTGTGGCGCAAGGCCAAGCCCATGGCCAAAGCGCCGCGCACCGGGCGCAGCGCCCCGCTGAGCGAGAGCTCGCCCGCGAATTCCCAGCCCGCCAAACGCGCCCCATCGATCTGCCCGTTGGCGGCCAAGATGCCCATGGCAATCGCCAAGTCCAAGCGCCCGGAATCTTTGGGCAGGTC
>JBEDCE010000127.1:0-5646 GCA_041176905.1 Pseudomonadota bacterium
AGATCCTTCTTTCCGGGTCAAAACCGACGAAGAATCAGGCCAGACCATCATCGCCGGTATGGGCGAGTTGCACCTCGAGATCATCGTCGACCGCATGAAGCGCGAGTTTGGCGTGGAGGCCAACGTCGGCAAGCCCCAAGTGGCTTATCGCGAGACCATTCGCAAAACCGTTGAAGACAGCGAAGGCAAGTTTGTTCGCCAGTCGGGCGGTAAAGGCCAGTATGGTCACGTGGTGTTCAAAATCGAACCCAACGAGGCCGGAAAAGGTTTTGAGTTCGTCGACGCCATCAAGGGCGGCGTGGTGCCCCGCGAGTACATCCCTGCGGTTGAGAAGGGCGTCATTGAAGCCCTGACCACCGGTGTGTTGGCCGGTTACCCCGTGGTTGACGTGAAAGTCACCTTGCATTTCGGCTCCTACCACGACGTGGACTCGTCCGAGCAGGCTTTCAAAATGGCCGCCATCTTCGGTTTCAAAGAAGGTTGCCGCAAAGCCAGCCCCGTCATTCTCGAGCCCATGATGGCCGTGGAAGTCGAAACCCCAGAAGACTATGCCGGTAACGTGATGGGCGACTTGTCCTCACGCCGCGGGATGGTGCAGGGCATGGAAGACATGGTCGGTGGTGGCAAAGCCATCAAGGCCGAGGTCCCCTTGTCCGAAATGTTTGGTTATTCGACCACCCTGCGCTCGATGTCGCAAGGTCGCGCCACCTACACCATGGAGTTCAAGCACTATTCCGAAGCACCGCGCAACGTGGCCGAAGCCATTGTGTCGGCCCGCTCGAAGTAAGGCCTGTTTCAACTGAAGTTTCAGCCTGTCTGCGACGTTGCGCCGCCCTGTCACCCGTGCGGGGCGAACCAGCAGCATCGTGCAGACATTAAACCTGTACACGGGCATTGTTCTTTGGAGATTTGAAAATGGCAAAAGGCAAGTTTGAGCGGACCAAACCGCACGTGAACGTGGGCACGATTGGCCACGTTGACCATGGCAAGACGACGCTGACGGCGGCGATCACGACGATTTTGTCGGCGAAGTTTGGTGGTGAGGCCAAGGCCTACGACCAAATTGACGCAGCACCGGAAGAGAAGGCGCGCGGCATCACGATCAACACGGCCCACGTGGAGTACGAGACGGCCAACCGCCACTACGCGCACGTGGACTGCCCTGGGCACGCTGACTATGTGAAGAACATGATCACGGGCGCAGCGCAAATGGATGGTGCGATTTTGGTGTGCTCGGCCGCTGACGGCCCCATGCCCCAAACCCGTGAGCACATTTTGTTGGCGCGCCAAGTGGGCGTGCCTTACATCATCGTGTTTTTGAACAAATGCGACATGGTTGACGACGCTGAACTGCTCGAACTCGTTGAGATGGAAGTTCGCGAGTTGCTCGACAAATACGATTTCCCTGGCGACACCACCCCGATCGTTCATGGCTCAGCCAAGCTGGCCTTGGAAGGCGACAAGGGCGAGTTGGGCGAATTGGCGATTTTGAAGTTGGCCGAAGCTTTGGACAGCTACATTCCCACGCCTGAGCGTGCGATTGATGGCGCCTTCTTGATGCCTGTGGAGGACGTGTTCTCCATCTCTGGCCGTGGCACGGTGGTGACCGGTCGCGTGGAGCGCGGCATTGTCAAGGTCGGCGAAGAGATCGAGATCGTGGGCATTTCTGACACCCAAAAGACCACCTGCACGGGCGTGGAGATGTTTCGCAAGCTGCTGGACCAAGGTCAAGCGGGCGACAACGTGGGAATTTTGTTGCGCGGCACCAAGCGCGAAGACGTGCAGCGCGGCCAGGTGCTGTGCAAGCCCGGTTCGGTCAAGCCCCACACCCACTTCACGGCTGAGATTTACGTGTTGAGCAAAGACGAGGGTGGTCGCCACACGCCTTTCTTCAACAACTACCGCCCCCAGTTTTACTTCCGCACGACGGACGTGACGGGTGCCATCGAGTTGCCAGAGGGCAAAGAGATGGTGATGCCGGGTGACAACGTGTCGATCACGGTGAAGTTGATCCACCCGATTGCGATGGAAGAGGGCTTGCGCTTTGCCATCCGCGAGGGCGGTAAAACCGTCGGCGCCGGCGTCGTTGCCAAGATCATGGCCTAAACCATAAGCTCGTGGCCCTTGTGCACGCGCCGGTGCGGCGCGCCTCGGGCCTGAACTGACCAGGAATAAAAATGTCTGCCAAGCAAAAAATTCGCATCCGCCTCAAGGCGTTTGATTACAAATTGATCGACCAGTCTGCGGCCGAAATTGTTGACACTGCCAAGCGCACCGGCGCGATCGTCAAAGGCCCTGTGCCCTTGCCGACACGCATGAAGCGCTTTGACATCTTGCGTTCACCGCACGTCAACAAATCCAGCCGCGACCAACTCGAGATTCGCACGCACCAGCGTTTGATGGACATCGTGGACCCCACTGACAAAACCGTTGATGCTTTGATGAAGCTCGATTTGCCAGCGGGCGTGGACGTCGAAATCAAGTTGCAGTGAGTGAGGTGGCCCTCACGGGGGCCTTTTTAAGCTTTGCGCCCAAAGCTTGTGCTGAACCGAAAGTTCGGATATAATCATGGGCTCACTGGCGTCAGTGAGAATTATCAACCTTCTTTCACGCAAAAACGTGGCTGCCAATTGAAGTGGCTGCGGTGAGAGTTTTGGAGAAAAAAATGAGTCATAGCACCCTTTTGGGACTGCTGGGCCGCAAGGTGGGCATGATGCGTCTGTTCACCGATGACGGGGATACTGTTCCTGTCACGGTGGTGGATGTGTCTGACAACCGCGTGTCTCAGGTGAAAACCCAAGAAAACGACGGCTATGTGGCCTTGCAGGTCACATTTGGTTCGCGCAAAGCTTCGCGTGTGACCAAACCCGCCGCTGGCCATTTGGCCAAGGCTGGCGTCAAAGCTGGCGAAATCACCCAAGAATTCCGCGTCACTGCTGAAACCGCTGCCCAATATGCGGCAGGCTCTGCTGTGCCGGTCAGCGCTGTGTTCAGCGTGGGCCAAAAAGTGGATGTGCAGGGCACCTCCATCGGCAAGGGTTTTGCGGGCACGATCAAGCGCCACAACTTTCATTCCCAGCGCGCATCGCACGGTAACAGCCGTTCGCACAATGTGCCGGGTTCGATCTCCATGGCGCAAGACCCAGGTCGTGTGTTCCCTGGTAAGCGCATGTCGGGCCACATGGGTGACGAAACGGTCACCACACAAAACCTCGACGTGGTGCGCATCGATGAGGCGCGTCAGTTGTTGCTCATCCGTGGCGCAGTGCCGGGTTCGGCCGGTGGCTTCGTCACCGTGCGCCCTGCCATCAAAGCCAAGTCCAAAGGAGCGAACTGATGCAGCTCGAACTCCTCAATGACCAGGGTCAGGCTTCGTCCAAATACGATGCGCCTGAAACCGTGTTTGGTCGCGAGTACAACGAAGACCTTGTGCACCAAATTGTGGTGGCCTACCAGGCCAACGCTCGCCAAGGCACACGTGCTCAAAAAGACCGCCAAATGGTCAAGCACTCGACCAAAAAACCGTTCAAACAAAAAGGCACCGGTCGCGCTCGCGCTGGTATGACGTCATCGCCCTTATGGCGTGGCGGCGGTCGGATTTTCCCGAACAGCCCAGAAGAAAACTTCACCCAAAAAATCAACAAGAAGATGTACCGCGCCGGCATGGCCGCCATCTTCTCTCAATTGGCGCGTGAAGGTCGTTTGGCGGTGGTGGATTCGCTCAAAATTGAAGCGCCCAAAACCAAATTGCTGGCGGCCAAATTCAAGGCCATGAACCTGCAATCGGTGCTGGTGATTTCGGATGTGGTCGACGACAACCTTTACTTGGCTTCGCGCAACCTGCCCAATGTGCTGGTGGTTGAGCCCCGTTACGCTGATCCTTTGTCGCTGGTGCATTACAAAAAAGTGCTGGTCACCAAGGCGGCCATCGATCAGCTCAAGGAGATGTTCGCATGAGCGCAGTGAAATATGACGAAGGTCGCCTGATGGCGGTTTTGGTGGCTCCCATCGTGTCTGAAAAAGCGACCATGGTGGCTGAGAAAAACAACTCTGTCACCTTCCGCGTGTTGCAAAACGCCACCAAGCCCGAGATCAAGGCAGCCGTTGAACTGATGTTCAAGGTCGAGGTCAAGGGCGTTTCCGTGGTCAATATCAAGGGCAAGAGCAAGCGCTTTGGTCGTTCCATGGGCCGCCGCGACAACATTCGCAAGGCTTATGTGACGCTGAAAGCCGGCCAAGAGCTCAACCTGTCTGGGGAGGCTGCGTAATCATGGCGGTCATCAAAATGAAACCGACCTCACCCGGCCGCCGTGCCGTGGTCAAGGTCACCCGCGATCACCTCTACAAAGGTGATCCTTATGCGCCTTTGTTGGAGCCGCAGTTCCAAAAAGCAGGTCGCAACAACAATGGTCACATCACAACCCGCCACAAGGGCGGTGGTCACAAGCACCATTACCGCGTGGTCGATTTCCGTCGCAACAAGGACGGCATTCCCGCCAAGGTTGAGCGCGTTGAGTACGACCCCAACCGCACAGCCCACATTGCTTTGTTGTGCTACGCCGATGGCGAGCGTCGCTACATCATTGCACCGCGTGGCTTGGAAGTGGGCGCCAGCCTGATGAGTGGTGCAGAAGCGCCCATTCGCGCCGGTAACGCACTGCCCATTCGCAATATTCCGGTGGGCTCGACCATTCATTGCATCGAGTTGCAACCTGGCAAAGGCGCGCAAATCGCGCGCTCTGCGGGCACCTCTGCCACCTTGTTGGCACGTGAAGGCACTTACGCCCAGGTGCGCATGCGCTCCGGTGAGGTTCGCAAGATCCACATCGAATGCCGCGCCACCATCGGCGAAGTCGCCAATGAAGAGCACAGCTTGCGCCAATTGGGCAAGGCCGGTGTCAAGCGCTGGATGGGTATTCGCCCCACCGTGCGTGGCGTCGCCATGAACCCGGTGGATCACCCGCACGGTGGTGGTGAAGGACGCACAGGCGAAGGCCGCGCTCCGGTTGACCCATGGGGCAACCTGACCAAAGGCTACCGCACCCGCAACAACAAGCGCACGCAGGTCATGATCGTCTCGCGTCGCAAGAAATAAGGGGTAGGCACAATGACACGCTCACTCAAAAAAGGTCCCTTCGTTGACCATCACTTGTTGGCCAAGGCGGATAAAGCCGTGACCAACAAAGATAAAAAACCGATCAAAACCTGGTCGCGTCGCTCCGTGATCCTGCCAGAGTTCATCGGCTTGACCATTGCCGTTCACAACGGCAAGCAACACGTCCCTGTTTATGTGACTGACCAAATGGTCGGGCACAAGCTGGGTGAATTCGCCCTGACCCGTAATTTCAAGGGTCATCCGGCGGACAAAAAAGTCCAGAAAAAGTAAGGAGCCATGATGGAAACACGTGCAGTCCTCAGAGGCGTTCGCCTGTCGGTCGACAAAGGCCGTTTGGTTGCCGATTTGATTCGGGGCAAAAAAGTGGATCAGGCGCTCAATATCCTGAACTTCACCCAGAAGAAGGCCGCTGGCATTGTCAAAAAAGTGCTGGAGTCAGCCATTGCCAACGCAGAGCACAACGATGGTGCCGATATCGATGAGTTGAAGGTGAAAACCATTTACGTCGAACAAGGTGCCACTCTCAAGCG
>JBEDCE010000128.1:0-5645 GCA_041176905.1 Pseudomonadota bacterium
GGCGGGTTTGGCCAACACGGTGTTGCCCGTGACCAGCGCCGCGGCCACTTGGCCAACGAAGATCGCCAATGGGAAATTCCACGGGCTGATGCACACCCAAGGCCCCCGGCCTTCGAGGCGCAAGGTGTTGCTCTCGCCGGTGGGGCCGGGCAAGGTCTGCGGCGCCATCACGCGCTCAGCGTCGTTGGCGTAGTAGCGCAAAAAGTCGACCGCCTCGCGCACCTCGGCCACGGTGTCGCCCCAAGTCTTGTGGGCTTCGACCACCAGCAAGGCACACAGCGCGGGCAGTTGTGCCTCCATGGCGTCGGCAGCGCGGCGCAAGACCGCGGCGCGCTCGGCCACCGGCATGTGGTTCCATACCGCACCGGCTTGGCGCGCGCGTTGCACGGCGGCCGCGGCATCGCTGGCCTGTGCCTGTGGCACACGCGGCAGGCCCTGCGCCACCAGCGCGCGGTGCGCGGCCAGCAAAATGTCGCGCTGAGCCACCACGCTGAGGTCGCGTCCGGCGCTGTTTGGGCGTACCGGTCCGTAGACCGCCAGCGGCAAGGGCAGCGCAGAAGGGGAGGCGGGCAACAAGGGCGAAGCCAACAAATGGTCCATGCCCACCGACCCATCGGCGAGCTGGTGCACAAACGAGGAGTTAGCCCCGTTTTCCAACAAACGACGCACCAAATAGGCCAGCAAATCGCGGTGGGCGCCCACCGGCGCATACACGCGGCAGCGCAGATCGGGGTTGGTCAACACCTCGCGGTACACGCCCTCGCCCATGCCATGCAAACGCTGCAACTCAAACGGCACCCCCGCACGCGCAGCCATTTGCACCACCGCGGCGATGGTGCCCGCGTTGTGTGTGGCGAATTGGGGGTAGATGGCGTCGCTGGCGGCGAGCAAGGCGCGCGCACAAGCCAAGTAACTCAGGTCGGTGTGGCGCTTGTCGGTGAACACCGGGTAGGTCGCCAAGCCCAGCTCTTGGGCGCGTTTGATCTCGGCGTCCCAGTAAGCGCCCTTGACCAAGCGGCACATGAAGCGGATGTGGTGGCGCCGCGCCATGGCCGCCACGTGCTCGATCAGGTCCAAGGCTCGGGTTTGGTAGGCCTGCATGGCCAAGCCCAAGCCGGCCCAGTTCGGGCAATGCGTGGCCACGCGCTGCGCCAACGCCTCCAAGACCTCCAGCGACAACTCCAAACGGTCCACCTCTTCGGCGTCGATGGTCAGGTTCAGGTTGGCCTGTGCGGCCACTTCGCACAGCGACCACACGCGCGGCACCAACTCGGCCATGACGCGGGTGTGTTGTGCGTCCTCAAAGCGCGGGTGCAAAGCGCTGAGCTTGATGGAGATGCCGTCTTGGTCGGCGGGGTGTTGGCCACCAGAGCTGTGCTGCGCGATGGCCGTGAGCGCCTCGCGGTAACTCGTGAGGTAGCGCTGGGCATCGGCCTCGGTGCGGGCGCCTTCGCCGAGCATGTCAAAACTGAAGCGCAATCGGCGGTGGGTTTGGCGGGCCTGTGCAGCGGCTTTTAAACCCTCTTGAATGGTTTGGCCCAAGACAAACTGTCGGCCCAAGAGTTGCACCGCACGCACGGTGGCCGCCACCACGGTGCGCGCGCCCAATTGGGTGAGCAAGCCGGGGTGCTCGCCCGCGTCGGGCAAGAAGTGTTTGGACAATGCGATCGCCGAAGACGACAAACGCGCCAAGGCCGAGTCTGGTGCACCGTCAAAATCGGCGCGTCCAAGTTGATCGGCCGTCAAAGCAATCTCAGTGGCCGCATCCGGCACCCGCAGCAAAGCCTCGGCCAAGCGCATCAGCGCCAAACCCTCGGCGCTGGAAATCGGGTATTCCTTAAGCAGGCTTTCCATGGCCCAAAACGGTGGCGGGTTCTCGCGCACGGCCTGCACCCAAGGGCTTGCCGCCTGGGCGACCGCGACCCAGTCCAACGCGCTTTGGAGCGCTTGCAGGTGGCCTTGCACGGTGTTGGATTCGGGGCGATACGGCGTGGGCAGTCGGTCAGCGAGTCGGCTCATGGGATCTCCTTTTTGGCGAATGGCCGAAGTCTGATCGCGATTGATACGAATTTTTCACCAAAATATGTTGTTTTATTAGAGAATAACACCATGACCGACGCACCCGATATCGACCGCATCGATGCCCGCATCTTGGCTGCGCTGCAGCACGACGGCCGCCTGTCCAACCTCAAGTTGGCCGATGCCGTGTCGCTCTCGCCCACGGCCACCCTCGCACGCACCCAACGCTTGCAACGCGAGGGCTTCATCTTGGGCTACGAGGCGAGGCTGAACCCGCTCAAACTCGGGCGCGGCATGCTGGTGTTTGTGGAGGTGCTGCTCGACCGCACCACACCGAATGTGTTCGACGCCTTCAAGGCCGCGGTGCAAGTGCACGGAGAAATCTTGGAGTGCCACATGGTGGCCGGCGGCTTTGATTACCTGCTCAAAACGCGCAGCGCCGACATGGCCGCTTACCGCGACTTTGCTGGGCGCGTCTTGTGGCAACTCCCGGGTGTGCGCGAAACGCGCACCTACGCGGTGATGGAAGAAGTCAAAGACACGCGCCACCTGCCCTTGGGCGGCTGAACACGCTCAAACGGTTTTGGTTGGGCGTGTGCCGAAGATGGCGCTGCCCACGCGCACCATCGTGCTGCCGGCTTGCACCGCAGCGTCCATGTCGCCGCTCATGCCCATGGAGAGGGTGTCGAAATCGGGCTGGGCCAAGGTGCGCTGCATGTCCTCGAACACCGCGCGGGCGCGTCGGTGCACCGCCAGCATGTCATCGGCTGGGTCGGGGATGGTCATGAGGCCGCGCAAGCGCAGGCGCGGCAACTCGCGCACCGCTTGGGCCAAGGCCAAGACGTCTTGGGGCGGCACGCCCGACTTGGTCTCACCGCCATCGATGTTGACCTGCACACACACATGGAGCGGCGGCAAGTGCGCGGGGCGGTGCTCGTTCAAACGTTGTGCGATTTTCAAACGGTCAACGGTGTGCAGCCAATCGAAGTGCTCGGCCACCAGCCGGGTTTTGTTGCTTTGAACCGGCCCAATGCAGTGCCAGACCAAGCCCCCATCGGGCGCCAGTTCACGCAGACGGGCAATTTTGTCGACGCCTTCTTGGATGTAGTTTTCGCCGAACTCGCGTTGACCAGACTGCCAAGCCTGGAACACAGCATCGGCGTCGAAGGTTTTGGACACGGCCAAGAGGCGCACCGCACCGGGCTCGCGGCCCGCCGCGGCGCAAGCGGCTTGAAGCCGCGCCAAAACGGCTTGGCGGTGTTGGGCAATCTCGTTCATGGTGGGCATCATACGGGCCCGAGCTGGAAGCCCGACCCGGCACTGGGTCTTGGCTGGGGCTCTATCATGTCGGCACGCCGCTCCACACCGAGCCCCGTTTTACCCCACACACAGAGAGACAGACATGAACAGCACCAAACCCCGCGCCTACGACACCATTGCTCCCCAATCCGTGACCTTTGTGGGCCTGGGTGTGATGGGCCACCCCATGGCGGGCCACTTGGCCCAAGCCGGTCATAAGGTCACCGTCTACAACCGCACCGCGGCCAAAGCCGCTGAGTGGGTGCAAACCTTTGGTGGTCGCCACGCCGCTACCCCCCGCGAAGCCGCTCAGGGTGCCCAGATCGTGTTCGTTTGCGTCGGCAACGACGACGATTTGCGATCGGTCATGCTCGGTGCCGACGGCGTGCTCGCCGGCGTGGCCCGCGGTGCGATCGTGGTCGACCACACCACCGCCTCGGCCGACGTGGCGCGTGAACTCTACGCCGCGGCAAAGGCCCTGGGCGTGTCGTTCATCGACGCCCCCGTCTCGGGCGGCCAAGCCGGTGCCCAAAACGGCGCCCTGACCGTGATGTGCGGTGGCGACAGTCAGGCCTTTGATACGGTGCGTCCAGTGGGCATGGCTTTCTCCAAAGCCTTCACCCGCATGGGCGAGAGCGGCGCGGGCCAACTCACCAAAATGGTGAACCAAGTGTGTATCGCGGGCTTGGTGCAAGGCTTGTCCGAGGCCATCGCCTTCGGTCAAAAAGCGGGCTTGGACATGCACCTGGCCTTGGACGTGATCGGCAAAGGCGCAGCGCAAAGCTGGCAGCTCGACAACCGTGGCAAGACCATGGTGGACGACCAGTTCAATTTTGGTTTTGCGGTGGACTGGATGCGCAAGGACTTGGGTCTGGTGCTTGAAGAGGCGCGTCGCATCCAAGCTCGCATGCCCGTGACCGCCCTGGTTGACCAGTTCTACGCCGACGTGCAAGCCATGGGCGGCAACCGTTTGGACACCTCCAGCCTCATCAAACGCTTGCGCTGATTCAGCCAGCCCCGTTCAAATGGGTTGGCCGGGTGCGATGACCGTGGGAGGAGCGGGAATCGCACCGGGCGGCGCGCTGGGGGTCGATGCAGCAGGTGCAGCAGGTGCACTGGTCGCAGCGGGCGCTGGGGATGCAGCGCCAGGGGCGGTGGGCATCAAGCCTTTAAGCGTTTCCTCGCTGATCAAGTTCACCATGTTGACCACCTGCTTGACGCCGGGCGTGGTGCGGGTAATGGCGATCACTCGATCGGTTTCGCGCTGTGTCGCCACACCCAAGACATAGACGGTTGACTGGTTGGTCGTGATTTTGAAAGCGCTGGAGACCAAGTCTTTGGTCCCGATCAAGGTGGTTTGGATGCGCTTGGTGATCAAAGCGTCTTGCGAACGCTGGCTGGCCGAGGCGTTGGGCATGACCTTCAGTTCGCTGATGACGCGCTGCACGTTGTCGACCGAGGCCGCCACGCGCTCAGCCACCACCTTGTCTTCGGCGCTGGGCACCTCGCCCAACAAGAGAACTTGGCGACCGTAACTCACCGCGCTCACGCGGCCTTTGTTGTTGGTGCTGGTGATCAAACGGTTGAGCACGCGCAATTCGATGGCCTCGTCCACGAACTGGGTCTCGGCGGTGCGTCGGTCGGTGGCCACATTGACCGTGCCCAAAAAAGCACCGCCCACCAACATCGGCGCACAAGCGCTCATACCGATTAACAGCGCTGAGGTGGACAGGGCAAGGATGCTCAATCGAAACCAGGGAGACATGGACATGGGTTCACTCCGTTTGTGAAAGGGGGGACTCGGGCAAGCCCAAAAGCTGGGCATCCACGCCGTCGCACACGCAGTGCAGCACCAGTTGCTGGACTTCGTGTACACGGGCAGGCGATTCGTGTGGCACCGCGATGTGCACATCGGTGTCACTCAAGGCCATCTTGAGTGCGCCGCCATGGGCATCGGTCAACGCCACCACCGTCATGTCTCGACTGTGTGCGGCTTTGACCGCTTCAATCAAATGGAGTTCCTGGCCGGTTCGAGCCACGATGAGCAACACATCGCCGGCCACACCCAAGGCGCGCACGGGGCGAGAAACCACAGATGTCGCGTCGATGTCGCTGCTGATACTCGATAGCAAGGTCGCATCGGCGGTCAAGGCCAAGGCGGCCAATTCGGGTCGCTCACGGTCGAAGCGGCTGAGGAAGGCCGAGGCAAAGCTTTGCGCCAAGGACGTGCCGGTGCCGCTCCCACAGGTCAACACCTTGCCACCACCGGTCACACAGGCCATCACCGCCATCACCGCCATTTCCACGCGCGGCGCCATCGACTGCGC
>JBEDCE010000129.1:0-5624 GCA_041176905.1 Pseudomonadota bacterium
CTTCACCAATGAAATACAGCCCGGCTTGGCGTGACTCCATGGTTTGGGAGGACAGGGCTTGGGTGTCCACGCCGCCCAAGGTGACCTCGGCTTTTTTGTAGCCTTCGGTGCCGGTCGGGGTGATGCGCCAAGCGCTGAGCTGTTCGGCCAACCGCATCAGGGCTTTGTCCGGCACCTCGCCGATGGGGCGCTGCCACTCGGGCGACTGCGCCGCCCACGTCTCGGCCAATCGGCTGGGCAGGTGTTGCGCGAGTTCGTTGTCCAAGCGTTTGCGCGAGCGGGCTTTGGCTTGTCGCAGCGTCTCGGCCCAGTCCAACTCGGGGGCGAGGTGGATGCGGATTTCGCTGCCCGCTTGCCAATAGCTGGAGATTTGCAAGACGCCGGGGCCTGAGAGGCCGCGGTGGGTGAAGAGCAGGTCTTCGGCAAACAGGGCGCGCTGTTTTTTCTCGCCGGTTTCGATGTGCACCGGCAAGGCCAAGCCCGAGAGCTCGGACCAAGGCGCCCAAGCCTGGGCGTCAAAGCTCAGGGGCACCAAGCCGGGGCGGGGCGTGACGATGGGCAGGTCGAACTGGCGCGCGATGCGGTGGCCAAAGTCGGTCGCACCGATGGCGGGGATCGATAGGCCGCCGGTGGCCACCACCACCTGATGGGTGCAGACCAGGCCTTGGTCGGTGTCGAGTTCGTACCGGTGGGTGCTGGCTTCGGTTTGGCGCAGGGCTTGGATCCCACACGGCTGCCAGCGCGTGACGCCACCGGCCTCACATTCGCGCAACAAGACTTGGATCAGGTCATCGGCGCTGCGGTCACAAAACAGCTGGCCTTTGTGTTTTTCATGGAAGGGCACACCGTGCTGGGCCAGCAAGGCGGTGAAGTCGCTGGGCGTGTAGCGCGACAGCGCCGAGCGGCAGAAGTTGGGGTTCTGGCTCAAAAAGTATTTGTGGGGTGCGCGCGGGTCGAGCTCGCGGTTGGTGAAGTTGGCCCGTCCGCCCCCAGAGATGCGGATTTTTTCGGCCACTTTGGGGCTGTGGTCCAAGACCAAAACGCGCAAACCCCGCTGCGCGGCCACGCCCGCACAAAACAAACCGGCGGCGCCTGCGCCGATCACCACTGCGTCCCATGTGTTCATGGGGGCTGAGTGTACGTGCGGGGCCGGTTTCCAAGTGGGTGGGGCGTTTACACTGCGCCCCATGTTGATCTTAGGCATTGAATCCTCTTGTGACGAAACGGGCGTGGCCTTGGTCGACGCCAGTGGCACGGGCACGCCGCGTTTGCTCGGTCACGCCTTGCACAGCCAAATCGAGATGCACCAAGCCTTTGGTGGCGTGGTGCCCGAGTTGGCGAGTCGCGATCACATCCGCCGCGTGTTGCCCCTGACCGGTGAGGTCATGGCACAAGCCGGTCTGACTTTGAGCAACATCGACTGGGTGGCGCACACACGAGGCCCGGGCTTGGCCGGTGCTCTGTTGGTGGGCTCGGGCGTGGCTTGTGCTTTGGGCTTTGCCTTGAACAAACCGGTGCTGGGCGTTCACCATTTGGAAGGCCATTTGTTGTCGCCCTTCTTGAGTGCCGACCCACCCGAATTTCCTTTTGTGGCCTTGCTGGTCTCAGGCGGGCACACGCAGCTCATGCGCGTGGACGGGGTGGGGCGCTACGAACTGTTGGGCGAGACCATCGACGACGCGGCGGGCGAGGCCTTTGACAAGTCGGCCAAATTGCTGGGTTTGGGTTACCCCGGTGGCCCCGCCTTGTCGGCCTTGGCGCGATCGGGTCGTGCCGATGCGTTCGCGTTCCCGCGCCCGTTGTTGCACAGCGGCGATTTGGATTTTTCATTTGCGGGCTTAAAAACCGCGGTGCTCACGCAGGTCAAAAAACTCGCCCATGCCCACCCCGATGGGCCGGCAACCACCCACATGGCGGACCCCTTGAGTGCTGCAGAAAAAGCCGATGTGGCCGCCAGCGCCGAGGCGGCGATCGTGGATATCTTGGTGAAAAAGTCGATGGCCGCGCTGCGCGCCACCGGCATGACGCGCTTGGTGGTGGCCGGTGGTGTGGGCGCTAACCGGCCCCTGCGCGAACAGCTCAACGCCGCGTGTGAGCGGGCCCGTGTGCGCGTGCATTACCCCGAGTTGCACCTGTGCACCGACAACGGCGCCATGATCGCCTTGGCTGCGGGTATGCGCATCCAAGCCGGTTTGGCCGATGCGGCGCTCAGCCCGCCTGCGTTTGATGTGTTGCCCCGCTGGCCTTTGTCGGCCTTGGCGCAGGGTGTTTGAACCGAATAGGAATGACGATGCATTGGATGAAACGTGGCGCCGCAGCGCTGGTAGCCGCTTCGCTCACTTGGGCCACGGCCCAAACCCCGACCCCTGTGTCACCGCCCAAGGGCGAGCCGATTCGGTTGGCCTTGATCGAAGGCTTGTCTGGTCCTTTTGCCAACACGGGTGAGGCGGTGTTTCGCAACTTGGTGTGGGCCACCGAACGGGTCAATGCCCGAGGGGGTGTGGCATGGCCCGGCGGTGCGCGCCCCTTGGTCATCGAGCGCATGGACAGCAAAGGTCAAACGGAAGAGGCCATCACCGCGTTTCGAAACGCCGTGGATCGCGATGTGCGCATCGTGATGCAAGGCAACAGCTCGGCGGTGGCGGCAGGTCTGATCGATGCCATCAACAAACACAACGAACGCGACCCAACGCGCCAAGCCCTGTTTTTGAACTACTCGGCGGTGGAGCCTGCCTTGACCAACGAGAAGTGCAGCTTCTGGCACTTCCGATTTGATGCCCATGCCGACATGCGCATGAGCGCCCTGATGGGGGTGATTCGCGAGGACAAAGCCTTGAGGAGCGTGTACCTGATCGGTCAGGACTACAGCTTTGGGCATGCCGTGTTGGCCGAGGCCCGGCGCCAATTCGCAGCCCAGCGCCCCGATGTCAAGATCGTGGGCGATGAGCTCCACCCCATGGCCCGAGTCAAAGATTTCTTGCCCTACGCCACCAAAATCAAGGCCAGTGGTGCTCAAGCGGTGCTCACAGGCAATTGGGGCAACGACCTGACGCTGCTCATCAAAGCCGCTCGCGAAGTGGGTTTTGACGGCCGCTTCTACACCTTTTACGGCAACGCCTTGGGTGCGCCGGCGGCGGTGGGCGATGCAGGCATTGGCCAAGTGGTGGCGGTGGCGGATTGGTTCCCCAACGTGAAAGGCGCGGCCTCGCAAGCCTTTTACCAAGACTTTCGTCAGCGCTTCCCCAACCCGGCCGAGGACTATGTGCACCTGCGCATGCAGCTCATGATCGAGGCCTTGGCGCAGGCCTTGGCCCGCTCGGCCCCCAAAGACGGCTCGAACAGCTTGAATGCCCAGGCCATCGCCCAAGCCTTGTCGCGTGCCGAGGTCAGTTTGGCGGGTCACACCGGTCGCATGCGTGCAGGCGATCACCAATTCCAGCAACCGCTGGCGGTGGCGGTGATGGACCGCATGGGCACACCCGGTGTGCCGTTTGATGTGGAAGGCTCTGGCTATGGCTTTCGGGTGATTCGCCAACTCACGCCGGCCCAGGCCGAGATGCCTCACCGCTGCGAGATGCGCCGGCCCTGACCACCCTGGGGTGAGACCACTTTGTGGTTATAATGTTGGGTTGCCAGCCTTAAGGGCAGGTAAATCACGTTCGTTGCGGCATGGGGCTGCGGCGATCGCCCGTTAATTGAAGGAAACCCGATGATTGCCCAATCCATCAAAGCCGAAGTCGTTGCCGCCAATGCGCGTGCACCCAAAGACACCGGTAGCCCTGAAGTCCAAGTCGCTTTGTTGACCGCCCGTATCAACGAATTGACCCCCCACTTCAAAACCCACGCCAAAGACCACCACGGCCGCCGCGGCTTGCTGCGCATGGTCAGCCGTCGTCGTAAATTGCTCGATTACCTCAAGGACAAGGACGCTGACCGTTACGTGGCCTTGATCGCCAAATTGGGTCTGCGCAAGTAATTTTGCACAGACCATGACGTGCACAACGCCTGAGTTGGTTCGCTGGCTCAGGCGTTTTGCGCTTTTTTTCAACCCAATCCCAAGACAACAGAGCGAAGCTGTGTCATTCCAAAACGGTTGTGCTGCGTGCCCAGCGGCTTTGGAATGGCATCGTGTTCTGGGTTGAGAGGTTGGTTTTTCAGCGGAAAGTCCGCCAACACCGTCGCGCCGAGCGACCACTCAGGAGTTCAACATGAGCCTATTCAACAAAGTCACCAAGACCTTCCAATGGGGCCCCCATTCGGTCACCATGGAAACCGGCGAAATCGCGCGCCAAGCCACCGGCGCTGTGCTGGTGGACATCGAAGGCACCGTGGTGCTGGCCACCGTGGTGGCCAAGACCGACGTCAAAGCCGGCCAAGATTTCTTTCCCTTGACGGTGGACTACACCGAAAAGTCCTACGCCGCGGGCAAGATCCCCGGCAGCTTCTTCAAGCGCGAAGGCCGCCCCAGCGAGTTGGAAACCCTGACTTGCCGCTTGATCGACCGCCCCATCCGCCCCTTGTTCCCTGAAGGCTTCTTCAACGAAGTTCAGGTCATCGTGCACGTCGTCAGTTTGAACCCCGAAGTCCAAGCCGATATCGCATCCATGATCGCCACCAGCGCCGCTTTGTCGATCAGCGGTATCCCATTCAACGGCCCCATCGGTGCGGCCCGCGTGGGTTACATCAACGGCCAGTACGTGCTCAACCCCGGCCAAACCCAGCTCAAAGACAGCCAGCTCGACTTGGTCGTCGCCGGTACCCAAGCCGCTGTGTTGATGGTCGAGTCCGAAGCCGACCAACTCAGCGAAGAAGTCATGCTCGGCGCCGTGGTGTTTGGTCATGAGCAGGGCAACATCGCCGTGGCCGCCATCAACGAATTCGTGCGCGAAGCCGGCAAGCCCGAGTGGAGCTGGCAGCCACCGGCCAAGAACGAGCCCTTGATCGCCAAGGTCGACGCCTTGGGCAAGGCCAAGCTCGAAGCCGCTTACCAAATCCGCAACAAGCAAGCCCGCACCCAGGCTTGCCGCGAAGCCTATGCCGCCGTGATGGAAGGCCTCAAGGCCGACGGCGTGACGTTCGATAGCGTGGAAATTGAAGCGCTGTTGTTCAACATCGAAGCCGCCATCGTCCGCGGTCAGATCTTGGCCGGTGAGCCTCGCATCGACGGTCGCGACACCCGCACCGTGCGCCCCATCGAAATCCGCAACGGCGTGCTGCCCCGCACCCACGGCTCGGCCTTGTTCACCCGTGGTGAAACCCAAGCCTTGGTGGTCGCCACCTTGGGCACCGATCGCGACGCACAGCGCATCGACGCCTTGGCTGGTGAGTTCGAAGACCGCTTCATGCTGCACTACAACATGCCTCCCTTCGCCACCGGCGAAGCGGGCCGTTTTGGCACGCCCAAGCGCCGCGAAATCGGCCACGGCCGTTTGGCCAAGCGCGCGTTGATCGCCGCGTTGCCCAGCAAGGAAGATTTCCCCTACACCATGCGTGTGGTTTCTGAAATCACCGAATCCAACGGTTCTTCGTCCATGGCTTCGGTCTGCGGCGGCTGCTTGGCTTTGATGGACGCGGGTGTGCCAATGAAAGCCCACGTGGCCGGTATCGCCATGGGCCTGATCAAG
>JBEDCE010000130.1:0-5532 GCA_041176905.1 Pseudomonadota bacterium
GTGTAGACCTTGCCGCTGATGGGCGTGATCACATCGAAGTACTGGCCTTTGACCGGGGCCACAAACTTGCCACCGATGAAGTTGTCGTATCGTGGCTTGTACTGGATCTTGGCGCCAGCGGCGCCGGGGGCTGCGTAAATCATGGGGTCTCCTGAAGCAAACATGTGAGCGACACACCGTGCGTCGCACCCTGCCTGCTTTGCAAGACAGGTGCCACTTCTGCACAAGTCGACGTTTTCAAGGGTTTGTCCGCAGAGGCTGTCTTGGTTAAGCGCCAAAACGCCCTCACCTCAAGTGTTAACCCCTGCCCGCTTCAGCACGGTTGTCCGCCCGGTGTCAGTGACACCTGTCCCAATTTGAAACAGTTGTGACACGTCGAGCGTGGATTCACCCCCAAAGAAAAAATCCCGCGCTAGACTGATCGCTCAACACACGGCGAGACCATTCGCCAACGGAGACACGCCATGCACCACCACGTCATCCTGCCATCGCCGCAAGTGCGGCAAGCCCGCTTGCAGCTGGTCGAGCAAGGCATTGCGCCTGCGGCCAGCATCGACCGCCACGTCGTGCAATCGTGGCAACGCAGTCTCGGGGCCGGACTCTCTCCCGTGGGCCGCATCGATTGCAGCGACAACCTCACGGGCAGCGCTTTGCAGCGTTGCCGCAGCCTGAATCGGGCGCTCATTGGACACTCCGAACCGGTCATGGAGTATTTGTTTGAACAGGTGCGACACAGCCACAGCATGGTCATCTTGGCCGACGCGCAAGGCACGTTGATGCACACCTTGGGCGACCTGGATTTTTTGAACAAAGCCGACCGCGTGGCCTTGCGCTTGGGCGCATCATGGGCCGAAAGCCAGCGCGGCACCAACGCCATCGGCACGGCCCTTGCTGAAGTTCAAGCCATCGAGATCCATGGCTCAGAACACTACTTGGACCGCAATGGGTTTTTGACCTGTGCGGCCGCGCCCATCGTGTCGGCGCGTGGCCAACTCATGGGCATCTTGGACATTTCGGGCGACCACCGTGCGCGGCATCCCCACACCTTGGGCTTGGTGTCGACCGCTGCACAAATGATTGAAAACAGCTTGGTCTTGACCGAGTGCCGCCAACACACGGTCGTGAAATTACACCCCCATGCTGCTGGCGTGGGCTCGGTGGCCCAAGGCCTGCTGGCCTTCGACGACGACGGCTGGCTGGTGGGCGCCAACCGAACGGGTTTGGCACTCATGGATTTGCCCACCTTGCCCACGGGGCAGACGCACTGGAGCGCGCTGTTCAGGGAACCTCTGCACGCCTTGGAATCCGGCGACCATTCACACCGCCACTTGCTGCACACCCACAGCGGCAACGCACTCTACGCACAAGCTCAACGGCCACACACACAACGGGTGCACGCAGTCTCCACCGCACCCCGGGTGACGGGCGATGCCTTGTCGCGTTTGGATGCGGGGGATGCCACATCCCGTCGTGCTGCCGACATGGCGCGCAAAGTCATGGACAAAGGCATTCCCTTGTTGATCGGAGGTGAGTCGGGCGTGGGCAAGGATTGGTTTGCCCAAGCGGTGCACCAGTGCAGCCAACGCCGCGATCGCGCTTGGGTGGCGGTCAACTGTGCTGCCCTACCCGAGTCACTGATCGAGGCCGAGTTGTTCGGATACGCGCCAGGCGCGTTCACAGGGGCCTCGCGCCAAGGATCGGTGGGACGCATCCGCGAAGCCAACGGTGGTACCTTGTTCTTGGATGAAATTGGCGACATGCCTTTGTCGGCGCAAACGCGTTTGCTTCGCGTCTTGCAAGAGCGCAGCGTCACCGCGGTGGGCAGTGGTACCAGCACACCGGTTGACTTCAACCTGATTTGCGCCAGCCACCAAGACCTCAAGCAAGCCGTGGTTCAAGGCCGGTTCCGGCAGGACCTGTATTACCGCATCAACGGTCTGAGTTTGACCTTGCCGCCTTTGCGCGAACGCACCGATTTCGTGGCGCTTTGTGAGCGCCTGTTGCAACAAGCCGCCCCCAACATCCATGTGGCCATTGCCCCAGATGTGATGGAGCACCTGCGCCGTTTTGTTTGGCCGGGCAATTTGCGCCAGCTCAACCACGTTTTGCGCTGCGCCATCGCCTTGCTCGACGAAGACGAACGCGTCATCGACTGGGCGCACATGCCGGACGACATCACCCAAGAGCTTCAAGCCAAACCCGTGGTCCGGCAAGACGCCCCCGCACAAAACTGGTCGGACTTGTCACACAAGGCCATCGACATGGCCTTGGAAAACACCCGAGGCAATGTGTCCGCCGCCGCGCGCCAACTCGGCATCAGCCGACAAACCTTGTACCGCAAACTCCATGAGCGTGCGGCCCGTTCGTGAGCGGCGACTTCGCTTGACCTCATCAAAAAAGGCGCTGTTACCAGCGCCTTTTTTGGGGGAGTGAATGAAACTTAGGCTTTGGCCACGTCCACGTTGCGCAACTTGATGTGCAATTCGCGCAGTTGCTTCTCGTCCACTGGGCTGGGCGCTTGGGTGAGCAAACACTGAGCGCGTTGGGTCTTCGGAAAGGCGATCACGTCGCGGATGGATTCGGCACCCGTCATCAAGGTGACGATGCGGTCCAAACCGAAGGCCAAGCCACCGTGGGGCGGCGCGCCGTACTGCAAGGCGTCGAGCAAGAAACCAAACTTGAGTTGGGCTTCCTCTGGCGTGATCTTCAACGCGTCAAACACTTTTTTCTGCACGTCAGCGCGGTGGATACGCACCGAGCCGCCGCCCATTTCCCATCCGTTCAAGACCATGTCGTAACCCTTGGAGATGCACTTCTCGGGCGCGGTGACCATCCAATCTTCGTGGCCGTCTTTGGGCGCGGTGAAGGGGTGGTGAACCGCGGCCCAGCGGTCGTTCTCTTCGTCGTGCTCGAACATGGGGAAGTCAACCACCCACATCGGGGCCCAGCGGCTCTCGAACAAACCGTTTTTCTTGCCAAACTCGCTGTGGCCGATCTTGATGCGCAAGGCACCGATGGCGTCGTTGACGATTTTTTCCTTATCAGCGCCAAAGAAAATCAGGTCGCCGTTTTGGGCACCACTGCGCTCGAGCACGGCGTTGAGTGCCGCGTCGTGGATGTTCTTGACGATGGGCGACTGCAAGCCATCACGGCCTTTGGACAGGTCGTTGACGCGGATGTAGGCCAAGCCTTTGGCTCCGTAGATCTTGACGAACTCGGTGTAAGCATCGATCTCGCCACGGCTGATACCGCCGCCTTCGACCGAGCCACCCGGCACGCGCAGCGCGACCACGCGGCCGCCTTTCATGTTGGCCGCACCCGAGAACACCTTGAAGTCCACATCGCCCATGACGTCGGTCACTTCGGTGAACTGCAATTTCACGCGCAGGTCGGGTTTGTCAGAGCCATAGGTGTGCATGGCGTCTTGGTAGGTCATCACCGGGAATTCGCCCAAGTCCACGCCAATGGTTTTGAGGAACACACGCTTGATCATGCCTTGGAACATCTCGCGAATCTCTTCTTCGGTCAGGAAAGAGGTTTCGATATCGATCTGGGTGAATTCGGGCTGGCGGTCTGCGCGCAAGTCCTCGTCGCGGAAGCACTTGGTGATTTGGTAATAACGGTCATAGCCAGCCACCATCAAGAGTTGCTTGAACAGTTGAGGCGACTGGGGCAGCGCGAAGAACTGGCCATCGTGCACACGGCTGGGCACCAAATAGTCACGCGCGCCTTCGGGCGTGCTCTTAGTGAGCATCGGGGTTTCGATGTCCACAAAGCCGTTTTCGTCCAAGTACTTGCGCACCTCCATCGCCACCTTGTAGCGCAGCATGAGGTTGTTTTGCATGTAGGGACGACGCAGGTCGAGCACGCGGTGCGTGAGGCGGGTCGTCTCCGACAGGTTGTCGTCATCGATTTGGAAAGGGGGTGTGACCGACTCGTTCAACACGATCAACTCGTGGCACAACACCTCGATCTTGCCGCTCTTCAAGCCGTCGTTGCTGGTGCCATCGGGACGCGCGCGCACCACGCCTTTGATCTGCACACAGTACTCGTTGCGCACGTCTTCGGCCACTTTGAACATCTCGGGACGATCGGGGTCGCACACCACCTGCACATAACCTTCGCGGTCGCGCAGGTCGATGAAGATCACGCCGCCGTGGTCGCGGCGGCGGTTGACCCAGCCGCACAGGCTCACGGTTTGACCGGTCAGGGCTTCGGTCACAAGACCGCAGTAGTGGGAACGCATTGCCATAGGAAGGTTTCTTTCAACAGAAGTTACAGGCTCAAGGCGTGTGGGGGGTGGGTGCAGCGTTGCGAACACCGCTGGGGGCGATGACGCCCATGGAAACAATGTAGGTCAGCGCTTCGTCCACGCTCATGGCCAACTCCACACAATCGCGACGGCGCACCATCACGAAATAACCGCCTGTGGGGTTGGGCGTGGTGGGCACAAACACGCTGACAAATTCATCATCGGCCTCAATGCCAGGCTTTTGGCGCAGGTGGTGTAAGACCCCACCATCGGGTGCGCCGGTCAGAAAACCGATGCTCCACATGCCAGGGTGGGGCCACTGAACCAACAAAGCTTTGCGAAAAGCGTTACCTTTTTCAGAAAACAAGGTGTCGGAAATTTGTTTGACGCCCGAGTAGATGGAGCGCACCACGGGGATGCGGTGCAACAGGCTGTGCCACCAACTCACCAAACGGTTGCCAATGATGTTGGACGCCAAGGCGCCGATGGACAGAAGCACCAGCAAGGCAAACACCACGCCCAAACCAGGGATGTGCACCCCCAAAAGCACGTCGGGATGCCAATCCCGAGGGAGCACTTGTAAGGTGCTGTCCAGCG
Organism: Pseudomonadota bacterium; assembly: GCA_041176905.1. Classification (GTDB taxonomy): domain Bacteria; phylum Pseudomonadota; class Gammaproteobacteria; order Burkholderiales; family Burkholderiaceae_C; genus Hydrogenophaga. Next base: position 4,850 of record JBEDCE010000130.1, read on the forward strand.
TGGTCACCACCCAATCGAGCACCCACAAGGTGATGATCAGCGGCACCAAGACCAGCAAACCGGCAAACAACCATTTTCTGATAGCGGTCATAAGGCGTGCTCAAGTCGTTGTGGAGGGTGGTGTGGGCGCGCTGGGCGCCGCTGGAGCCGCACTCTCAGGTGCGGTTGGAGCGGCCGAAGCACCCCCCTTGAAGTCGGTAACGTACCAACCCGAGCCCTTGAGCTGAAAGCCCGGCGCGGTCAGGCGTTTGTTGAAGGTGTCGGCACCACAGGCCGGGCAGTTGGTCAGGGGTGCGTCGGACATTTTTTGCAACACATCCTTGGCGTGGCCACAGGACCCGCACTGGTAGGCATAAATGGGCATGTCGAGAACCTCTGGAAGGTGTTGAAAACCGCCGACTCAAGCGCGGGCGGACCAAAACCCACCATTATAGGATTGGACGCAACGTGCCCATGAGCCAAACCGTGACCATGCCGCCCAAGGCAAACCCCAAGACAACCAAAATGGCCGACTGCAAAAGCCGGTGGGTGCGGCGTTGTTCTTGACGCAAATCGGCGAGCTCGCGTTGCAGATCGGGCGAGCGTTGCTGCAAGTAGCCTTGGAGCAGGCGCGGCAACATGGGCAAGAGCTTGGCGTACTGCGGCGCTTCGGCCTTGATCTGCGCCCACAGCTTGGCGGGGCC
>JBEDCE010000131.1:0-5466 GCA_041176905.1 Pseudomonadota bacterium
GGCCATCAAACGAATCACCCGAGCGATACTCTGATTCAAGTCGTTTTGGAGTGCACGAATCATCATCGCCGGAATCGAAACCATGCACATGATCCGCAAGGGGCAGATGAACTGCCCCGAGGGCAAAACCATGTCAGCAGCCTTGCAGCTTGATCTCCAACTCAGCGACGCAACTCATTCGGCTAGACTTCACTATTGCGACAGAACCACCAAAGCCCCCAACTGACTATAAGCCCTACCCCCACGCGCTGTATGAACCAACTTGCCATTCACAACCCCGCCACTGGCACCCTGATCACCAACGTGGACGCGGATGACGCGGCGTCGGTGGCCCTCAAAACCGGGCGTGCACGCGCTGCCCAGGCTGCCTGGGCCGCCACACCGCTGGCCACCCGCAAAGCATGCATCGAACGCTTTGCCGCCGCGGTGCGGGCCGAATTCGAACCGCTGGCCGCGATCATGACCCGCGAAACTGGCAAGCCCATCAAGATGTCGCGCAACGAGCTCAACGGCCTGATGGGCCGGATCGACTTCTTTTTGAGCGCAGTCGACGCCAGTTTGGCGACCGAAACCGTGTTGGCCGACGGTGGCATGACAGAGCAGATCCAGCACACGCCGCTGGGCGTGGTGGTCAATATCTCTGCCTGGAACTACCCTTGGTTTGTCGGTTGCAACGTGTTCGTGCCAGCGCTGCTGACCGGCAATGCCGTGCTGTACAAACCTTCTGAATATGCCACCTTGACTGGTTTGGCCATGGCCCGCCTTATGCATGCCGCAGGCGTACCTGCTGACGTGTTCATCACCTTAGTGGGTGGAGCGGAGGTGGGGGCGGCCTTGCAGGCGCAACCGATCGACGGCCTGTTTTTCACGGGGTCGCACGCTACCGGCGCCCGCATCGCCCAGGCCCTGGGGCCGCGCCTGGTCAAACTGCAGCTAGAACTCGGCGGCAAGGACCCCACCTACGTCTGTGATGACGCCAACCCGCAGGTGGCGGCCGAGTCTCTGGCCGACGGCGCCATGTACAACGCCGGCCAAGCTTGCTGCTCGGTGGAGCGCATCTATGTTCATGAGTCCATCTATGAGACCTTTGTTGCCGCGTTTCTGGCAACAGTGCACGGCTTCAAGCTTGGCGACCCGGCAGCGGAGGACACCTACATTGGCGCCATCACCCGCGCGCCGCAGCTCGATGTGCTGGAGGCCCAGGTGACCGATGCCGTGGCCAAGGGCGCGACCCTGCAGTGTGGCGGTCATCGTCTGCCCGGTCCTGGCAACTGGTTTGCGCCCACAGTTTTGACCGGCGTGAACCACAGCATGACAATCATGCAGGAGGAGAGTTTCGGCCCGGTGATCGGTATCCAGAAGGTGGGCGGCGATGCCGAAGCCGTAGCGCTGATGAACGACACCCGGTACGGCTTGACCGCTGGCGTCTTCACACCCAATGAGTCACGCGCTCGCACCCTACTGGCGCAGATCAGGGCCGGCACCGTGTATTGGAACTGCTGCGACCGCGTCAGTCCGCGCCTTCCATGGAGCGGCTACGGTGATTCCGGCGTTGGCCTGACCCTGTCTACCTACGGCATCCAGACTTTTACCAGACCCAAGGCCTGGCATCTGCGCCAGGCATGACCCAAGGCGAAAGCACCCCCTAGGGAGGCAGCGCAGCACTCGCAGTTGCGAGTCTGCCGGCCGGCGACGGTCATCTCGCTGAAATCTCGGCGTTTTCAACACACCAGCGGCCTGGCTTGGCCTGTCGGGCAGCCTGCAGCAAGGCACGCGCCACGGCCTCGGTGCGCACAGCGCGGTAACGCGCCGGAATGAGGGGCCGAGCCAGCCGAAACAAAAAAAGGCCCACCGCCTCGCCCGGCCTGGTGTCGGGCCGAGGACCGCCGTCCAACAAGGACGGCCGCACCAGCGTCAGCGAGGCAAAGCCCAAAGCGAACAGGTCGTCTTCCGTCTCGCCCTTGGTGCGCAAATACAGGTTGCCACTGCCTGCCTTTGCGCCCAGCGATGAGTTCAAGGCAAAGGTCGGCGTGCCCGCCGCGCGGGCCAGGCGCGCAGCGGACAGCACATGGGCATGGTCCACTTCGCGAAACGCTGCGGCTGAGCCCGCCAGCTTCAGCGTGGTGCCCAGGCAGCACACCACCGCATCGGCGGCCCACCAATCGGCCTGTGGTAAGGCTTTGAAATCCACAATGGGGTTCAGCAGCTTGGGGTGAGGTGCCAGCGACCGCCGTGTGGGGGCCACGACCTGCACCACACTGGGGTCCGCCAAGGCTTGCGCCAGCACCTGTTGGCCAACGAGGCCGGTGGCACCGAGAATGAGCAACCGACTCATGCGTGGCCCGGCCCGTATGACACCGCCTCACTGTGGTGGCCATCGGGTTTGGGGGCCAGGGTTTGGGTGTAGAAGGCCAGTGCCAACAAGGAGCGCATGAACAAAATCCTCAACCATCGTGAGGGGTTGATCTTGCCACGTCAAAGTGTCCTGTGCTGCAGGTGAAAAGTGACCCATCTCCAAGAGCAGCTTTGATCCCGTAAAAACAGATAATGGCCGATCAACATTCTTGAAAAATCTGCCCATGCGCACCACCTTCAACTACAAGCACCTGTACTACTTCTGGGTCGTGGCCAAGGAGGGTGGCATCACCCGTGCGGCCGACAAGCTGGGCATGGCGGTGCAAACCGTGAGCGCCCAAGTGCGAGAACTGGAGCGATCTTTGGGCTACGCCTTGCTCAAACCCGCGGGTCGCGGCCTGGTGCTGACCGATGCCGGGCTGGCCGCCATGCAACAAGCCGACCAGATTTTTCAGTTGGGCGAAAACCTGCCGGCGCTGGTGCGCGATGCGGTCAGTTCGCCCACCGTTCGCCTAGCTGCGGGCATCTCGGACGGCTTGCCCAAACTGGTGGTGCGCCGCCTGATGCAACCCGTGATGGGCGAGCCTCATCTGCGTTTGCTGTGCCACGAGGGTGAATTTGACGAGCTGCTGGGTGACTTGGCCCTGCACCGTTTGGACGTGGTCCTGTCGGACCGCCCCGCGCCGGGCAACGCCAACATCAAGCTCTACAACCATGCGCTGGGCACGTCCCCCGTGTCGTGGTACGGCACCGCAGCGCTGGTCAAATCGGCCAAAAAGAAATTCCCGGCCAGCCTGGCCGAGGTGCCGGTGCTGCTGCCCACGGGCCACACCGCCGTGCGCGCCCGACTGGACCATTGGTTTGAACAGCACGGCATCCGCCCGCGCATCGTGGGTGAGTTCGAAGACAGCGCTTTGCTCAAGACCTTTGGTGAAAGCGGCATGGGGGTGTTCCCGGCCGCTGAGTGGATGCACGACGAGTTGCTGGCGCACTACGACGTGCAGCGTCTGGGGCCCTGCGAAGGGGTGAAGGAAAACTTTTACGCGATCGGTACCGAAAAGAAAGTGCAACACCCGCTGGTGCAGCGGCTCTTGCAGGCCAGCGTCGCGGCCGCATGAACCGCTGCAGGTTCAGGCTTTGGACGAGCGCACACTCAACAACATGGTCACGGCCAGGATACCGACCACCACACCCAGCGAGATGCCCACCGGGATCTTGAACACATCGATCAGGCACATCTTGGTGCCGATGAACACTAGGATCACGGCCAGGCCGTAGTTGAGCAAGTGGAACTTGTTGGCCACTGCCGCCAGCAAGAAATACATGGCACGCAAACCGAGGATTGCGAACACGTTGCTGGTCAACACGATGAAGGGGTCCGAGGTGATCGCAAAAATCGCTGGGATCGAATCCACCGCAAAGATCACGTCGGTCAAGGCGATCAAGCAGATCACCATGAACAAGGGCGTGGCGATCTTCTTGCCGTTCTCTATGGTCCAGAATTTTTCACCGTCGTAGTTTTTGCTGACGGGCAGCAGCTTGCGCAGCAGCTTGAGCGCTGGGTTGTCGTCCAGATCAGGTTCTTTGCCTGCAGCCCACCACATCTTCACACCCGTGAGGATCAGGAAAGCACCGAACACGTAGAGCACCCAGTGAAACTCGGCCAGCAACCAACCACCCACCAAAATCATGATGGTGCGCAACACGATGGCCCCGATGATGCCGATCATCAGCACGCGCTTTTGGAACTCGCTCGGTACAGCGAAGTAAGTGAAGATCATCAGGAAGACAAAGATGTTGTCCACCGCCAATGATTTCTCGATCAGGTAACCCGTGAGGAATTCCAGCGACTTGGTGTTGGCCAACTCCACCGAACCCGTGGTGTCCTTGATGGCCCACCAGAACAAACCGTTGAACAAAAAGCTCAGTGCAACCCAGATCAGCGACCAGTTGAGCGCCTCCTTGACGCCGATGTCGTGCGCGCCTTGCTTTTTGAGCACCACAAAATCGACGAACAGCGATATCAACACAATGGCCACAAAAGTGGCCCACAACCAAAGAGGGGCAACGGTATCCATAAAGACCTTTCAAATCCGATGAGACTTATTCACAGCACCGGTTCGACACGCATGTCGAGGACCGTCTGTTCAAAGGTTTGAAGTCTAGGGCAGAAGGCGCAATTTTTTGCTGAGTTAGGCAGCTTTATGGTTCGTAAAAAATGGAGTGTTTGGCTGAATTTTTCTGCTGAAATGGGCCAAGGCCTGGTGCTCAGCGCACCAACAACACAGGCACTTTGCAGTTCGCTAGCACCTGGGTAGCGACCGAGCCCATGACCAGGTTGCCCAAGGTGCCGTGGCCGTGCGAGCCCATCACCACCAAGTCGAATTTACCGCTGTCGGCGGTTTTAGAAATGGTTTCGCCCGCATGGCCCACTTTGGCCAGGGTCTTGGCGTCGATGCCGTGGCGCAGCAAAAACTTGGTCACCGGGCTGAGCACTTTTTCCGCTTCGTCAAGGTGGTAAGCCTCGACGATGTCTTTGCCCACGGCAGCGCGCGCGCGCGGGGGCAGTTGAGGGCTCACGGTCAGCAGGGTGTAGCTGTTTTTCGTGCTGAAAAGTTCGTCGTGCGTGGTCAAGTAGGCCAGCATTTTTTTGGTGTATTCGCTGCCGTCAACGGCCAATAAGATTTTCATGAAGGTCTCCTGTTGCGGATCAAAAGAACCTTCACTTTATGCCGAGCAGGGCCCCGAGTTATTGACATAGATCATGAAATTGGGTTCATGGACGGCCCGTTGGCGGTCAATATCGTCAACGATGAAGCATCAAAAAACTTATTCGATACAAACGGCGATGTAGGTCAGCACAAAAACGCCATTGGGTGGGATTTTTCGCCAGTAGCCCATGTCTTTCACATCGGCGACTTTCTCACCGGTCAGTTTGGGACCAGCGTAACTGCTCATCCGCCCCAAGCGGTGCATTTTGTAGGTGCAGTCGTATTCGTTCAGGTAGCGTCTGGAGCGCACCCCTTCGGGGTCCGGCGTTTTGAGGTCTTGCATTTCCCAGACGCGGCGGACCCTGTCTTCCCGCTCGATGGCACTGCGGTCCACGTAGAG
>JBEDCE010000132.1:0-5464 GCA_041176905.1 Pseudomonadota bacterium
TTCGCGCTCGACGCGTTTTTCGTCGAGCAGCTGCGCCACCTCTTTGTAGGTTTGGGGTTCCAGAAAACGGAAGGCCAGGTCTTCGATTTCCCACTTGACCTGCCAAATGCCCAAGCGGTTGGCCAGCGGCGCGAAGATGTGCAGCGACTCGCTGGCCAGCGCCGGGCCAGGGTTTTGGCGGCTGAGCGCAAAGTGGCGCAAGGTTTGCAGGCGCGAGGCCAAGCGCAGCATGACCACGCGCAGGTCGCGCGAAAACGCCAGCAGCATCTTGCGCACGTTTTCGGTTTGTTGCGCGTCCAGCGCGGTGCTGCCGGTGGACTTGCTGCGCGCTTGGCGCTGCAGTTGCACGAGCTTGGTGGTTTCCACCGCCAAGTCGGCTTGGTTGTCGCCGAAGGCTTTGGCGATGACGTCGTGCGGGCGGTTGAGGTGTTGGCAGGCGTAGACCAAATAGGCCGCGGCCTGCATGGCTTCGGAGCCGCCCATGTCGCGCAGGATTTGCGCCACGGCCTCGGCGTGCTGCCAGGTGTTCTCACCAGTGGCCAGCTGCTCGCCCGACAAGAGCGGCTCGGCGAAGGCGCGCGCACGCGCCAAGGCGGCGGCGTCCAGCGGCAGGTCGTGGGCGGTCGCCGCGGCCAAGGCCGAGGGCGCGGCATTGCTCACCGAAGAAAACGAGGACTTCATGGCGCCAATAAAAAATCGCACACGGCCTGCACTTGGTCGGGGGCGACCAAGGTGGGCGCGTGGCCCACACCGGCAAATTCCACGCAACGCGCGCGCGGGCCGCGCTGACCCATGGCTTGTGCGGTGGCGCGACTGAGCAGGTCGGAGTCGGCGCCGCGCAGCAACAAGGTGGGGCATTCGATGGCATCGAACATGGCCCACATGGCAGCTTCGCCCGCGCTGATGGCTTGGCGCGCGGCCTCTTCGCTGGCGGCTTGGGCCATGGCCTCGAAGGGGTGAGCGATTTTGGGGTCGTAGTGCAAACCGAAGCGGCCGTCGGCGCGCTGTCGCAGCATGGGGCGCGACAAGGCCCGCCACTGCTCGGGCGTGTGCGGGCCAAAGCTGGCGCTGATGCTGGCCAGGTAAGCCACGGCTTGGTCTTCGGTGTCGAAGCTGGGGTTCTTGCCGACGTAGTCGCCGATGCGCTTGAGCGAGGTCCACTCGAGCACTGGGCCCACGTCGTTGAGCACCAAACGGCGCGGCGCGAAAGCGGGCTGAGCGGCCAAGGCCATGCCAATCAGCCCGCCCATGCTGGTGCCGACCCAATCGATGAGCGCATCGGGGTGCGCGGTGCGCCACTGCATCAGCAGCTGCGCGATGTCGGCCACGTAGGTGCCGACGTGGTAGCCGCTGGCGTCCTGCAGCCAGTCGCTGTGGCCGCGGCCGGCCACGTCGATGCTGATGACGCGGGCATGGGGCTGCAGGGCTTGGGCCAGCACATCGAAGTCGCGCGCTTGGCGCGTGAGGCCGTGCACACACACCACCCAGTGGCGGCTATTGGGGTTGTCGCATGGCCAGACCCAGCTGGCCACGCGGCGGGCCTCGCCACTCGTGCCCTTCAGGCCTTGGACGGTGTCATGTTGGAGTAGGGGAAAGGTCATAAACTTGTCCATCATCGTAATGCAACGGAGTTCCCCGCATGTTGAAAAACAAAACCGCCCTCGTCACCGGATCCACCAGCGGCATCGGCCTGGGCATTGCCAAGGCTTTGGCCCGCCAAGGCGCCAACATCGTGCTCAACGGTTTCGGCGATGTCGAGGGCCCCAAGGCTGAGATCGCGGCCTTGGGCGTGAAGGTCGCGTACCACGGCGCGGACATGAGCCGCGTCGACCAAATTGAAGACATGGTGAAGTTCGCGCAAGTGCAGTGGGGCTCGCTGGACATCTTGGTCAACAACGCGGGCATTCAGCACGTGAGCAAGATCGAAAACTTCTCCACCGAGCGTTGGGACGCGATCATCGCCATCAACCTCTCCAGCGCCTTCCACACCACGCGCTGCGCCCTGCCCGCCATGAAAGCGGCCAACTGGGGCCGCATCATCAACGTGGCCTCGGTGCACGGTTTGGTGGCCTCGGCCGAAAAGTCGGCCTACGTGGCGGCCAAGCACGGTGTGGTCGGCCTGACCAAGGTCACCGCGCTGGAAAACGCCACCACCGGCGTGACCTGCAACGCGATTTGCCCCGGCTGGGTGCTGACGCCCTTGGTGCAAAAACAGGTCGACGCCAAGGCCGCCGCGCTGGGCTTGTCCAACGAGGACGCCAAGAAGGTGTTGTTGGGCGAGAAAGAGCCCTCGATGCAATTCACCACGCCCGAAGAGTTGGGCGAATTGGCGGTGTTTTTCTGTTCGGCCGCGGGCAACAACGTGCGCGGCGTGGCCTGGAACATGGACGGCGGCTGGGCCGCCCAATAAAACCTGAACAGCGCGCTCAGCCCACGCGGCTGATCAACGCCACGGCCCGGGCCTCCATGGCCCGGCCTTCGCCCACCGGGCCCATCTTTTCAGCGGTTTTGGCTTTAACGTTGACGCAAGCCAAGTCCACGCCCACGGCTTGCGCGATGTTGCGGCGCATGGCGTCGATGTGCGGCGCGAGCTTGGGCGCTTGCGCCACCACCGTGCTGTCGATGTTGCCGATCTCAAAGCCCGCCGCGCGCACGCGCGCCGCGGCTTCGCGCAACAAAACCAAGGAGTCCGCGCCTTTGAAGGCGGGGTCGGTGTCGCTGAAGTGGCGGCCAATGTCGCCGAGCGCGGCCGCGCCGAACAAGGCGTCGGTGATGGCGTGCAGCAACGCGTCGGCATCCGAATGGCCCATCAGGCCCGTGGGGTGCGGGATGTGCACGCCGCCCAAAATCAGGGGCCGACCGGCCACCAAGGCGTGGGTGTCCCACCCTTCTCCAACGCGAATAGACATGCTCATGAACGGCTCCGGATGAGGGCTTCGGCCAAAGCGAAATCTTCTGGCCAAGTGACTTTGATGTTGTGGGTGCTGCCGCGCACCAGGCGCGGCGCGTGGCCTTGGGCTTCGATGGCGCTGGCCTCGTCGGTGATGCCGGCAAAGCCTTGGGCTTGTGCGGCTTGCAAGGCGGCTTGTAGGTGGCCCACGCGGAACATTTGCGGGGTTTGCGCCAACCATTGGTGCTGTCGGTCGACGGTGCGCAGCACGCGGCCATCGGCTTCGGCCTTCAAAGTGTCGGGCACGGGCACGGCCAAGAGGCCGCCCACCGGGTCATCGAGCACGGCGTCCATCAGGGCATCGATATCGCTGGGCGAGACCAGGCAACGCGCCGCGTCGTGCACCAGGACCCAGTCGTTCGCTTGGGCGCCATGAGCCACCAAGGCCGACAGGCCTTGAAAGACGCTGGCCGCGCGCGTGTCGCCGCCGCAGGGCGCCACCGAGGTGCGTGCGTCATCGGGTGCATTCAAAGTGGCCCATTGGCCGTCGTCGGGCGCGATCACCACCAACACGTGGGCCAGGCGGGGCACCGCGCGCAGGGCGTCCAAGGTGTGCAAAACCAAGGCCCGGCCAGCCAAGGCGGTGTATTGCTTGGGCTGCGCCGTGCCCGCCCTGGAGCCGGTACCGGCACAGGGCACCAAGGCATAACAACGGGGCTCAGGGCAAGGTTTCATGCGCCCATTTTAGAATCGACTTGAACATCACCCTTCCCCCCTCCCGAACAGGCAGGGGGGTTTTGTGTTGATACCCACAGGACACGCATGCAATTCCCTCCCCTCAAAGCCGGTCAACGCCACACCTTGCCGCGCCCGTTTGGCAGCGCCGACGCACTGGCTTTGGGCCGCTTGGCCGAGCGCGAACAAGCCCAGGGGCGCTTACTTGCCATCGTCACCACCGACGCCAGCGACGCGCAACGCCTGCAAGACGAGTTGGCGTTTTTCTCGCCCGGGGTGCGCACCGCTTTGTTCCCAGATTGGGAAACCCTGCCGTACGACACGTTTTCGCCGCACCAAGACCTGATCTCGGAGCGCTTGGCCACGCTGTGGCGCATTTACGGCCACGGCGGGCAGCGCGACGCCGACGTGGTCATCATCCCGGCCACCACGGCCCTGTACCGCTTGGCGCCACCCGCGTTTTTGGCGGCCTACACCTTCGAGTTCAAGGTCAAGCAGCGCTTGAACGAAGCGCAACTCAAAAGCCAGCTGACCTTGGCGGGCTACCAACACGTCACGCAGGTGGTGAGCCCCGGCGAGTACGCGGTGCGCGGTGGCTTGATCGACCTCTTCCCCATGGGCTCGCTGGTGCCTTACCGCGTGGATTTGTTCGACGACGAGATCGACTCCATCCGCACCTTCGACCCCGACAGCCAGCGCAGCCTCTACCCCGTGCCCGAGGTGCGTTTGTTGCCGGGGCGCGAGTTCCCGATGGACGACGCTGCGCGCGCGCTGTTCCGCCAACGCTGGCGCGAACTCTTGGACGGCGACCCGACCAAAAGCCGCATCTACAAAGACATGGGCAACGGCGTGGCCACCGCGGGCATCGAGTACTACCTGCCGCTGTTTTTTGAAGAAACGGCCACCGTGTTCGACTACCTGGGCGAGCAGGCTGGCGTGGTGCTGCACGGCGACGTGGAGCCGGCCTTTCAGCGCTTTTGGCAAGACACGCAAGATCGCCACCGCTTGCTCCAAGGCGACCCCGAGCGCCCGGTGCTGCCGCCCAGCGCCTTGTTTTTGAGCTCGGAGGCGTTTCACCAGCGCGTGCGCGAACACCCGGTGTGGGTGTTGAAAACGCAAGCCGAATCGGAAACTGACCCCGATTGTTTGGCTTTGCCGGATGTGGCGGCGGTGCGGGGGGCGAGCGATCCTTTGCTCAAGCTCAAGACGCACATGGGCGTGAGTGGGCACCGGGTGTTGATCTTGGCCGAGAGCGATGGGCGGCGCGAGAGCCTGTTGGACTTCATTCGCGCCAGTGGCTTGAGCCCGCCTGCGTTTGACAGCTTGAACGAATTCGTGGCGAGCGACGAGCGCATCGGCATCGCCACGGCCGCGCTGCACACGGGCTTTGCTTGGCTTGAGCACGCGGTGGACTTGGTCACCGAGACCGAGCTGTTCGCGGCCAACGGCGCGGCGCGGCGACGGCGCAAGCAAGAACAGGTCAGCGATGTGGAGGCGCTGATCAAAGACCTCTCCGAGCTCAACGTGGGCGACCCGGTGGTGCACAGCGCGCACGGCATTGGCCGCTACCGCGGGCTCATCAACATGGACATGGGCGAGGTCAACGCCGACGGCACGCCCGCGCTGCAGGAGTTCTTGCACCTCGAGTACGCGGCCGATGCGGTGCTGTATGTGCCCGTGAGCCAGCTGCACCTCATTGGCCGCTACACCGGTGTGAGCGCCGACGAAGCGCCCTTGCACAAGCTCGGCAGCGGTCAATGGGAAAAGGCCAAACGCAAGGCCGCCGAACAGGTGCGCGACGCCGCGGCCGAGTTGCTCAACATTTACGCGCGCCGCGCC
>JBEDCE010000133.1:0-5407 GCA_041176905.1 Pseudomonadota bacterium
CCGCAGTGGATGGCGTTGCGCTCACCGATGCTGCCATCGACCTTGACCTTGAATTTGGGCACCACGAACAGGCTGATGCCTTTGCTGCCCACGGGCGCATCGGGCAAACGCGCGAGCACCAAGTGGATGATGTTGTCGGTGAAGTCGTGCTCACCGGCGCTGATGAAAATCTTCTGACCTGTGATCGCGTAGCTCCCATCGGCCAACGGCTCGGCCTTGGTGCGCAACATGCCCAGATCGGTGCCGCAATGGGGTTCGGTCAGGCACATGGTGCCGGTCCACTCACCGCTGGTGAGTTTGGGCAGGTAGAGCGCTTTTTGCTCAGGCGTGCCGTGGGCGTGCAAACACTCGTAAGCCCCGTGCGACAAACCGGGGTACATGGTCCACGACTGGTTGGCCGAGTTCATCATCTCGTAGAAGCACTGGTTGACCACAAAAGGCAAACCTTGACCGCCATATTCGGTGTCGCACGACAGCGCAGCCCAGCCGCCTTTGATGTACTGGGCATACGCCTCTTTGAAGCCTTTGGGCGTGGTCACCGCGTGGTTGGTTTTGTCCAGCTTGCAGCCCTCTGCGTCACCGCTGATGTTCAGCGGGAACGCCACTTCCGCTGCGAACTTGCCGCCCTCTTCGAGCACCGCGTTGATGGTGTCGGCATCGGTCTCGGCGTGTGCGGGCAAGGCTTTGAATTCGTCTTCCACGCGCAGCACCTCGTGCATGACGAACCGCATGTCGCGCAGGGGCGGGTTGTAGATGGGCATGGGGAGGTCTCCAGTGATGAAAGTGAAAGATCAAGCGGCGCTGTTGCGCGCCACGATGGACTCAAAGGCTTTGACCGCGCGCTGCAACGAATCGGGGTTGCGCATGAAACGCGCCTCGTAGTGCAGGGCCAAAATCAAAGCGTGAATTTCAAAACCCATTTGGGCGGCGTCGGTGCCTTGGCGCAAATGGCCTTGTTCCACGGCCTGCTCAATCGCACGGCGAACCGCGTCGAGCCACACCTGCACCGAACTGGCCAAGGCGTCGCGCACGGGGCCTGGGCGGTCGTCGAACTCCACGGCACCGCTGATGTAGATGCAGCCCGAATCGATTTCCACCGAGGTGCGCTGCATCCAGTTGTCAAAGAGTTGGCGCACGCGGGGCAAGCCGCGCGGGGCTTTGAGTGCGGGGAAAAACACCTCGTGCTCAAAACGGGTGTGGTACTCGCGGATCACCGACATTTGCAGTTCGTCGCGCGAGCCAAAGTGAGCGAACACGCCGGACTTGCTCATGTGCATGACCTCGGCCAGCGCACCGATGGACAAACCCTCTAAGCCAATTTGCGTGGCCAAACCCAAAGCTGCGTCGACGATGGCGGCTTTGGTTTGCTGGCCTTTGTGCTGCGCGCGCGGCGCATCGGCTGATGGCACTGGGGTTTGGAGAGCAAGGCTGGGCATGGTGGCGGGTTGACTTCACTAGCGAAACAAGTGGGCCATCATAATCGAACGACCGTGCTTTTTTCAAGCCCCCGCCAAAAAAATCGCGTCTTGGGTAGACGCAGAGGCAGCCGTCAGGGAATCAAAGCGGCCAAATGGTGTTCGAGGTGTTCGCTGGGCAGGCGCTTGAAACCGCTGCGCGCAAAACCGTGCAGTCGGCCCACGCACCAAGCCATCATCAACGCCGCATCGGCTTGGGCGTGAACGGTGGGTGTGGCCGATCCCGCCACCACCCCTGCCTCGCGCAAGCACTGGCGCAACTGGGCCTCCAGTTTGTCGAACAACAGATTCACGCGTTGCTGCAAGCGCTCGTGCTCCAGCACCAAGGCGTCGCCCACCATCACGCGGCACAAACCTGGGTTTTTTTCAGCGAACTGCAAGACCCAACTCAAGAGCTTGCGGGCGCGTTGGCGCGCATCGGGTTCGCGCTGCTCGAGTTGACCCATAAAGCCCATGATCGATTGCTCGATGAAATCGATCAAGGCCTCGAACATCTGGGCCTTGCTGGCAAAGTGACGGTAGAGCGCGGCTTCACTGACTTCGAGTTGCTGAGCCAGCGCGGCCGTGGTGATGCGCTCAGCACCGGGCTGCTCCAGCATGGAGGCCAAGGCTTGCAAAATTTGCACCCGCCGCTCACCGGGCTTGGGTCGCTTGCGGGGGGTCTCGGGGGTCAAGGCCGTCTCGTCTGTGTGGGGATCGTCGTTCGGCGCTTGCATGGGTTTGACCTTATTGGGCGCGGATGGTGGTGCCAAAGGGCTCGTTGCCGAGCACCTCCAGCAGCAAGGCGTGTGGTACACGACCATCCAAAATGTGAACCGCTTGTACCCCGCTCTTGGCGGCGTCCAAAGCACCAGCGATCTTGGGGATCATGCCGCCAGAGATCGTGCCGTCGGCACACAGGGCGTCGATGCGGGCAGGTGAGAGTTCGGGCAAGAGCTGGCCGGCCTGGTCCAAAACGCCTGCGATGTTGGTCATCATCAACAATTTCTCGGCGTTCAAGGCCTTGGCCAATTCACCCGCCACCACATCGGCGTTGATGTTGTAGCTTTCGTTGTCGGCGCCGTAGCCGATCGGGCTGACGACGGGAATCATGCCGGCGTCCAACACGCCCACCAAGGCGCGCGTGTCGACCGAGACCACATCCCCCACCTGACCCAAGTCGTGGACCACCGCAGGGTTGTGGGTATCGACCAAACGCAAGCGTTGGGCTTGGATCGTGGCGCCGTCGCGCCCCGTCATGCCCATGGCGCGGCCACCGGCTTGGTTGATCAGTCCCACGATGGTTTGCTGCACTTGGCCGCCCAAGACCCACTCGACCACCGACATGGTCTCGGCATCGGTCACACGCATGCCTTGGATGAACGTGCCTTGTTTGCCCAAGCGCTGCAGGAGTTGCTCGATCTGGGGGCCGCCGCCGTGCACGACCACCGCACGGACGCCAGCGAGCTGCAACATCACCACGTCTTCGGCAAAGGCTTGTTGCAAAGCCGGGTCGGTCATGGCGTTGCCGCCGTACTTGATGACCATGGTTTTGCCGTGATTGCGCAGCAAAGCGGGCAGTGCGCTGGCCAAGATATCGGCGCGGTCTTGTCGGACGATGGCGGGTCGAGCAGCGGAGTCGGTCATGTCGGTCACGGTTCGGTTGGCAAGAAAGGCTTGGGTCAAATTGTAGGCCCACGCCCCCCTACCCAATTCGCGGCCCAAGGCTTACAGTGTTGGCATGAGCACCGCACGCAAAAATCCCTCCCGCCGCGCCCCCGCGCAAGACCCATTGACCGAACGCGCCGAACAGGTCAAGGACTCCGCCCAACACATTTGGCTCGCCGGCCTCGGGGCTTTCGCCAAAGCGCAAGCCGAGGGCGCCAAGGTGTTTGAAAGCCTGGTCACCGAAGGTCAGCAACTTCAGAGCAAAACCCAAGCCGCTGCCCAAGCTCGCCTCGACGCGTTGAGCCAAGCCACCGAACAGGTGACCGAACAGGTCGCGGACATCGCCAACGAATTCACCGACAAAGCCTCTGGCCAATGGAACAAGCTGGAGAACCTGTTCGAACACCGCGTGGCCACCGCCTTGATGAACTTGGGCATGCCGAGCGCGCCCGACATCGTTGCCCTGCAAGCACGCATCCAAGCCTTGGAAGAGCACATCGCGCACATGCACGCCTTGGCCTCCCCCGCCAAGACACGGGCCAAAACCACACGCGCTGCGCCTTCGCCCAAAGCCAAGAACGCCACGGCGCGCGCCCGAAAAACCTGAATGGCCTCCGTGAAAAAAGCGCCACGCCGAACCGCCGAGCGCATCCTGCTGGCCAGCTTGGAGCTGTTCAACCGCTTTGGTGTGCCCAATGTCTCGACGACGATGATCGCCGCCGACTTGGGCATCAGCCCCGGCAATTTGTATTACCACTACCCGGCCAAAGAAGAGCTCATCAACGGTTTGTTCAAACGCTACGAGAGCAGTCTGGGTGAGTTGTTGCCCGCCAGCCAAGGTGTGCGCGACGTCGAAGACGCTTGGTTTTTCATGCACAGCCTGTTTGAGCTGGTTTGGCAATACCGGTTTTTGTACCGAGACTTGAACGATTTGTTGTCGAACAACCGCTTGCTTGAAACCCAATTCAAAGGTGTGCTCCAGCACAAAACGCAAGCCATGCGGCAGCTGCTCAGCGGCTTGTCTGGTGCTGGTGCGATGAACATCGATCGGCGCGAGGTCGCCGCTGCGGCCAACAACATGGTGGTGGTGGTGACCTATTGGCTGAGTTTTGAATACGTGCAAAACCCCCGTCAAGCGCTCGAAACCGGCAACGCCCAACAAGCCTTGCTGCGCGGCGCGCAACACGCATTGCAAGTGTTGGCACCGTTTTTGGAACCCCGACAACGACAACACCTGCTGAGCCTGAGCGAGGCCTATGGCCTGCAGGCCAACACCCCCACCAGCCCAACCTGACTTGCTTCATGAGCCACACCTTGAACGAAACGGTAGATGTGCGCGGCGCCTGCCCGCACGACTGCCCCGACACCTGCGCCCTGATCACCACCGTTGTGAATGGTGTGGCGACCCAAGTGCGAGGCAATCCAGATCACCCGCGCACCGACGGCGTCTTGTGCACCAAGGTCTCGCGTTACGCCGAGCGCACCCACCACGCCGAGCGTTTGCTCACCCCCCTCAAACGCAGCGGCCCCAAAGGCAGCGGGCGCTTCACCCCCGTGAGTTGGGACGAAGCCATGGGCGACATCGCGGCGCGCTTGGGCCGCATCGCTGAGCGCGACCCCGAGGCCATCTTGCCTTACAGCTACGCCGGCACCATGGGTTTGGTGCAAGGTGAAGGTATGGCCGCCCGGTTCTTCAACGCCCTGGGGGCCTCGCAATTGGACCGCACGATTTGTGCCTCTGCGGGCGCCGAGGCCCTGACCCAAACCTTGGGCGGCAAGCTCGGCATGCGCGTGCAGCACTTTGCCGAGTCGAAGCTGATCCTGATTTGGGGCAGCAACGCCATCGGCAGCAGCATCCACTTTTGGCGCGTCGCCCAAGAAGCCAAACGCCGGGGCGCACGCTTGGTGTGCATCGACCCACGGCGCAGCGAAACCGCCGACAAATGCCACGAACACATCGCGCTGCGTCCCGGCACCGACGCCGCACTGGCGCTGGCGATCATGCACGAGCTCATCGTGCACGGCTGGCTGGACCAAGACTACATCGACCAACACACCTTGGGTTGGTCCGCTCTGCGCGAACGTGCCCTGCAGTGGCCGCCCGCGCGTGCGGCCGAGGTGTGCGGCGTTTCGGTGGAGCAGATCGAACGCTTGGCGCGCGACTACGGCACAACCCCATCGGCGGCCATCCGCTTGAACTACGGCATGCAGCGCGTGCGCGGCGGCGGCAACGCGGTGCGTGCCATTGCCTGTTTGCCCGCCTTGATCGGCGCTTGGCGCGACCG
>JBEDCE010000134.1:0-5406 GCA_041176905.1 Pseudomonadota bacterium
GTCATGTTGGTGGGCACCCTCAACCGCGTGATGATCGTGGAGATGGGCGTCTCAGCCACCTTGGTGTCCTTGATGGTGGCCTTGCCTTTGTTGATCGCACCCCTGCGTGCGCTCATTGGTTTTCGATCCGATAACCACCGCTCGCAACTCGGCTGGCGTCGAGTGCCCTACATCTGGATGGGCAGCTTGTTGCAGTTTGGTGGGTTCTCGATCATGCCGTTTGCCTTGCTGGTGCTCGCGGGTGCGGGCCAGTCCAGCCAAGCCCCTGAGTGGGTCGGCCCGTTCGGGGCGGCGGTGGCGTTCTTGTTGGTGGGCTTTGGCATGCACATGGTGCAAACCGCGGGTTTGGCTTTGGCCACCGACCTGGCCGCACCCGACAAACGCCCCAAGGTGGTCGGCTTGATGTTCGTCATGCAACTCTTGGGCATGATCGGCAGTGCGCTGGTGCTGGGCCATTGGTTGCACGACTACTCACCGGGGCGCCTCATTCGGGTGGTGCAAACCGTGGCCGTGATCACCTTGGTGCTTAACGTGGTGGCCATGTGGAAGCAAGAGCCACGCAGCGCCTTGCGCAAACCCGGCACACCCGTGGACCAAACGTTCACCGTGGCCTGGCAGACCTTTTGCCAAGGGCCAAACACCCTGCGCCGCTTGCTCGCGGTGGGGCTGGGCACCATGGCCTTCACCATGGAAGACGTCTTGCTCGAGCCCTACGGTGGTGAGATTTTGAATTGGAGCGTCTCCGGCACCACCTTGCTGTCGGCCAATTTGGCCATGGGTGGTTTGTTGGGCTTTGCCTGGGCCTCGCGCATTTTGGGCCGTGGGGGTGAGCCTTACCGCATGTCCGGTGGCGGGGCTTGGTTGGGCTTGCCCGCTTTTGCCGCCATCATCTTGGCTGCGCCCTTGGCCTCGGCCGAGTTGTTCGTGCTGGGTGTGTTTTTGGTGGGTTTGGGTGCGGGGTTGTTTGCCCATGGCACCCTCACCGCCACCATGCAGCAGGCTTTGCCTGGGCAAGTGGGCTTGGCCATGGGGGCTTGGGGCGCGGTTCAATCGACGGCCGCAGGCGTGGGCGTGGCGTTGGGGGGCATCATCCGGGATGCTGTGGCCTTGATCAGCACGCCAGTCTTGGGTTACACCTCGGTCTACGCCTTGGAAATGTTGTTGCTTTTGCTGACCCTTTGGGCCATGGGCCCTTTGATGCGCCGACCTGCCACAAGCCGTGTCACTTCCGTTTAAGATCGCTACCGTTGTTTAAATCTGTTGAGCCACATAAGGAGACACCATGGAAATCAATCACATCCTCATCATCATGTTCGTGGTGTTTTGCTTGTTCATGGTGGCCAACTGGCTCAACCGCCCCCGCAAATAAACTCAGTCTCCCAGCCGCTCGATGGGCTGGCTGCTGTCGAGCCAGTGCAGCAGCAGCTGCATGGCTTGGGCGCCACTGGCACTGTAGGGGTCAAACTCTGGGTGTTGCAGTTTGACCATTGGGTCTTGATCCGAGAGTTTGATCAAGGCCATCGACCAGCGTGAAAACCGACGCTCTTGGGTGTCTTCGAACATCAGCAGTTCCACGTCTTTGTGGCGCATGTCGACAGCGATGTGTCGGTAAAGCGCGTTCACAGCGCTTCGCGGTCCTTCCAACACCTGCAAGAAAAATCCCTGACCTTGGCACAAGACGCCGGTGATGCCCTGCGCTGCGTTGTGCGTCCGCGCTTGTTCCAAGATGGAACGCGTGACGGTAGTGGTTTGCGGGCCGTTGGATCGGCTGACGTAAAGCAAGCGGACGATCATGGGGTGGCTCTCGGTGGGTGACGGCCCAAGCGCTCGTTTTCTCGGCGCTCGAACAGCTCCAGCATCCACGCGACCCGCTGGGGCATGGCGCGGTTGGGAAAATACCCCATGGAGCCGGTGTGCTGTGCTGCATTTCGGCAGCCTTGCACCAAACCCACGATGGCCTGCAGTGGTGCGGGGTTGTTCGCGCTCACCCGGATCCAGTGCACCTGGGTCCAAGCACTGGCCAGCAGCATGAGCTTGCGCGTGGTGCTGACCACGGTGCGTTTGGTGACCGAATCCAGTCCGTCGCGGCGCAGCTGGTGGCCGATTTCGGCGTAGATCATGCTGGCTGCGCAAATCGCGGCGCGGCAATCGGGCGGCAGGGCGGCAATGCCGGATTGCGCTTGTTTGTAAATGCGATCGGCTTCGTCCAGCAAACGCGCCACCACCTGTGCAATCGCCGGCGTGAAGCTGGGTTGTGCCAGCCACTCTTCGGGGTTGACCCCGGCCTCGACCAGCCAGCGCCTGGGCAAATACAGGCGGCCAATGCTGGCGTCGTGCCCGACGTCGCGGGCAATGTTGGTCAGTTGCATGGCCACGCCCAGCTCGCAGGCGCGCGCCAGCGTGTCCATGCTTTGGGGTCCCATGATCCAGCTCATCATCGCGCCCACACTGCCCGCCACCCTCGCGCCATACGCGTGCAGGTCTTCGATGCTGTCGTAGCTGCGACCCGCAGCGTCCCAGGCAAAGCCTTCGATGAGGGCGTCGAGCAGATGGCGAGGCAGTTTGTACTGCTGCACCAAGAGACTCAAGGCATGGTCTTCGACGTGGTCGTGTGGGGTGCTCGCGTAAATGGCGTCCAAGCGTTCTTGCAGCACAGCCAGTGGCGTGTCGCCGGGTGCGGCTTCATCGACCAAGTCGTCGGCCACCCGGCAAAAGGCGTAGAGCGCGATCGCGGCGGTGCGCACGCGCAGCGGCAACAAGCGGCTGGCTGCAAAAAATGTTTTGGATCCGCCTTGCATCATGGCCACGCAGGCTTGCAGGTCGTGCGAATCGAAGTCAAGTTCTTGCAGCACCGCGGGTGCTGTGGACTGGTTGGCTGCAGGCGTGGCCACGGCGCTCAAGTGGCTGGGCTGGTTGGTCACGCGTTCAGGCATTGACATGGGGGACCACCGTTTCCAGTGCTTTGGCCGACATCAGCACGCCAGGCACACCTGCACCCGGGTGGGTGCTGGCGCCCACCACAAACAAGCCCGGCACATCCTCACTGCGGTTGTGTGGGCGAAACCACGCGCTTTGCAGCAGCAACGGCTCCAGGCCAAATCCCGCGCCTTTGTAAGACCACAAGTTGTCGTGAAAATCCTGCGGCGTGGTGACCTTGCTGGTCACAATGCAATCGCGCAAGCCCGGCAGCACGCTGGCTTCCAGGCTTTCGGCAATGGCGGCGCGGTAGGTCTCTGCGAATGCAGGCCAGTCGGTGCCGCTGTCCAGGTGCGGCACGGGCGAGAGCACGTAAAAGGTGTCACAACCTTCCGGGGCCAGCGAGGGGTCGGTGGCGGTGGGGCGGTGCAAATACAGGCTGAAGTCGTCGGCCAGCTTGTGCTTTTTGAAGATGTCTTGCAGCAAGCCCTTGTAGCGCGGACCCAGCACCATCATGTGGTGCGGCACGTCTTTGTATTGTTTGGAGGTGCCGAAGTACCAGACAAATAAGCCCATGGAGTATTTGCCGTTGGCGATCTTGCGATCGGTCCACACGCGGCGGTGCTCGGGGGCCACCAGGTTTTTGTAAGTCCAAGCGGTGTCGCCGTTGCTCACCACGATGTCGGCGGGCACGAACTCGCCGCTTTGCAGTTCGACGCCGCAGGCGCGACCGTTTTCAATGCGGATTTGCGTCACAGGTGCGTTGCAGCGCAATGGCACGCCGCGCTCTTGCAGCAGACCCACCAGTCCTTTGACGATGGCGCCGGTGCCGCCCATGGCCGAGTGCACACCCCAGGTGCGCTCCAGCGAATTGATTAGCGCATAAGCGCAGGTCACAGCAAAGGGGTTACCACCGATCAACAGCGGGTGAAAGCTCATCACGATGCGCAGCTTGTCGTTGCGCATGTGTTTGGCCACCAGGCTGTAGAGGCTGCGCCAGGCACCCATGCGCAAGAAGTCGGGGATGGCGGCCATCAGGTCGCTGACCTTGTCAAAGGCCATGTCGCCCATGCCCTCAAAACCCAGCGTCTTGCAGCGCTCGGCCTCTTCCAAAAAGCGCTCGTACCCCGCCAAGTCTGAGGGCTCAAAGCGCGCCACTTCGGCGCGCATGTGCTCGGGGTCGCCGTTGTAATCGAACCAGGTGCCGTCTGCAAAACGCACGCGGTAAAACGGGTCCATGGCCACCAGCTTCACATCGTCTGAAAAACTTTTGCCACACAGAGCCCACAGCTCTTCGAGCAAAAAAGGCGCGGTGATGATGGTGGGTCCCGCGTCGAAGGTGAAGCCGTCTTGGTGGTGCACATAGGCGCGGCCACCGGGGGCGTCGAGTTTTTCAAAGACCTTGACCTCGTAGCCCTTCACGCTCAGGCGGATGGCCGCAGCCAACCCGCCAAAGCCGCTGCCAATGACCACGGCCACCGGTCGTTGGTTTGTGCGGCTTACCTCGCCAGTACTGGGGCGTGGTGGGATGCTGGGTGTGTCAAAACCATCGGCGCGCAGGGCGGGGGTAAGGGTCAAGGTATTCATGGGGCCTTCAAGGGGGTGTGGTCAAAGCCGGTTTGTTGGTCTGGCCCATGGCCCAACCCCACAGCCGCTCCAGTGGCCAAGGAAAAATCATGATGACGTGTTCAACGATGGCCAGCCCGAGCAAGGTGGCCAGCATGACCCAGCCGGTGGTGATGGCCACAGCGCCTTGCTGCGCCAGCCAGACCAGCCAAAACCAAGTGCCCATGGCCACGCCCATCGAGACCACGAACCACAGCGACATGCCGGTGGTGGTGCGGAAATAACTGGCCAAGTACTTGAGGTGTTCGGGCAGGTACTGCGCGCCGTTTTGTGGCACGCCAAAAAACAAATTCAGTTTGGCCGACAGGCGCATGAACCACAGCAGCGCAAAGGTGCAAATCGCCACATGGCTGGCTTGACCCTCTTGCATCCACCACAAAATGGCAAAGTTAACGAGCAGGGCGAGCTCGTGGTACAGCATGACCTGCACCGCCTGCACAAAACGTGGCCAACCTGTGAGGCCTGCGTCCATTGGGGTTTTGCGCGGCCCGGTGATCCATCCGGTCAAAAAGGCCAGCTCGTGCCAGCCCCACATGAGGATGACGCTGCCAAAGGCGAGGTAGGCGTTGAACACGCTGACCTCTTGCATGCTGTGGGCCACACCCCAAAAACTCAAAGCCAACAGCACCGTCCAGCCGGCCAGACTGAAGCGGAAGCTGCGTGCGGGCAGCCGGTCGAGCCACAGGATCACACCCGTGCCGAGCCACCAGCACAGGGCTGTGAACAGGCAGGCCCAAACGACTTCAGTCACCATGCGGGTTCCATCCGAACCTGGGGTGACAGGTCTTGATCAATCACGGGCATGAAATACAGGCGGGCAAAAGTGGCCGCCGCTTGAGCGGCGCACACGCCTTGTTGCAGCTT